>DASTTS010000441.1:0-11545 GCA_035760085.1 Pyrinomonadaceae bacterium
ATGGTCTATCCAGCGGATGTTTTGAAGGCCGAACCGGATCGGCCGCTTGCGATGTCTGCCGGTTGGGGCAGCGGCAAGCCCGAGGTTTCGTACAAGCTCGACGATCCGTTTCGTGGACTTGCACTCGGCATCAAGTTTCAAGGCACTACAGCGCAGGCGATCAGCCATCGCTGGGTGTGGCAGAGTTTTCTGATACTTGGCGTGTTGTCGGTGTTGATGATCGGGGGTTTAGTGTTGACGTATCGCAGCGTAAACAAGCAAGTCGCGCTGGCGCGTTTGAAGTCTGACTTTGTTTCCAACGTTTCGCACGAGTTGCGTACGCCCCTCGCGCTGATTCGACTATATGCTGAGACACTCGAGCTCGGTCGCATCAACACGCAAGAAAAGAAGCACGAGTACTACAGCATCATTCGCAAAGAGAGCGAGCGGCTCAGTGCGTTGATCAATAACATTCTCGACTTCTCGCGCATTGAAGCGGGCGCGAAAGAGTATGACTTCCGCGAGACTGACATCGCCGAGCTCGTGCGCAATACGCTCGACTCCTATCGTTACCAGATCGAGCAGCAGGGATTTGCGCTCGAGGAGCAAATCGATCCTGGCATTCCGTCGGTGAAAGTCGATCGCGAAGCGATTGCGCGAGCGCTTGTCAATCTCGTCAACAATGCACTGAAATATTCCGACAACGAAAAGTTTCTGGGTGTCAGGCTTTACCGCGAGCAGAGTGTGCTCAAACTCGAAGTGAGCGATCGTGGTATCGGCATCGAGCGAAACGAGCAGGGGCGGATTTTTGAGAAGTTTTATCGAACGTGCGATCCGCTCGTGCACAATACGAAGGGCAGCGGGCTCGGGTTGTCGCTGGTGCGGCACATAACGCGAGCACACGGCGGCGACGTTGAAGTCGAGAGCACTCCCGGACGCGGCAGCAAGTTCACGCTCTCGTTGCCGCTCGCTAATCCGTCGACATCGTGATTGCGGCACGGGTGGCCACGGAGGGCCACCCCTACAGTTGTCGCTCATCGGGCGCGTCCCACGAAGTTGCGTGATTGATTACAACTGTAGGGGTGGCCCTCCGTGGCCACCCGTTGTGAAGGTGATCATTATGAAAAGCAAGATTCTAATCGTTGAAGATGAACCGGCGATGGTGGCGGGGTTGCGCGATAACTTCGAGTATGAAGGTTATGAAGTGATCAGCGCGGAAGATGGTGTTAGTGGACTCGACAAAGCACTGTCTGACAATCCCGATCTGGTGGTACTCGACGTGATGATGCCGCGCATGAGCGGTCTCGACGTCTGCAAGCAGTTAAAAGCGAAACGACCGTCAGTGCCGATCATCATGCTGACCGCGCGTGGACAGGAGATCGATAAAGTTGTCGGTCTCGAATTGGGCGCGGACGATTACGTCACCAAGCCGTTTTCAGTGCGTGAGCTGATGGCACGTGTGAAAGCAGTTCTGCGGCGAGTCGCCTCGCCGACGCCCACGCCTGAGGTCTACAAGTTCAGCGACATCGAAGTGAACATCCGCAGCAACGAAGTACGTCGCAATGGAGATGTTATCGACCTGTCAGCGAAAGAGTTTGCGCTCCTCGCTTACTTCATCGCACATCCTGTTGAAACGCTCTCGCGTGATCGACTGCTCGACGCAGTTTGGGGATACGAAAATTATCCAACGACTCGTACAGTCGACACGCACATCGTTCATCTCAGACAAAAGCTCGAACCAAATCCCGAAGAACCACGTTTCATACTTACCGTTCATGGTAGTGGCTATAAGTTTGTAGGATGAGGTCTGGTCATGACTCTCCCAGCAATCGAGGTCAGCAATTCTTCCCCCGCTACAGTTGCGTCTCCTGCTACCGATCTGCAACAGAAGCTCGAGACATTACAGCGAGATTACGCTGAGCTGAACACTGCGATCTTCGAAGCAGCGCAAACACATCGTCGTCTGTGTGCGCCGAGTCTCGTGCGACACGGTACGTTCGACGTGGCGAGTGAGATCTTTGCTGTGCGTCATTTGCCTGGCGACTTCGTGAGTGTCGAAGAGACACGCGACGGATTGGTGCTGGCGCTTGGTGATATCGGCGGCAAAGGACTCGCGGCCGGAATGTGGGTCACACATTTGATCGGTTTGCTGCGAACACACACGGCCGCGAGCACCGATCCGGAGGTGATCGTTGCTGGAGTAAATCGCGATATCGCAAGGCTCGCGTCAGTTGAACCGCTCAGCACGTTGTTTGTCGCGCGGCTATCGAAGTCAGGACGTCTCGACTACACGAGCGCTGGTCATCCGCCGGCGTTGTTACTGCGGCAAAATGGGCAACTCGAGCTGCTTTCTGAAGGTGGACCAGTGCTCGGCGTCGTTCCGGCGGCGATATTTGAGCGCGGCACGGTGAAGCTGCGCGGCGGAGATCTGCTATTGGCGTGTTCTGATGGTATTCTTGAGTCATTCAACGAAGCGGAACAGGAGTTTGGCAATATGCGGCTCCAGACTGAATTGCGCCGGGCGCAGGGTGGCTCGGCGGAAGCGGTTTTGTTTTCAGTGCTGGGCGCGGTGCAGGACTTCGCGGCGCCCCGACCGCTCACGGATGACATGACGTTGATGATCATCAGGAAAGACCGATAACTTGTAATCCTGTAATCCTGAAAAAATATCTGGACCAATGAAAACCAAACGCACTTTGATCTTCATCGTCACTCTCTTGCTCGCATCTTCCGTAGCTTTTGCCGCTGATGGTGAATCTCAATACGCTAAGCTCGACGGTGCGAAAATCCATTACAAAAGCTACGGCAAGGGCAAGGAAGCTCTCATCCTCGTACACGGTTGGACCCTCAGCCTCGCCGATTGGCGCGATCAAATCCCCGACTTCGCTAAGCGCAACAGAGTGATCGCTCTCGATCTTCCCGGTCACGGTCAAAGCGACAAACCAGAAATTCCATACACGATGGATCTCTTCGCCAATGCCATCGACGCCGTGATGCGCGACGCTAAAGTCGAACGCGGAGTCATCGTCGGTCATAGCATGGGCACTCCGGTCGCGCGGCAGTTCTATCGCAAGTATCCGCAAAAGACACTCGCAATCGTTATCGTTGATGGTGGTTTGCGACTCTTCGGCACTAAGGAAATGCGCGACGGGTTTCTCGCGATGTTTCGCTCACCGGGATACAAAGAGGCAGGAAAACAGATGTTTGCACAGATGTCGGGGGCGCTCCCTGCCGCCGAGAAGGAACGCCTCAACACGTCTTTTGATAGTACGCCGCAGTACGTGTTAGTCAGTGCCATGGAAAGCATGAACAGCGAAGCGCTTTATAACACTGACAAGATCAACGTGCCTGTCTTTGCGGTTCTCGCGAAGTCGCCCTATTGGCCGCCCGATACAGAACAGTTTCTTCGTGGCCTCGCGCCTGATCTGGAATATCAAATGTGGGAAGGTGTAGGCCACTTCCTGATGATGGAAAAACCAAAGCAGTTCAATGATGCTGTAATCGCTTTTCTCGACAAGAAAAATCTTCTCAAGTAACCACTCAAACTCGAAAGGGGATAATTTATGGCAGACGTAAAATCGACTCCGGATGGATATCATTCGTTAACGCCTTACCTCGTCATTAATGGTGCGGCTGATGCGATGGAGTACTACAAGAAGGCGTTTGGCGCGGTCGAGCTATTTCGCATGGAGCATGGAGGAAAGATCGGTCACGCCGAGATGAAGATCGGCGATTCGCCGTTCATGCTGGCCGATGCAACTGAACAGTTCAAGGGAGTGAAGGATTACGGCGGCACACCGGTGAGCCTTATGATCTATGTTGACGACGTCGACACGATCTACCCCCAGGCGCTCGCCGCTGGTGGCACTGAGACGAAGCCGTTGCAGGATCAGTTTTACGGAGATCGCTCCGGAACGTTAACGGATCCGTTCGGCCACGTTTGGACCGTTGCCACACACAAGGAAGACGTGACACCGGAAGAGATCGAGAAGCGTCTCGCCTCGCTGCACGGCCAGGGCGCGGGCGCTTAAAAGAAACTTTATTGCGGCAAAGATCGAACTTCGCGGAGACGGCGTTCAAGGAAACGTCGCTCGCTATCGTTGGTGGCTAGTTTAAGAGCTGCTTCGTAACTCTCAGCGGCTTCTTCGTTGTTGCCGAGACGGCGCAGCATGTCAGCACGCGCCGCGTGTAGCAGGTGATAGTCGTCGAGCTCGCCCGAGGCGGCGAGCTCGTCGATCAATTCGAGCGCCGGCTGCGGACCATGGGCCATCGCGATCGCCACCGCGCGATTCAACGACACGATCGGCGACGGCATCACTTCCGCGAGCAGATCGTAAAGCACGACTATCTGTGACCAGTTCGTATCTTCCGGTCGTGCAGCCTTACAGTGTTCGGCCGCGATCGCTGCCTCGATTGCGAATGGACCAGGCTCACTACGCAACGCTTCTTCAGCCAGCGCCAGCGCTTCGTCGATTTGTGGTCTATTCCATAACGTGCGATCCTGCTCTTCGAGTACAACCAGATCGCCATCTTCATCCAGGCGAGCCTCGCGTCGCGAATCGTGTAACAACATCAGCGCCACGAGAGCAGTCGCTTCAGCCGGAGGCTTTGGCGCGAGCAGCGTGCGCAGCAGACGTCCGAGGCGAATCGCTTCGGCGCAGAGATCGGCACGCACGAGTGGCTCGCCGCGTGTCGGCGCGTAGCCTTCAGTGAAGATGAGATAGATCGCGGTCAGCACTCCATCGAGACGCGCCGGCATCTCGGTTGTGTCAGGCACGCTGAAGGGAATTCCGGCGTCGCGAATTTTTCGTTTGGCGCGGACGAGACGTTGGGCCATCGTCGCCGTGGGAATTAAAAATGCGCGCGCGATTTCATCGGTTTGAAGACCGCCTAAAGTGCGGAGCGTGAGTCCTACCTGTGCTTCAAGTGACAGGGCCGGGTGGCAACAAGTAAAGATCAGTCGTAAACGATCGTCCGGGATCTCGTCGAAGTTGAGATTTGGTCCTTCGACGATCGGTTCGGACGCGAAATCGGGATCCGCTTCGAGTTTTTCCTGTAGACGTGTTTGACGTCGCAGGCGATCGATGGCTTTGTGTTTTGCAGTTTGGATGATCCAGGCGCGCGGAGAGTCGGGAATTCCTTCAGTGCGCCACTGGTCGACGGCGGCGGTGAAAGCCTCCTGGGCCGCGTCTTCGGCAAGCTCGAAATCGCCAAACTGACGTATTAGAGTTGCAACAATTCGGCCCCAATCGGATCGGTAGACTGCGTCGACAGTAACGTTGGCGTTTGAAAGCACGTTTGATAATAAAAAAATCGGGCAGGAGTGTCGATTCGCGGGCCGGCCGTTCGATTAAGCAGTGGGAGGAAACATTTTATGAAATACATGCTGTTGGTTTATCTCGAAGAAGGGGCGTTGAACGACGCTGAACGTGAGCACTGCTACATCGAATCCGCACAACTCGCGCGTGATTTGAGCGCCTCAGGCAAGTACCTCGCGTCCGGTCCACTGCATCCGGTGGCGACAGCAACGAGCGTGCGCGTACGAAACGGCAAGCGACTGGTGACTGATGGTCCATTCGCAGAGACACGCGAACAACTCGGCGGTTATTATCTGATCGACGCGAAAGACCTGGACGAGGCGATGAGCATCGCTGAGCGTGTGCCACCAGCCAAAGTCGGCACAATCGAGATCCGGCCGGTGCTGGAGATCGGTGGACTTCCATCGCAGTAAAACATTTCAACTACTTAAGGAAACTACTCATGAACATCGTACTGTGGATTATTCAAATACTGCTGGCGCTGTTATTTCTGTTTGCCGGTGTCACCAAGCTGTTTCCGATCATGGAGCTGCCGCCGCCACCACCGAACATGTGGATGCCGCCCATTTGGTTTCTCAAATTTATCGGCCTTTGCGAACTGCTTGGGGGTCTCGGACTGATTTTGCCGGGATTGTTACGCCGCAACCTATACCTGACAGTGCTCGCTGCGATCGGACTCACGATCATCATGATTGGCGCTGTTGTTATAACAGCCACGACGATGGGCCCGGCGGCGAGTATTACACCCCTAATCGTCGGATTACTTTGCGCGTTCGTCGCATACGGGCGGCGCAACTGGAAACGAGCATGAATATCAGACGTATCAATTGGCCGTTGTGGCTGGGGTTCTTATTAACCCTCGGCACGTTTTTGAGCTACTTCTTTATCTTCGTGTGGTTTCCGTTTACGCGCGACTTTCCGTGGGCGAACCTCGTGCTCTTTGTGATTGCCGGTGCGTTGCTCTTCATGGGCTTGCGACGCGCGTTTGCTTCCGATTGTCCACATCGAACACGTTCGAGGATTATCAGCTCGATCGTGAGTGTGGTGAGCGTCGCAGTGTTCGCGATGTTTGTATTTGTCATCTTCATTGGCGGACGCTGGCTGCCGGCTTCGAAAGGTGCGCCCCAGGTGGGGCAACGAGTACCCGATTTCAGTCTTCCTGATACGTCCGGAAAGCAGGTTTCTCTCAATGAGCTGCTGACGACGCCTATCAACGGCAAAGCGCCGAAAGGTGTGTTGCTGATGTTCTATCGTGGCTACTGGTGACCGTCATGTAACTCCGAGTTGCGGGGTATCGAGAGAAGCCTGAGTAAGTTGAATGAAGTGGGTATTCGTCCGGTTGCGATCAGCATTGATACAACGGAAGATTCGCGCAATCTCGCGCAGAGTCAGGGTTACACTTTCCCGATTCTTTCCGATCGAAATGCGGAAGTGATTCGACGTTATGACGTTGTGCACACGAAGGCGGGCATCAACGGCGAGGACATCGCTCGGCCCGCCGAGTTTCTCGTTGATTCGTCGGGTACGGTGCGATGGATCCATTTAACGGAGAATTATTGGATACGGGCGACTCCCGAGCAGGTGCTTGAAGTTGCTCAGCAGCTCGGGCGGTAAAGAAAGTCGTTAGACAGGATTCAGGATTTTCAAGATTACAGGATGATCCTGTAAATCTTGTTAATCCTGTAATCCTGTCAAAAACTTACTTAATGACTGGCGTTCTTATAGATAACGCCGCCCTTCATCACAAACACAACCCGCCGCACCGCAGTGATGTCCTTTATCGGATCCCCATCCAGTGCAATGATGTCTGCCTGAAATCCAACAGCGATCGACCCAATTTGATTACCCAACCCGAGCGCCTCGGCCGCAAGTGAGTTAGCCGATACCATCGCCGCCATCGGATCAGCGCCGCCATCACGCACGCGATCAATGAACTCCTCCGCGTTACGGCCGTGCGCACCCGCAACTGCATCCGACCCGAAGACAATCTTCAGCCCGGGAATCTTCAACGCCTGTTTGAAGAACTTGCGAAACTCCGGGATCATCTCCTTGATCACTGGAAGGACCTCTTCCGGATAGCCCGGCGTCCCCGCGAAGCGATCCCAGTTGAGCACATAATTCTCCATTACGAGTCCCGCCTGTGGGTCGAGCCAAACGCCTTTCTGCGCCATCAACTTCAGATCGTCGTCAGTAGCAAGTGGGCCATGTTCGATCTGTGTGCAGCCGGCGAGCACCGCCGCGCGAACCGCATCTTTGTAAGCGTGCACGAGTGTGCGCAGGCCGAGCTTCTTCGCTTCATCGCAGGCGGCGTTGAGTTGTTCCTGCGATAACAACAACTGGGGGCGCCGCACGCTCCCGGCAGCGAAGAGCTTGATTACGTCTGCGCCTGCTTCTTTCTGTTTTCTGACGAAGGCGCGAATCTCGTCGGGTGTGCCGCTCTGTTCATTGCGGCCGATGAGTGGTTCAGCGGAAGTCAGAATACGTGGACCAGGCAGCGCGCCGCTCGCGATCGCATCACGCAACGGCACATCGTTTGGCGAGCCGACACTCTGCACGGTCGTGAAACCGGCCATCAGTGTGGCCCATGCGTTTGCTGCGGCTGCATACGTCGCGTAGGCGCTCGTGCCGCCCGCGCCGGCGTTCTTCCCATCCGGACCAAAGCTCCAGGTGATGTGAACGTGACTGTCGATCCAGCCGGGCAAGACGGTGAGACCGCGGAGATCGTAGTTGATGGGTGTCGCGTTGGGATCGATGCGAACGATCTTCGATCCTTCAACTACGATGCGTGTGTTGTGCAGCACGCCGCCTTTGCCGTCGAGGATAGTGCCGGCGGCGATTACGATCTGTTTTGGTTGTGGGGGAGTTTGGGCTGAACTTCTGAACCCGCCGCAGATGAAAACGAGCAATACGAATGCGCCAGTTTTAAGCGTTCCCATATCCGCGTAAATCCGCGTTCCTATTTTACTTGTGCGCGTTCGAAGGCGCCCTCGAAATAGACGGCTTCGAGACCGGTGGCCCAGTATTCGACAGCAGTACGATTTGGTTGTGATGTTTCCTGATCGGTTGTCAGCGTAGGTTCCTCCGGATCGTCTGGTTCGAATTCGAGCCAGCCTATCCACGTGCCATCGTCACGTTCTTCGCCGTAGCTGCGCACGCTGTAGATTGTGCCGTCCGGGCCACTCACCTGGGTCGTGTATTCCTGTAATAATTCGTGCATTGATGAGCCTCCCTATAATCGAAGTTATATTTAGACAGGATTACAGGATTTACAGAATTTACAGGATAAATCTTGTAATCTCAGCGAGCTTATTCTTTCTTGCCGCGCGACACCAATTTCCATCGCTTTGTCTTACGACAACTCGATTCGTAGTTTTCCTGCGTGATCTTCGGCATCGCCCCGGGCACGACATCCGAGATGTAGATCACCGACGCCTCCGACTGGCTACTGGGAAATCCCGAAGCACACGAATCCAAAACCACCGACCCAAATTCCTGAATCACCTGCCGTCGCCCATTTTGAAAACTAACGAGCGTCGCCATCTCGGTGACCGTCCCCTGCGCCATGTCCCACGTAATCATCAACAACTCATCGACACCATCACTATTCAGATCCGTTTTCTTGATAATCGTTTTTGCAAAATCCGCGTCGACATCGGCGACGAGTTGTTGTCCGGAAAAGATCGCCACCCGCTTCGTCCCAAAATTATCAGCATGCGACGCGTTACACTCGCTGACATCGATCACGTAGAGCGTTTGCGATTGGCCGGGCGCCGTAAAACTTCCCGTTTCCACATCGGCGATCCACGGTACTATCTGCCCGGCCTTCCTCGCTGCGGTTAAGTAATCCTCGCCGGCATCCCCCTGGAAATTACATTTATTCGCGTCAGTCAAATATTTACGAAATACCTTCGTTAAAACCATTTTCTGTGTGGCCGGGGCGATCTTCGGGTCCGCCGTCTCGTCCGCCACGCGAAAGTCGAAAAGCACCTGGCGTTCTTTTTGCAGCGCCGGCTTCTGCGCCACGGCGACAGAGATCAAGATGAGGCAGAAAAAAATGATTTTCATGGGTGTCGGGTCCTTTATCGTTCTTGTGCCTTTTGATGGCTGCACATATTATCTGCTTACTTTAAGACGGAGCCAGTAAAAATGCTAAAGATCATCGCCCTTCTTGTCGCTCTTCTTTTGTCTCCCCTGACAATCATCGCATCGGACGAGTGGTCGCAGTTTCGTGGGCCAAACGGTACCGGCGTTTCCGAAACGAAAGGCTTGCCCGCGGAGTTTGGACCAACGAAAAACGTTGTGTGGAAAACCGAGCTTCCTTCCGGGCATTCGTCACCAGTGCTGACGCGTGATCGAATCTTCGTCACGGCACACGATAAAGACAAGCTCTACGTGATCGCGCTCGATCGTCAGACCGGAAAAATTCTATGGCAACGCGAAGTGCCGCGCGCGCACGCCGGACGTTTGCAGAACGTGAATGGTCCAGCATCGCCGAGTCCGGTGACTGACGGTACGAACGTTTACGTTTTCTTCCAGGACTTCGGCATGCTTTCTTACGACGCTGCCGGCAAAGAGCGTTGGAAACTGCCGCTTGGTCCATTCAACATGTTCTACGGCTTCGGCGCGTCGCCGATACTGGTTGACGACAAGGTAATCCTGCCTGTCGATCAGGATAGTCCGACGTCATACCTGATCGCGGTTGATAAAAACACGGGCAAGTTGCGTTGGAAAGTCGATCGTCCCGTTGTGATCTCCGGCTACTCGACGCCGATCGTGTATCAACCGAAACAAGGTGCGAAGCAGATCATCATTCCCGAGTCGTTCCAGCTTTCCGCTTACTCGGTTGCGGACGGCAAGAGAGTCTGGTGGGTGCGCGGTCTTGCTTGTGAGATGAAGTCGATTGCGAGTCACGACGACGAGTATCTCTACATCAACGGCTGGGGCTTCCCGCAGAATCAACCCGGACAACAGGTGCCGACGATCAGTTGGGAAGAAGGACTCGCCGCGTACGACAAAGACAAAGATCGCATGATCACGAAGGCGGAGATTTCCGGTGCCGGCGGTACAACGAAAATGGATAAACTGCTCGTCGCTGCGTACGAAGCGTTCGACATGAATCGCGATGAGAAGTTGAACGACAAAGACTGGGAAGTATTTCGCGCTATGCTGGCGTCAGAGAACGGCTTGCTCGCGATCAAGATGGGCGGGCAGGGCGATCAAACCGCGAAGGCGATCCGGTGGCGCTACACGAAACCGGTGCCGCAAGTGCCGTCGACGCTGCTTTACCAGAACGTGCTTTACATGATTAATGACAGCGGCATCCTCATCTCGTTTGATCCGACGACGGGAAATGTGATCAAGCAGGGACGATTGCATGGTGCGATCGACAAATATTTCTCCTCTCCGGTTGCGGCTGACGACAAAGTGTTTCTGATCGGTCAGGGCGGGCAGGTGTCTGTCTTGAAGGCCGGCGGCGACTGGCAGGTGATTTCAGTCAACGAACTGGACGATGAAGTTTACGCGACTCCCGCAATAGCCGATGGCCGGATCTATATCAGAACCCGAAGCGCGCTTTACTCCTTCGGTAAGTCGTAGAACAAGATTTACAAGATTTCCCAGGACTTCACATGTAAATCCTGAAAAAATCTTGTAAATCCTGTCTAAAACTTTCCTGCCACAAACTCAAACGCCTGTGGTGTCTATCTCACGTGAGACACTTCGCCCTAAGTGTGTTGTACGTGATAGTAGTGTGCGCATACGCTGCCACGTTCAATGCACAGACCACGCCCGATCCAGCCATCACCGCCCTGAGCGTGATGGGCGTCGTCTCTGATTTCAAACCCGACACACGCCAGGTCATCGTAACGACAGCCGCAGGCACCCAGGTCACAGTCACGCTCAGCGATCGAACCGTGTTCATGCGTATCCCGCCGGGTGAAAAAACGAAAGACAAGTTCATCAAGATCGCGCCAACTGACTTCGCTTTGGGCGATAGCGTGTTTGCGCGTGGCCGCATGTCTGAGGATCGAAAGAGCATGCCCGCGCTCGAATTTTACGTGATGAGCAAGGGCGACATCGCGGAGAAGCGAGAGCGTGAGCGCGGCGATTGGAGCAAGCGTGGGATCTCAGGAACGATCAGCGCCATCAATGCGGAGACGAAAGAAATCACCGTAGATGCACGAACTGCGGAAGGTCCGAAACCGATCGTCGTCGCGACGTCTGCGGACACGAAGTTTCGTCGCTACGCG
>DASTTS010000442.1:0-4165 GCA_035760085.1 Pyrinomonadaceae bacterium
CACTGTCTGAGTGCCACACGACGATACGCCCCTCAACGCGATAACCGTCGCCTAGCACACTCGATGGCGCCGTGAGATCCGCAATCACATTCACGCGCTGCTCTTCGATTCCCAATGCAGAGACTTTTGTGAAAGCTGACGGTTCTATCAACCTCACTCGTGCCTCAAGTGCTTCCGGCCCACCCCATGCCTCAATGAAAACCTTCGCTCCCGGACTAACCTTGACGGCGTCTGTCGACAAAAGCTCGATCACGACCTCGAGCTTTGAAGGATTGCTTACTTCGACCAACGGTGCGCCCGCAATGACGACACGTTCGCTCTCTTCGACAACTCTTAGAACTCTTCCGTCTGTTGGAGCGTGAACCTTCACCGACGCCGCTGGTGAACCCTGACTGCGGTTGCCCGCGAGCAGCGCGGCACGCGCAACCTCGACTTCATGTGCCGCACTCTCGGCTCTCGACCGCGCCGCTTCATACTCTCGCAAGCTGGTCGATACCGCAGTTTGTGCCCTTTCCAATTCCTGCCGGGATGCATAACCGTCCCGCACCAAAACCTCACTACGCTCCAATTCGCGTCGCGCCTGGTCGTAGGTCGCTTTGTTACGTTCGACCATTCGATCGATTTCGCGTTTAGCATCTTCGGCTGCATTAACGCGAGCAACTGCTTCCGCGCGTTGGCGCGGATCGAGTGGACTCAACGGCAAAGGATCGATCTGCGCGATCAGTTGTCCGGCCTTTACCGCATCACCGCGGCGGAGAGCGATGCGTCGCAAGCGCCCGGCGACTGGTGCAGCAACCACATATCGATCACGTACGCGAGTCTTGCCTTCCCCATCAACGGTAACAGTCATCGCTTCGCGCGAAACTGCAGCCACATCGACCCGCGTTGGCGTGGGACGCAGCCACATCGTCAAGAGCCCAACGATCACCGCCGCGACCAGTAACAAGAGGATGATGTTTGAGATTCGTTTCATTGTCTTTCACTCCCGCGTCTTCAAAACGGCGACCAGATCCAGATGCCGCAAACGCCACTGTACGAGGTAACCCGAAAGAAAAGCTGATCCGGCTACCACCAGAAAAGCCAAAGCGTAAGTTCTGGCACTGATAAAAAGTGGAAACCGGATCAACTCGGTATCAATGGCGACGGTGATCAGGCCTGCTATTCCATATCCCAATGCGAACCCGACCGGGATTGCAATCAACGTGAGAATTGCCTGCTCGCCCAGCAACATGAAACCAATCTCGCCGCGTGTGAAGCCAAGAACGCGCAGTGATGCAAGCTCATGTCCGCGCTCAGAGAGCGCAATGCGCGCGCCGTTGTAGACCATTCCGAAAGCGATGATTACGGCAAAGGCGATCAGGACCACCGTTGAGACATTGATAGTCCTGGCAATAGTGTCGTTGAAGCTGGCCAATGCAACTTCGGGAATTGAAACCGAACTGATCGCCGGTGTCTGTTTCAACTTCGCATATAAGTCCGGAATTCGCGGTGACTCCACCATCAGAAACGCACCACTGCTGGTTTGCCCTTCCTGCATCAATCGGTTCAAGGCGTCCTGGTCCATGTAGGCCGATAGCCCAACCAATTCATCCACGGTTCCAGCCACGACAACGTCGCGCACGGGCCGCGCTCCTTCGAGAACTTCAACGGTGATACTTTGGCCCGGCCTGACATTTAGAATTTCCGCTAGTTGAGACGTAAGCAACAGACCCTCTGGCGGCACCGTAATGGACTCAAAATCCTTGCTGACTACACGACGCAAATCAGCCGCGCTTTCCAATCCAAGCAAGGCGATGCGTCGTGTTCGGTGTGCAAATCGAAGCCTCGCCGGCACCGCGCGATAAGACTCAACGCGAATCACGCCGGGCAGGTGTGCGAGATCGTATTTAACGTTGGCCGGCCGAGGTTCATGGAAAGTAGCTGAGACGTCCTCGCGTTGGACCGCATCAAACTGTACCTCAACGATCCGCTCGATCGTGTCGAAGTAAAGGAAGAACCCAACAACCAGCAAACTCACTGCGAGGGCGATACCGAAGATCGCCACCATTGCCTTTGCAGGTCGTCTTTCGAGATTGCGCAGAATGATCCGCACGGAGGTGGGGACGAGTCGATGAAAACCGAGGCGCTCAACGAAGCCGGCACGGAACCGGGCCGGCGGCTCAGGCCGCATTGCTTCGGCTGGCGGCAGTCCAACGGCGCGTTTCACAGCGGCCAGCGCTCCGATCGTTGCCGAGCCCAGACTAATTAGCACTGCGCTCGTGAGAACCAATGGTCCAGGCCGATAGTTCAATACAGGAAACCTGAAGAACTCCATGTAGAGGGTGGTGATCTTCAAACCAAAATACCAGCCGACTCCAATTCCCAAAGCGATGCCACCGAGGACAACCACAAACGCGAGCTTCAGATAATGAAAACCGATCGAGTAGTTTCCATAGCCGAATGCCTTTAGCACTCCGATCTCCTGTCGTTGTGTTGCGACCATGCGCGATAAGACAAGGTGGATCAGAAAAGCAGTAACCGCGAGGAAGATTCCGGGAATAAAGGTTCCCGTGACTTGCAGTTCACCAATCTCGTTTGAAAGAAAATGATTCGAGACCTGATCGGAGCGGTTGTAAGCGCCAAGTCCCCCGTAAGCGTCAAGCAAGTCATCCAGTCGCTGGATTACGTCCGCTTCAACTGCGCCCGGCGCGAGGGTGAGAGCAACATCATTGAACGCGCCTTTCATGTTGAAGGCTGGACCAAGCGCTTCACGACTCATCCAGAACACGCCGGACCGCCGGTTATCCGGAAACATCTCTCCGCTTCTGATCTCGTAAACGTACTCAGGGGAGAGCGCGACGCCGACAATTTCCAGCTTCTGCCACTTACCGTTTATGACTGCCGACAGAGTGCTTCCCGGCTTCAGACTGTTGGCGGCCGCGAACGCACCACTGACAACAACTTCACTTGTCCGTCCAGGTTCAACATATCTTCCATCTTTGAGATAGAGATCATTCAGCATTGTCCGGCGCTGTTCTGGAATCGAAATGATTCTGCCCTTGGCGGGTTCGTTCAACCCTGGCACGTCGAGTGTTACATCGGCCACCACACGGAACTCCGCGGTACCGATTCCCGGAATCTCACTGATACGAGTCGCAATCGAATCGGGTGCGCGTTTGAGTTGCGCAAATACTTCTGCAAAGCGATAGGTTTCGTAGTAAGACTGCTGCGACGTTAGCAACGAGTTATACGTGCTACGCATTGCCACAAACGACGCAACTCCGCATGCCACTACGAGCGTGATTGCTACTACCTGCCCACGCAAGTGAATGACGTCGCGAATAAGTTTTCGATCAAGCGTCTTCACCAGACCAAATCCTTTGGTGCGGCTTTCTTTTCGTTGCGGCGCACCTCCGCAATCTGACCGCTGCGCATTCGCAGCACGCGGTCAGCCATGTCGGCGATCGCGGCGTTATGGGTAATGATTGCAGTCGTGGTTCCTAATTCCCGGTTGACTCGCTCAATTGCCTCGAGCACCAACTTGCCAGTCGCATAGTCGAGTGCACCGGTTGGCTCATCGCAGAGCAACACCTCGGGACGTTTCGCTACGGCACGCGCAATCGCCACTCGCTGTTGCTCACCACCGGAAAGCTGAGCAGGAAAGTGATGCATTCGGTCCCCGAGCCCGACGAGTTGCAGGGCGTCCTCAGGGCGCATTGGATTCTCAGCAATGTCTGTTACCAACTCGACGTTCTCGAGCGCAGTCAGGCTCGGGATCAGGTTGTAGAATTGAAAAACAAATCCGACGTGCTCACGACGGTACCGCGTTAACTCTGCGTCGTCATCGATGCTAAGGTTGTGATCGCGGTAGAAGACTTCCCCACTGGTTGGAACATCCAAACCCCCGAGGATATTCAGCAGGGTTGACTTGCCGCTGCCTGAGGCACCGAGCAATACCACCAGCTCACCTTTGTAGAGCTCCAGATTTACCGATCTCAAAGCATGGACGTCGACATCTCCCATGCGGTAAGCCTTTGAGAGCTCGCGCGCAATGAAGACTGCCTCAGTGATTTCCGGTTGCTGTAAAAGCTGCTTCACATCTGTTCGCGGTGCAAGCGTCATACCCTCGGCCAGAAGACCCACATAATGAAGTTTGAGGGTGATAAGTCGTAGAAGAATTGAACTT
>DASTTS010000443.1:0-8798 GCA_035760085.1 Pyrinomonadaceae bacterium
CGGTGGCTATAACACGCTGGTTTGGTGCTCGGAGAAGGTGTTCTTTCCCTTCACTGTCGCTCAAACGGACCACCACATCAACGTAAATACCAGGCTCCCACCTGGGACCACCGCTAACGGAAAATTGGCATAAGGAAGTAACCCCGCAACCAACCCACTGGTCCTTTTCCTGGACCAGACCTGATTTTTCTCCCCTCAGATTAGAAATGTCCCAAATCTCTTCGCCGTAAAGAACCCATATTCGATGCATGCGAAGACCCGTTGGCAGAAGTTGCTTGTCGTCGCTGGTGATTCTCACTCCGACGTTCAGTGGACTGCCGTCAGGACGTGCGGGACCTGGCATAAAATCACGCCAGAGTTCCGCGGACAAACGCAAGGTCCTATTACCAACTACTATCATCGTCGGCGCGTTTCGCAAGTCCCTGGTGGAAACTGATGAGTCCTGTTTAGCTTGAGCTGCGAAGGCACGAAGAGGCGTGAAGGGAGATGCGGTGAGAATTGATGCAAGCATTAAACTCAGAATCACGTTCATGGCAAACACACCGCCTGAATTCTGCCAAGCGCAAGTCTTCCGTCCATGTATCCCACGCGCACTTCATCGAGAAGTTTCCAAAAGCTAACCCCGGGCGTGCAGGATTTCTGTGTGGTTGGCGAGTGCGTCTCAGGAGTTTGGAATGATGTGAACGCCAGGACCAAGCTCAAGACAAATGCGTATGGATTCATCTCTTACCTCGCGATCTTCTATCTTGAAAATCATGTAAATCCTGTCCACCAGATCGACAGAATTCTACATGACAGGACCAGATTTTAGTCCCTCTTGCCGTAACAAAGAATTCGCAACCAGCACCAACTTTTGCCTGAGGTTCTGTGCTTGAATAAAATCAGCATTGATATGGCTCAAATTCCTGGTCTAACGATTCGTCGCGGGACACTTGAAGACGCTGGTTTGCTCTCGGAATTGGGTGCGCGTACGTTTGAGGAAACGTTCGCTGCTGATAACACCGAGGAAGACCTGGCTGCGTATATGGCCTCGTCATTCAACGTCGCGCAGCAGACGGCTGAATTAGAAGATCCAGCCTCCACGTTTCTGATCGCGGAAGTTGATGGACGTGCGGCGGGTTACGCGAAGCTCCGTGACGGTGAACCGGAACAGGGGGTGGAAGGCTCTAAGCCGGTTGAGTTGGTCCGTCTGTATGTTTCACGCGAGTGGCTTGGACGCGGAATCGGCGAACAGTTGATGCGTGCGTGCCTGGATGAAGCGCGGCAGGCCGGACACGAGACTATCTGGCTTGGCGTGTGGGAACGAAATCAGCGAGCACAGGCGTTCTACCGAAAATGGAATTTCCGCACGATTGGCGAGCACATGTTTCAGTTAGGAGCTGATCTGCAAAGAGATCTGTTGATGGAACGCACGCTCTAGGCACTGTAAAGGTTTTTCTCACGCGGCGGCGCAACGGCGCAGCGAAAGATGCTAACGTTGCGCCGCTGCGTCGCCGCGTTAGAATTCTTATTCGTTTTCTCGCGGCAAATTTGCAAAGATTTCGACATCCATTCCCGAAGGGACCTGGCGTAGAGTTAGCCATCGGCCCAGCGAGACAATTGTGCGGTTGTTTCTTCTCTTCCCTGTGCCTGCCAGTCTTTCCATTCTGACGTTCAAGGGAGGTTCAGTACGATGTCGAGATTCATCCGGATTCTGGTTCTGGCAGTATTTTTATGCGTCCCCGCTTTCGTTAAAGCCGACCCGCTAATTGTAATAAACTTCGACGATCCGTCCCCGGCTCCACTCGAAACTTATCGCGCCCAGGGAGTTGTGTTCTCCACGATTCTGTTACAGCCAACTGGTCCTGGTTGCCCGCTTTTTGACCAACAGTGCACGGTTGTTGGGACAATAAACGACATCGCATTGCGGACGTCGCCGGCGGCTGTTAGTCCGCCACAAGGCGCATTTCCGGTGACCATAGATCCATCGTCCGGTAACATTAACGGGATCTTAATAACCTTTGCGTTTGAGGGGAGTCAGGCAGTACCGAGCAGCCCTTTCACGTGGATGTTGAACGTAATCGGAAGTCAGGGAGGCCAGTGGCACATTCTTGTGTTTAATGAGTCCAGTACAAACATCTTTGACCTCACGACCGGACTAACATCACATATCGTAGGAACATTCGATCGGAGTTTCGCCGCTACGATGGACTCTGCACAAACCCATCACATCATCTTTATACCTTCGTCACAGAACGGTCCGGAGGGCATCGACAATTTTCAGTTTACGGCGACTGAAGTTCCCGAACCCGCGTCGATGCTTTTGTTGAGTCTCGGCATCGGAGGTCTGTTGGGACTGAAGAAACGAAACCAGCGAAGCAGGTGACAGAATAAAGCCTGGGGCGTTGAAAATCTTTCTCTGCGGTTCTCGGCGTATCTCTGCGCTCTCTGCGTTTAAGTTGTCGTCTTAACGCAGAGAACACTGAGATACGCCGAGGACGCAGAGAGGAACCGATGCTTACGCCTGCTTTGCAGGCTAAGAAACGAGGTCGTTGGTAGCGGCCGAATACTTCCTCGTTCCGAAATGTCCCGCGGCTGCGAGCTTCGCGACTTCCGCTCGGATTGTTTCAATTCGTCCGGGGAAGTTCGACGCGCCAATCGTCAGCAGTTTTTCAAAGGCCACTGCGTCGTTGTTGTTGTCTATGATCTGTTTCATCGCCGCGAAAGTGCCACGGCCCTGATGAAGGATGTCCACGACAACGAAGCAGACCTTGTCACTACGCCCATCAAGACCGATCTTCCTGTGAGCTGTACGAAGTTTCTCCCGGACAGTGTCAATTCCCACCCGCACCTGAATATCGCGATGTGCTTTACTGTGCGAGCACCAATGTACAAACCGCGCGGCTGAAAGCACTTCCCTGTTCTCAACCTCACCGCCTGAAGGATTCAAATATCTCTTGAGCGCGTCAGTCGACGCGGCTGTTTCCAAACGCATCACGCCGTTCTCCGTGGGCTGCACGATGCGACCATCTTGCAGTTTTAAGTCGGGGAAATAGGCATTGTGCTCATCAAGCTGAAGCAGCGCTCTGAAAAACTTAACGAAGTCGCCGTCGGGAACATGCGCCGCGAACTGGAGGAAACCGAAAGTAAAACCGGCCCGGTCATACGTGTTGAGACAATTGTAACGAGCCCTGCTTTCTGCCATGGCCGTCGGGAAAATGAAATGCGCCCAATGACCGAACATCTCAGAGTACTCAGCCGGATCGTAAACGGGCGAAGATGTGTCGCGCGAATTCATCAGACCCAAACGCCCTTGAAAAGGCACGCGATTACCAACGAAAAAGCGTTGACCCTGCGTAGACGCAAACCATGCACTTCCTTCACGCGCGAGCTCGAAGGCGAGCGGCTGATTGCCTATATCAGTTGTCACTGGCGAAGGTGGCATTTCAACATCGCCCGTTTCAACCGATTCGACCTGTTCAGATGCTTTCACCAGCAAGCCGTCGAGGCCAAGAAGAGTGGCCGCATTCAGCACTCCCGTTTGCGGCAAGGATAAATCGCCTTGCAACGCTTGTAGCGCCGTCTCAGTGCGAGGACCGAAGATACCAATGTTGGCTTCATTGACTCCGAGATCGATCGCATAGGCTTCGCGTTCGCGAGCGAGAATGTTCATCGCCTGCTGCACAGCAGCAATGCCTGAAACTCTTGTTCCGGTGCGAGTCAACTCCAATTTTCCTTCGGAGACCATTTGCAACGTCGCATCAGTGGCCAGCAAGGAGTGACGAAGCACACCGCCGGCAACAACATCAGGCGGGTCGATGACCACAGGTGTTCCATCGGAAATTCCGGCATAGCGGCGCATCGCATCGAAGTCGAGTCTCATGATTTTGGTCTTTGACTGAATTTTCCAGACCGCAGAATCAGTTTCCCTCGTAGCGTCGCCGAATTTTCTAAAATTCCCTTTCGAACAATGAATGACTTTCAACTCGCCGTGATTATCCACTCCGGAGATTATGCCAATGTGGCCCTGTTTTCCTCCTTGATCCGGATAAACGATGAGATCGCCCGGTTCAGCATCTGCGGCCGCAACGTTTTGCAGCAAGGGAAATCCAGCCGCCTTTGCCGCAGCGCCGCCTCCGTTCCAGTAGGCATCGGTGTCGAGCCAGCGGTTCGATCCTGGCGGAAACTCTCTGGGTATGCCGATGGACCAGGCAATAAAACCTGAACAGTCGCATTTCGTCGTTAACATTTTGGTAGGGTCGAAACCACCCTGGCCGAGAACATAGGTCGTGGTTTGTTCCAGTCCAGTGCGAGCGCGTTGCAGCGACTGATCAATACTTGCGTTTCTTAACAAATCTTTCCAGTGTGACATTGTGTTCCTTTCCAATGGGAGGTCCGCTGAAGGGATGGCTCCAGCAGAGAGGGTTTAGTGATCATGATTTCGACTCTGTTCGGGGTCGCGAATCAGTTTAGACGTTGAGGTGTTCGGGGCACCTGTTTGACTTCTAACTCTAATGTCAATTTCTGCGTTTTTGTTTCACGGCAGGTTAGTTCGCGGGAAAACGTTTTATTCCTGTGGTAGGTCGCTTCGCGCTCGAGGCGGTTCCTGTTTTGGCAGCAGTTAGTCGTGTTAACTGGTCTGGCTTGACGATTGAGAAACCGATTTTGTGCAAAGCCTTGAGGCAAACAGACAGTGACGGCCACCAGAGCGGAAGTGGAATGGCGCAATAGTGCCTGGCGATGCGTTGCGCGAGTTCGCTTCCATTTAGATCTTCAGGGCCGCACACGGTTTCGATTCTGACTCCGTTATTGTGTTGTTGAATTAGTTCGGTAGCAAACTTCGTGAAATCGTCAACATGCATCGGAGCAAACAGCAGATTAGAGCCGCCGAAGAGCGCTGGAACAACGTGCCATTTGCGTGCGACGGCTAACATGCGATCGACACCCTCCTTGCCGCCACCTCCATAAATCTCCGCCGGACGAATGATCAGTAAACTCAGCCAGTCAAACTTCTGCAGCTCCTGCTCGGCTGCCAGTTTCGACTCGCCATACGCGCCGCTGCCGTGGGTCGCGCAGCGCGTGCTGATGTACACGAAACGGCGACAACCATTCTTGTATGTTGCCTCGGCCAGTCGACGGGTTCCTTCCAAATTGACTTTCCAGTATTGCTGTTCGTCGGAGGCATGAGTTACTCCGGCAAAGTGAATGACCATGTCGAATTGGATGCCCGGCAAGTTTTCATTTAAGTTGGATTCCAGATCCAGATCGATCACGTGCAACCGCGGATCATTGAGTGAGATTTCCTTGCGGTGACGACCACACCACAGCTCCATGTCGCTATTCAAAAGCAACTGGCGTAACACACCAACTGCCAGAGGCGACGAGGCACCGGTGACGAGGATTCGCATTATTGATTAAGTTTCCCTCTACGGCGGCCAGTTGTTGTTCAAACCGTGGTTTGCAGCCAGAGCGGCATACGTAATAACATCGCCGCGTGACCGAGCCACACTTTTCACTAGTAGTCCTTTGCTACCGCAGCGGTCAAAATATTATTCCATTCGTCGAACGTTTGCAGCGAACGTTGTCGCGCTGCAACTTTTCCTGGGAGCTCGTGCTCGTCGGAAACTATATCGAGGGCAGCAATGACGAAACCCCTCAAGTAGTTAAAAAACTCGCCGAGCAATCGCCAAACATTCGCACCGTAATTCGCCCCAAGCAGGGAATGATGGGTTGGGATATGCGCATGGGCCTCGACGCTGCACGCGGTACGTACATTGGCGTTATCGATGGCGACGGGCAGTTTCCGCCGGAGTCAATCATCGCGTGTCTGCTGAAATGTGAGTTGGAGGATCTGGATTTCACTAAAACATATCGCGTCATACGTGACGATGGTCTGTATCGTCGGTTCATCTCGGCGGTGTATAACGCAATCTTCAGTCTGCTTTTCGGATTCAAAGTCCGCGATATTAACTCCAAGCCGAAGATCATTCGACGCGATAAGTACGAGTTATTGAATCTCCAGTCGGACGATTGGTTTGCCGATGCGGAGATCGTGATCCGCGCTCGCGAGCTGGGCCTCAAGATCGGTGAAACGCCTGTTCATTTTTCGAGTAATGACAGCCGGGGATCATTCGTGAAGCCGAAAGCCATCTTCGAGTTCACTTCGAATCTCTTGAAGTATCGCTTCTCACCAAAGCTGAACACTAAAGCCGGTTCACTTCCCCGCTCCGCCGTCGAGTAAACCCTTACTTCGTCGATGCCGTCCAGCGCCCGGTACGGTGCTTTCCGAAGTGCGATCTACTCGTCGCGCAATGCAGACTGCTGAAACTCCAAACGGGAGTTTCCCACCTTTAAGAACAAACCGCTCAGCAGCAAACAATCGGCTGAATACTCCATTCATCATCGAGATGTTTATTCCGTATTCGGTAGCCGCACGCAAACCCAACCAGCGCATCACGGAGCGCACCGCCAGCACGGGCAGAAAGAAGCTGATGTTTGCGTAGCTGGACCACTCAACCGAAAACCCCGCCGCTTCAACTGCCTTCAACAAACCCGGCAACGTGTAACGCCGTCGATGATGGCTCACATCATCCTGAACGCCCCAGAGAAACATAAACGCCGGCACAAAAATCAGTATGCGCCCGTCGGGACGTAAGACTCTTCTCATCTCCCGAAGTCCCGCGACATCGTCGTCGAGATGTTCAATGACGTCGAGTGCTGTGACTAATTCAAAAGACTCGTTTTCGTGTGGCAACTGCTCGGCGGCCCCGAGCCTGACCGAATCCAAACCGCGCTCGTGGCAGAAGTCGACGGCTTGTTGCGAAATGTCAACGCCTTCTGCTTTCCCGTACGCCGCGAGCATCTTGAGATTCGCACCCGTGCCACACCCGACATCGAGAATTCGCGGATTCTTAGTGTTCAGCGTTGCACAGATCTTCTCGACCAGAGACTGAATGATTCGCCGTCGCCCTACATACCACCAGTGCGTATCCTCAACCTCATAAAGGATCGGATAGTGATGCGACTGCATCTCTTTTGGGAGATTAGTGGCAACGGTCGGATTCATGACTTCCAAATTACAAAATTTCGCTCACCTAAATCCACTACGTAACCGCGATTCGTAGATTCCTCGAGAAACAAAAGACATCAGGTGAGATGGCTCGATTCGAGTCGACGGTATTGCTGTGCCTGAAACCACGAAAGATATGAGAAACAAACTCCTGCCATTCAGCAAAGGGACGCTTGCGGTGCTGGCTGCCTTGATTCTCCTTCTCGCTGTAATTGGGAGTCGTAAGTCACCTATTAAAGCAGACGCAGAAAAGAGTCCATTGAGTGAGTTTCCGGCGTGCCGTTTTGTTTTGGCGTCGTTCAGTGGCGATGAGCCAATCGATAAAGAAATCACACAGCAACAGGCACTCATCCGCAACGGATCTACATCCGCGTTGGAACGTCTCGGCTGGACCTTCGTCAAGAAAGCTCGACTCACCTTCGATGCAAGCTATTACATACTCGCCGAACAATGCGCGCAGTGCATGGAAGCAAGCGGCGCAAAAGGCCCGGACACTCTCCTGTTAACCGCTCACGCGTTGCAAAGCCTGCATCGCTTCAACGAGGCCGAGGTTGTGGCGCGTGAGCTCGTCAACATGCGCGAACGGCCATTCGATTACGGCGTTCTCGGAGATGTGTTGGTAGATCAGGGCAAGGTTCGCGAAGGCGCCGCAGCTTACCAGAAGATGATCGACCTCCGGCCCGATCTTCACTCGTACGCGCGTGCTGCCCACATTCGCTGGCTGACCGGTGATCTGAATGGCGCAACCGAATTGATGAGACTCTCCGTTAGCGGCAGCAGCCCTAACGATGCTGAAGCAGCAGCGTGGGCTTATACACGACTATCGCTTTACCAGTTGCAGCAGGGCGCAATGAAACCAGCGCTCGAGTCATGCAGTGCTGCACTCTCGCTGCAAAGCGAGTACGCGCCGGCACTGCTGGCGCGCGGGCGAGTACTTCTCGCTTTGCAGCGGCCGGCCGATGCCGTTGTCCCGTTGGGACGCGCAGCAGAGTTGAATCCTTTACCGGAGTATCAATGGGTGTTGGCAGACGCTCTCGCGCTCGCAGGTGATCACGAAGGCGCGAAGGAAGTCGAATTAAAGATCGTCAAACGTGGCGCGACAGAAGATCCGCGCACCTTCTCTCTCTATCTCGCCACTCGTGGTGAGAACATCGAGCAAGCTGTCCATCTGGCCCAGCATGAATTCAAGAGCCGTGGGGACGTCTTTACGCACGATGCGCTCGCGTGGAGTCTCGCTGTTGCCGGACGTACGACGGAGGCACAGCTACACGCCAAACAGGCTTTGTCGGAAGGCACAGTTGACGCACGTTTGTTCCTTCACGCCGGAATCATCGCCGCGCGCAACAACGACATTACACAAGCAAAGCAATTGCTGCGAAAAGCTTCCCTGATCCAGCAGATGCTCCTGCCGAGCGAACGCAAGCTGCTTGCATCAACTGTAGGGGCGGCCCTCCGTGGCCGCCCCGGCGCGGAAACACAATGTGGCAAACCTGGGGCGGCCACGGAGGGTCGCCCCTGCAGTTGCCGTTGAGATACCAAACAACAAGGAGTAACCCTAATGTCTACTACAAAACTAAAACAGGTAGTTGCGACGCTTCTGCTGGCGGTGATTCCCTTCGCCGCATCAACAAACGTCCTGGCTTCAAGTCACATGGACGCGCCACTGATCACACTTGATCCAGCCGCGAACACAACCGACGTCTATGCTTTCGTCGATCAGGACGGAACTCAAAAGTCACTCGTCCTCGCG
>DASTTS010000444.1:0-22837 GCA_035760085.1 Pyrinomonadaceae bacterium
CGTCCAATGAGCGATGATGAGATCGTTGAGTTTGTACTTGACCGGAAGATTGAATTAGTCGGCATTGGCGCGATGACTCGAATGATTGAGAAAGCCTATCGAGTCGCCGACGCGCTTCGGCTTGCAGGCGTACAGGTTGTAATGGGCGGTCCACACGTGACTGAAGTTCCTGATGAGGCGCTCGGTCGTGATGGAGGGCCACGCCACGCTGACGCAATTGCGCTCGGTGAAGCTGATGAAACATGGCCCAGGATAGTTGAAGACGCCGCACGCCATGAACTCAAGGATATCTACGCACCGGTTGACGAGTCCGGTAAGGAACGGAAACCGAATCTCCGTAACTACCCGGTGATTCCGTGGGAGTCGCTCAATCTCGATCAATTCAATTTCTTCCCCCGCATCCTGCGTCCGTTGATGTCACGTGTTGGCCCACATTGGCGCTCGTTGCACATTGTTCCACTCGAATCGGGGCGAGGCTGTCCTTATGGTTGTGAGTTTTGCACCGTCACCGGTTTCTTCGGCGACTCGATTCGCTTCCGCACAAATGAAAGTATTGTTGACGAGCTACTGACGTTGAAGGCGCGTGCTAAAGCTGAAGGTGGTGTGATCTCAGTATTTTTTGTCGACGATAACTTTGCGATCAGTATCAAAAGAACAAAATCTCTGTTGCGCGATATCATCGCAGCCGGTGCACAAATCCCCTGGATCGCGCAGATTAGCGCAAATCTCTTACGCGATCAGGAACTGGTTGATCTGATTGCGGAATCCGGCGGGAAGGTCATCTTTATCGGGATGGAGTCGATTGACCCTGTTAATCTGGCTGATGTTAAGAAAGGCTTTAACAAGCCTGAAGAATACACGGGCGTGCTCCAACGTCTTGCTCAGCACAATATCTATGCCATCACGTCCTTCATTATTGGTATGGATAACGACACACCCGGCGTGGCGGAGCGGATACTGCAACAGATTCGGACCTGGCCTCCCGGCTTGCCGGTGTTCGGCCAACTCACACCGTTTCCCTCTACGCCGCTGTACAAGCGGTTACAAGAAGATGGCCGTCTGGTGCGACCAAAACACTGGCTGAAGTTTGAGAAAAACACGATGGCCCACGTGCCTCTTAAGATGACCATCGCGCAAACTCACCACGAGCTTCATTATGCATGGGCTCACTCCTACGACGCTACAGGCAATGCAGAAGCCGTTCAGGCGATGAGCCACGCACCAGTTGGTCCCCGGATTTTTCACTTCATCACGCGCCTCGCGTTTCGCGCGATCTATTTTCCGCAAACAACCAGGCGAGCCTGGCTCAAAGTGTTTTTCGAGAATAGGCGCACCGTCTTCAGTCTGGCGAAGGAAGCTATTGGTACAGTGCTAACTTCAAAGAAGCGAATAGACGGAAAGGATGATAGCTCCGCTGTGATAAACACAGCCTGAGAATAAATGATTAGCCATTGACCATTGAACGCACTTGGAAGCCCGCCTTTTGTTTCTCTGTGCAACCTCTATGTAAGACTCCTTTGCATGCCCACTTCGATCATCGAACGGATCATTCTGGTTTGACCTGAAGACGACTAGAGTGAAACAACGTAGCGTTTCCTAACTGATACAGACGAAGGATCGTATGTGGTCTAACGCACGGACGGCTGTGTTTGATTAGTCCATAGTGTGACCGGGACTTTTTTGTGGAAAACCAGGCAGCACCGAAATGCCGCATCTGCGGTCACTAGCGAAAGTAAATCTCAATGGCAAAACAAATCATTCTTGGCGAACAATCCCGCGCAGCCATTTTGCGCGGTGTGAATAAACTCGCCGACACAGTAAAGATCACATTTGGTCCAAAAGGGCGCAACGTCCTACTGGACAAGAAATATGGCAGCCCGACGATTACCAAAGACGGCGTGACTGTGGCGAAAGAGATCGAGCTCAAAGATGCGCTGGAGAACATGGGCGCCCAAATGGTGCGGGAAGTGGCCGCGAAGACCAGCGATGTTGCCGGCGATGGCACGACCACCGCAACCATCCTGGCCCAGGCCATTTTCCGCGAGGGCGTGAAAACAGTGGCAGCGGGTGCGAACCCGATGGCGCTAAAGCGCGGCATTGATAAAGCCGTCGAGCGTGCGACTCGAGAGATCAGGAAAACCGCGAAGCCGGTCACAGAAGACATGATCGCCCAGGTTGGCGCGATCTCTGCAAATGGTGACGAGACCGTCGGTAAGTTGATCGCTGAAGCTATGCAGAAGGTCGGCAAAGATGGCGTCATCACCGTCGAAGAATCAAAGACGATTGAGACTACTTTAGACGTGGTCGAAGGGATGCAGTTTGATCGCGGCTACCTCTCGCCTTACTTCGTTACCGATGCGGAAACCATGGAAGCAGTACTTGAAAATCCAGTCATTCTCCTGAGCGACAAAAAGATTTCTTCGATGAGAGATATGCTTCCCATTCTCGAGCAGGTTGCCAAGTTGGGAAGACCGATCCTGATTATTGCCGAAGATGTAGACGGCGAGGCATTAGCGACGCTTGTAGTAAATAAACTACGTGGCACGCTTGGCGTGGCGGCAGTCAAAGCCCCAGGCTTTGGCGATCGTCGCAAGGACATGCTCGAAGACATCGCGATACTTACGGGCGCAAAGGTCATAACGGAAGATCTCGGTATCAAGTTGGAAAACGTCATGCTTGAGGAGCTGGGCAGCGCCAGGAAAGTGACGATTGACAAAGACACGACGACAATCATTGATGGCGGCGGCGACACTCAAGACTTGCAAGCTCGTGTGACGACACTCAAAGCTCAAGTCGAAGATTCAGCCTCCGACTATGACCGCGAGAAGCTGCAAGAGCGACTCGCGAAACTTGTGGGCGGGGTTGCGATAATTCGCGTCGGCGCCACTACTGAAACAGAGCTCAAAGAAAAGAAGGCGCGTGTTGAAGACGCAATGCATGCAACTCGCGCGGCGGTGGAAGAAGGTATTGTGCCCGGTGGAGGCGTGGTCCTGATCCGAGTTGCGAAGGTGTTGGACAAATACAAGCCCTTTGATGACGAGGAGTCTACTGGCGACCCGGACGAGCAGATTGGCGTCAATATCGTGAAGCGCGCGCTGGAAGAGCCTCTCCGACAAATCGTCGCAAATGCCGGCAAAGAAGGCGCGCTGATCGTCGAGCGAGTTCGCTCCGAAAAGAATCCCAATATCGGCTACAACGTCTTAACGGAAGAGTTTGAAGATCTCATAGCTGCGGGTGTCATTGATCCGGCCAAGGTGACACGCAGCGCACTGCAAAACGCCGCATCGATCGCGGGGTTGATGCTTACCACCGAGGCCCTGATTTCTGAGTTTCAGGACGATAACAAACCTGATCTGGCCTCCGGTGGCACCGGCGTGTAACTAATTTCATCCCGAGTAAAACTAGTCTCTATTCCGAGTCCGTAACTACGTGCCAGGCCGTGATGCTGTGGTTGAATTGGAGACGCTTGATCGCATGAGCTACACCCATGAGTTGCAATATGCGAATGCCCCACCAGTTCAGGTCGATCTCATACCACTTCAAACCGTGTCGGGCGGACGTGGGAAATGCGTGATGGTTATTGTGCCATCCTTCGCCGAACGTCAGCAGTGCGACCCACCAGGTGTTGCGCGAATTCTCACGCGTGCCAAATCGCCGGCGACCCCACAGATGTGTTGCTGAGTTGACCAGCCAGGTAGCATGAAGTCCAAGCGTCACGCGCAGGAAGATTCCCCACAGCATCAGTCCCCACCCTCCGAATGCTAACAAGCCGATGAGTAGAGCGACTGATGGCAGGTAAAAGCATTTATTCAGCCAGACGTAGTATCGATCTTTTGTTAGATCCGGCGCGTAGCGCTCGAGCGTCGCTTGACTGTGGTCCTGTGCGGTACCGCGAACAATCCACCCGATGTGGGCCCACCAGCCGCCGTCCCGCGGTGTGTGCGGATCGCCCTCCTGGTCCGTATGTGCGTGATGCATTCGGTGTGTTGTCACCCACTGAATTGGGCCGCCCTCCAGCGCGAAAGTGCCGCACGTTACCAGAAAGTATTCCACGACCCTGGGCACGCGATAACCGCGGTGCGTAAGCAATCGATGATATCCCATGCCGATGCCAAGACTGCCGGCTATCCAGTAAAGAATCACGGCGCAAATGATTGCAGGCCAGCTCCAAAAGAAAAGCGCCGCAATCGCGCCAGCATGAGCTATAACGAGGAAGATTCCATTTTCCCAATGGATGGACTTGTCGGTTGCTGTTCGCGTCGCCCCTGTTCGTGTATACATTCGTTCCCTTTGCGCTCGACCCGGCTGCTATTCAATGGTCACTAACGTTGCCTGTCACGCATAGCTGAAGGTGCGTCGTGGTCGAAACGATCGACTCGAGCTGCCCGCTGATGACACACGCGCGCGTTCTTTGACAGGGCTTATAGCCGATGCCGGTCTCGCAAAACCTGCCGGCACTATACGCTTGATGGTTTGGCCCGTTAGCCGCTCGATCGCGCGCATCGAGGACTCATCCACCGGCGCCACGATCGAGATCGCCTCACCGCGACTTCCTGCTCTACCGGTCCGTCCCACCCGGTGCACGTAATCTTCAGGAGCTGCCGGCACGTCGTAATTGATGACGTGTGAGACGGCATCGATATCCAATCCACGTGCGGCTATATCAGTTGCGACCAGCACACGGGCCCGCCCCTGGCTGAAGGCACGTAGCGCTTCTTCACGTTGCGACTGCGTACGGTCAGCATGAATCCGCTTGACGCTGTGGTCGCGTGCTCCGAGAACATGAGACAGACGCTCTGCTCCTCGTCGTGTACGTGTAAAGATCAGAACTCGTTCAAAACGTTCGGTCTCTTTTTCCAACAAGTCCAGCAAGAGAGCCGTCTTGGATTCCAGAGGCACCTGGTATGCAATCTGGTCCACCAATGTCGCGGCACGGCCGCGAGTGCTTACTTCAATGAGCTTCGGATCTTTTGTCGTCGAACGAGCGAGTTGCTCGATGCTTGAAGACATCGTGGCCGAAAACAAAAGTGTTTGGCGCCTGGCAGGCAGTAATGAGAGCACGCGGCGAATTGCCGGCCAGAATCCCATGTCCAGCATGCGATCGGCCTCGTCAAGTACCAAAACTTCGATCATAGAGAGCTCGACCGCTTCGCGCTCGATTAGATCAAGCAAGCGTCCCGGTGTAGCAATAAGAACGGCAGCACCGCGTCGCAGCTGAGCAAGCTGTGTTCGAATACTTGCGCCGCCAATTGCAATGACGCTGCGGTTAGTCTTCAGCTGATCCAGTGCCATGTAGTTCTCGTGAATCTGAAGCGCCAGCTCACGCGTTGGCGCAAGCACCAGCACGCGCACTCCAGGCCGAAAAGTTTCGCCGAGCCTCTGAATGATTGGAAGTAGAAATGCAGCAGTCTTACCGGTGCCGGTTTCGGCACAGCCGATCACGTCGTGACCGGCGAGAACGATCGGTATCGCCTGACGCTGAATCGGTGTCGGGGTGTTGTAGCCCAGAGACTCGCAGGCGTTCACCTGTGCGGGCGCGAGTCCTAATTGAGAAAAATTCATAATGTCCTTAAATTGCGCGATCCTATCGGACCGCAGCGTTCGTGAATGTCGTGCCCGGCAAGTCTCTTCTATCCTTGCGTATCTTTGACGACAAGCAATAGAAGAGAACCTGCCAGAGTGATTATTTACCAGCGAGGTTCGCGATGACCGCCGCCACTATTACCGCCGTAGTTACCACCACCACCATAACCACCGCGGTTACGGCTGGAGTTGCGGTCACCGGCGCCGTTGCGAGTTTCGCGTGGCTTGGCTTCATTGATTTTCAAAGCGCGGCCACCGAGCTCTTTGCCATTGAACTGCTCGATAGCTGCCGCAGCCTCCGCGCTTGTTGACATCTCGACGAAGGCGAATCCTCGAGAGCGCCCGGTTTCGCGATCTTCGATTACGTTAGCTGATTGAACGGTGCCGGCTTGAGCGAACAGATCTTCCAGCTGCTGATTGGTGGTTTGGAAAGCGAGGTTTCCAACATAAAGTTTCGTTGACATAGATATACCTTTCCCCTGCGGGAGTTAAAAGAAGCTGCGAATCGGATTGGCTTCGGCGAAACGGTTGCCGTTACGAAGGACCAGGTTCGGATGCTCTACGAGCGCTTCAAAATTGAAAGAGGCCTGCTCTCGAACCATCCAAACGTCCGGCGCTGATACTTGCGGCGCGGGGCGCATCACCGTCGATGCGCGAGAGAAGGATTAACTGGCAGCTACGATGCGTCAGTTCAGACGCAAAGTTGCAAAAGTTTGTTTAATGACTCCCAGAGAATTGAACTACAGCTAAAATGACCGGAATTAAAAACAAGCTGGCAAATAGCACGTATGACCTGGAAAGGAACCTCCTCTCCTTAGCATCGGATTGGCTATTTAGACTGCCAGGCTCAAAAACCAGGGCACACTCTTGACACTCTCTGGCGTCTGTAAAGCAGTGGCGCTGACAACGCGGACATCTAGTAATGGTCATTTGATTCTGCTTTCTTGTTCTCGACTCTTTTCAGCTTAATCGGATCCTGTTAGATCCTGGCCCAAAGAGATCTTCCGATTGCACGGGAGTTAACTCGCGCGCACGAGAAGATTATTGGCTTGTTATTTCAGGTGATCTGGGAAATTCCAGAAGAGCTGAGAAGGGAGTTAAGCAGACTCGGTTCGAATCGACACTACGCTACTTGAGAGCACAAGTCAACACGCTACCTACTTGAGTACTGGTTCAATTTGAATAAGCTTTTCAGGCAGTTACGAATGAGCATGGACCATTCGCCGTATGCGATCCGCAAATAAAACATCCATTTTCTGTGACTCTATAATCTCAGTCACCTCACCTTCGCCGAACGTGGGATGCATCAGTATCTGACCTTTACGATACGTTCGCCCCTGATCGTAAGGGGCGCCGGGTCTGGCGGAAGCACGTGACGCCGTCCCGCCGCGATACGTGACGCTTGATTTACACATTGGACAACTGACGCGCGTGATCTTGCCTGCCTTGCTCATTGAAGTCACGATGTGACCGCGCTCCTCTTTACAGTTGGCACACATTTGGTCGACACGATCTCCGATTTTGAAAACTATCTTCTCTTCCATGATTTCTCCTGATTGTGTTTGATCGCTGACCGCTACAGAACCGTTCATCGGTGTTCTGTCGTCGGCCTGACCTTCTGAGAGCCGGGGACTCGCTAACGTCCAGCGTTCCGGATCACACGGCGCGTGCGTCAGAGAGATCGGTGGAGGCCGTGTCACTCATATAGTAACAGTAACGGTCCCGTAGAGCTAATCACGGGCAATTCCCCGCCCCCCAGCAGTCTTTACCGTTATATGTGTGTTGCCGCACGGACGGTCCGGGGCGAGTTATATATCTCTTGGCAACGTCACTTTTCGTCATGATGCATGGATCGAGGAACCTTGAAGAGGAATTTAAGGGAGACGTTTGAATGGACAATGAGATCTGTATAAATCCGATCATTCTGGTAGTCGAGGATGTCCACGAGACGCGCGACGGTATCGAAAAGCTGCTCAAGGTCGACGGCTATCGCGTAGTGTTAGCACGAGATGAATTTGACGGAATAGAAAGCGCCCAGCGACAACGTCCGGACCTGATTCTCGTGAGTCTGGGTGGGCCACCGAGCGACGTTCTTGGCTCCAGCCATCGTATCCGCGAAAGTGCGGCGACAGGAGACGAGGTGCCGGTTGTCATCTTCTGCTTTGATGAGATTCCCGCGGGAGCTGAAGTTGCTATTGGCAAAAATGTACACATTGCCCTGCCTGACAACTTCAATCAGTTGCGCAGTCTTCTCTCACGTCTGCTGCAAAAGGATTCCAACGGGCGCTCAGTGAGGCTAGGGCAACCTGCTTCATCGCGATAGTAGGAAGAAATCTGAAGGCTGATAACCACCTGAACAAAACCCTGGCTTATCCCAATAACCGGTCGAACTCGTCTTTCACAACGCGGTAACACTCGCACACGGTCTCTTCCATTCTCCGCCGATCGAGGATCTTGATGTGACCGCGGACGTAACTGATTGCCCCGGCATCCTGTAGCCGGCCGGCCGCCACGGTCACGCCTTCGCGGCGCACGCCCAACATGCCCGCAATTAGTTCCTGTGTCATGATCAATTCATCAGTATTCAGCCGGTCGTGGCTCAACAAAAGCCAACGACAAAGTTGCTGTTCCACTGAGTGAAGACGGTTGCAGACGGCAGTCTGCGAGATCTGAGTAATCAGTGCTTGCGTATAGCGCAACAGCAGGTATTGAAGCTTACCACCCTTCGCGAACTCGTCTTGAAGCACTTTGGCTTTCATCTTCACGGCTCCGCCCGCGCTCTGTATGACGGCTCGATTGGGCATCGTGCCGCCTCCCATAAAGAGAGCGATCCCTACCACACCATCGTTGCCGGTCAATCCCATCTCGGCGCTTGATCCGTTTTCCATCGTGTAAAGCAGGGAGACTATAGCTGTCGTTGGAAAGTAGACGTAATCCAGTTGTCCACCAAATTCATAGACGACTTCACCGAGAGCAAAGGAAACGTTAGCCAGGTGTGGCTGGAGTCGTTGATAGTCATCATTTGGAAGCGCGGCAAGAAGCCGATTCGCGTGCGGCTGGGCAGTTGCTACAAAGACAGGCATGAACAATCTCCGTGCGCTAACCCTTTAAGCGAGTGAGCAACGGCTGATCACATAGCTAAGATAGCACGTATGTGGTCAAGCGCACAGACGGCTCGATTCGCGTAGTGCAGTCTGACAAAGGATTCTAAAAGGTTGAAAAAGAGGAGATACGATTCATGCTCTGGACTATTCTTATAGTGTTGTTGCTGCTCTGGTTGGTGGGGTTTTACGGTGGCTTTGTCACCAGTAGCCTGATTCACCTGCTGCTGGTAGCAGCAGTGATTGTTCTTGCGTTGAACCTTTTCAAGAGCCGAAGTCCGGCATAGGCCTGGAGAACAACAAAAGCATGTCAATAGGACCAGCAACAATCTCACGATTCCGAGCAGTCGTGGTAGCGGCATTGAGAGTGAAGCAACTTCGACGTGGTTCAAAGCCACGGATCGAGCCGGATGAAAAGAAGCACAAAGATACAAGCATCGCCATGGAGGAAGTCAGAAGGGGCTTGATCAGGTTTACCGAATCGACCCCGCCTCAGGTTCAGGACGTCAATGGGATGGGAGATTTGACGGTGAGCGCCAAAGCATCGCTCCCCGTAGGGAGCTCAGTGGGAGATAGCTTTACGACAGATGAAGGTTATGAACGGACTCCGCATATTCACCCGGCCGGATAAAGGTTCGGTTGAAGATAACGTTTTCTATAGCCAGCGCAGCAGTGGTCCAATTTACCGCTGGCATTATGAAAACAACGCGGCCAGGTGGCACGTAGCACGCGTGGACGCTTCTCACTGGAGTCCACATGAATTTTGCACCGCCAGTTGGCAATCCATCCCGCAGGGGCTTAAGGCTCAATTGAGTGAACACTATGTCGAATAGTTGCTTTGAGAGGTGCTGACCGAGTCTTTGTATGTGTCTCTACAAATTATGATCACCTGCCGACTCAGGCTGATAGAGAACCTCCTCAACTTTGAGCTTGCGCAAGCCTGATGGTACCTGCCACTCAATGGTGTCGCCCTTCCTGAAACCAAGTATCGCGGTACCAATTGGCGCCAGAACAGAGATCTTTCCTTCGCCAAAATCCGCCTCTGTAGGAAACACCAGTGAGTAAGTATTGCTTTCCCCGCTCACTAAGTCTTTCAACCGCACTTTCGAGCGCATCGTGATTACGTCCGCCGGAATATCTTTTGGATCAACAATCTCTGCTCGATCAAGCTCTGCTTCCAACTTGTTCAAGTATTCTCGATCGGTGCCGTTGTGCTCGCGCGTACGATCGATCAATCCGCTAAGACGGTTATAGTCGAGTTCTGTTATATAGATGGTTGTCGCCTTTTTTGATCTTCGCTTCATTTTACTAACTCCCAATTTCCCCTGGATGATTTACTTTTCCTCAGGACTGTGCGATTACGCAGCTTTCCTGGAGGCTTGCAATTCGTTCGTACTCTCTGCAGCGCCTGAAGAGAAAGTGAAACGTTCTTGCAACGAGTTGCCGGCCAGTAAAACGTCCTTTTCACGAATAACCCTGACCGAACAGTGCGCGCGGTTTGCAACAGCGGCAGAGATGCTGCCGAAGAGCCAACGACTTAAACCTCGTCGTTCGTTCGTCCCGAGGACAATGAGATCAGCTCCCCAATGTTTGGCCCGCGCGATAATTTGTCGCGCCGCGCTGCCAGCGATGACCTCCGCTGAGATTCTGACAGGCGCGTCCCTCAACAGTTGAACAGCATCTCCGATCGCGCGGTGGGCATAGTCAGTGCTTTGATCACCAGTTACGCCAAGCTCCTCAAACGAATAGATCAGCGGGTTGACGACACTGACTACTCTGATCTCAGTGTCCTCCGGCCAGGTCATTTCCGCGATCGCCCGGGATGCAGCTATCGACGCCCTGGAGCCATCGGTAGCCAGCAGTACTCTGAAGCCACCTTGCGCGTTATTTACATCCGCTTGCGCGCGAGCCCGAACGACCTCGACCGAACAAGGCGCACTCTTAACAACTGACTTCGCCACGCCGCCCAGCAACCGACTTCGAAGGTCCTTACGATTGTGTGCGCGGATAAGAATGAGGTCCGCCGGCCAACTCCGGGCCGCGAACGAGATTAAGAATTCCGGATCTCCACTCATGATTACCACTTGCGATGAAATCCCAATCTTTCGTAGTCGTTCGACTGCTAAAGCGGAAATCTGTGCGCCTCGTCTATGCATCTCTCGTCGTAATGCGGAAAGTCCGTGACCTTCTTCACCCCAGACTTTCAATAAGACGTCAGCATCGTCGATGATCGAAAGCACACGAGCTTCTGTCCCTAAGGGCCACGAGCGAGCACTCATTTCATTAATAAGAATATCCAATGTGGTAATCGAATCTACTGCAAGTAAAACTTTCATCTTATCCCTCCAACCGTGATCGACTTAATTCATTGCCATCGGGTTCAATCATGCGGCCGGTAAATATTGATCATTCGAACTGTTCGCACGTACGACTTCTACTGAGCACTGCGCTCCCAGGATGAGCGCCTTCACGCCGGACAGACTGTCATTTCGGGTAGTAAAAACCACCCACCGGGGTCCACTGATCCAAATCGAACCGGCGCCGGGCGCCACAAGAGATACACGTCTGATAAGTCTCGTCGCCTCGAGTAAATGGCAGGCTCACCTTCAGGTGCCAGCAGCCAAAGACTCGTTTCACGATATTCCTGAACGGCGCCAACCGACCAGATTGATAGGGCCAAGGTTCTAAACTGGATCGTTCAACTATTGCCTCCATCTTGATTTCCCTTTCCGTGCTGCGACCAATCTGGTCCATCCTTGTCCTTAGGACTCATCAAAGCGCATTGCCGTAACTTCAAGGACTAAGTGCGCTCGATCCGAGTCCTTATCAATGCTCTCGAGCAGAATGCGTGTGTTGATGGCCTCACCCGACTCAAGTACCTTTTGTCGCAGTGGAATCACCACTACTGTCCGTTCGCGCACACTCGAACTATTGCTATCGAGAATCGCACCCCGCAATTCCAGTCCACTGATGGTACGACCGGTGTTATTTCGCACCGTTGCCGTCATTGCGACGGCCAGGGTGTCGAATGGGTGCACCTTCTCAGTACCCACCAATTGCTCGATGGCAATGTGCCGGCGAAATTCTTCAAAGTCTGGTTCACCAGGTTGCAACGCCCCTTCCAGCCTCGGCTCGGTATAAGAATTGACATCGGATTTTGTCATCGCCACGTAGTACAAACCTGCCGTCATTATTGCGAGTAGCGCAGTAATTGCGGCGGCTAAGAGAACGATCGGCCAACGTAGCTCAGGTTCTGTAATTAATATTGGACCGCGATAAGCAATCATTTTTACTTTCTCCAAACCTTATTAATCCTCCGGAGGTCGTTTTGACAGAGCATCGTTTGTCGCTGAAAACTTGATGGTGAAACTGTGTCCACAATCCTTACAGACGTATTGATCGTTTTCGTGTGCTCCTACGACTAACCGCACTTCCGAACACTGCGGGCATTTCACGAGCCATCGTCTGAGAGTTTCCAACCATCTTTCTCCTCGTTTTTTTCCAACCGTTGTTTCTGGCAGAACGATGTATTGGTTCTCCGGTACAGCCATTCCGTTTTCGCTCCCTTTGTCATGTAACCTCACTTCTTACAGGTCATAGACTAGAGGGAAACGCTAGTTGGAAATAGCGTGTTAACACCTGACTTTCAGGGTATTTACACGTAAGGAAAGATTCGTGCAGGAAGGTGGGTATTGTGAGATTAATCTGGTTGGCGGCGTTCTCGCACGTGCAGGGCTAATTCAACGCGGTTGCTCAAATTTTTCTTGTCGAGAATGCGGCTGATGTGACCCTCGATTGTTCTTAAACTGAGCTTTAGCTCCGCGGCAATCTCCTTGTTTGAAAGCCCACGCGCGACTGCTTCCGCTACGCGCCACTCTGCGTCTGTTAGTTCTTCATCGCGTACAAGGTCTATCGCGGCATCGTCTTGATCTCCAAACATCCGCGCAAGATCAGAATGAGTGCGCTGCACTCTTTCGAGAATGCTCTTCACGATAGCCACCAACTCTTCGGTTTCGAAAGGTTTTGTGACATAAGCGTCTACTCCAGTACGAAATCCCGCGATGCGATCCGCAGTTTCATCTTTGGCCGTGAGGAAGATGATTGGCACGAGACGTGTTCGCGGCGAGGCGCGGAGGTTACGTACAAGAGCGTAACCATCCATGCCAGGCATGCGAATGTCACTAATGATCAGATCGGGAAGAGATTCGGCAACGCGGATCATCGCTTCACTTCCGCGGCGAGCCGTCTGCACCTCGTAACCTTCCGCACGTAGCGTTTCCGACACTGCCAGCAAGAGACTGGGATCGTCATCAACGACCAACAACTGTTTCGCCATCGTCCCGCTCCTCATTACTACGTGTTTTGCATCCACCGTCACGCCACACGGGCAAGTGCAATTTGAATGTGCTGCCCCGCCCAACCTGGCTCTCTACGGTAATGCGCCCTCCCATCTGCTCCATCACGTTTCTTGCCAGATATAAGCCGAGGCCGACCCCCGAAACATCAGCGTCCTCTAAGAATTCAGCATCAGTCGTGGCACCAAGCATAGCTTCCGAGTGAGGAGCTGGACGGCCCCGGTGAAACTTGTCAAACAAAATCGGCATATCTTCCGGCGGTATACCGCGGCCGTTATCTGCCACGCTTATAGCTACATGACCATTCTGTTGGAGTGCAGACAAAACAATTCGCCCACCGTCTGGTGTGTACTTGATGGCATTTTCGACTATGTTCGACAGAACACGACGAAGCTCTTTCGGATCAGCGCAAACTGGTGGGACTTCAAGGTTGGGATCCAATCGCAGATCGTGCCTTCTCTTTTCGGCAGATCTTGCTTCGGATTTAACGACAGAGGAGATCATTTCCTGCACGTCAACTCGTTGATGCGTGACACGCAACACACCGCCCTCGATTCGGGAAAGGTCGAGCAGGTTTAGGACTAAATCAATTTGACGGTCACACTCTACTGAAATCGTTTCAATGTACTCGCGCCTCTTCGCCTCATCCAGTCCTTCCCGCATTAAAAGACGCGTCAGCGCTTTGATTGTAGTCAACGGTGTGCGCAGCTCGTGCGAGACCGTCGAGACAAATTCCGATTTCAGTCGATCTAATTCTGCGAACCTTTCTTCCCTTTTCTGTAGACGCTCTGCCATTGCATTGAAGTTTCTGCCGAGACTCGACATCTCATCGCGTCCCCCGGCAGGCGCACGCGCAGAGAAGTTTCCACTGCCAAACTCCTCGGCGGCAAAATTCAACAGGCGCACAGGTCGGGCTATACTTCGTGCAATTAGCAGAGCGGCCGTCACTGCGCAAAACACAACTATCAAGCCGATGACGGCATACCCCATCAGTTGTCGCCACGCTGACGCATAAAGAATGGCGCTCTGGACCCCCACCATGACTACGTAGCCTGTGTTACCTACGCGGCTTAAACCGTAAACGCGCTCAACATCGTCAACCGAACTTCTCGAAACAACGACCGCGGTATTACGTTCCTTTACCGCCGACAGTTGATTCATTCCACTAAGATCCAGGCCCACGGCGGATTCCGTGGTTTGGCTGCGATAAATGATGCGATAATTCTGATCAAGTAAGGTCACGACCGCTCGTTCCGGTAACGTAATCCCGTGAAGAGCGTCCTTTAACGCCGATCCTTCGATACGTGCGATCACTGCGCCACCTTCCACGGGAGCTTCTACCGCAAGAAGGTAATGCCCTTCTCCCCGCGTCCAATCCGTTTCGATATCAGAAGCACCACGCTTCGCTTCATCGAGCAGCTTATCGCTTAATCCGGACGGCAGATTACCCGCGCCGGCCGGTTCGATTGCAATAACTCTTCCCGTTGAGTCTAAAACGCGCAGATCGACCCAGTGCTGGCGGCGGATAATAGCTGCGTGCAGATTGCCTTTGAGCGCGGAAGGGTCGTTCAGGTGATCAGGAGGGTACGATGCTATTGTTCGGAGCGGCTGGTACTGAGCGTCAAGCCAGCGGTCGAACACTACTCCCACTAATTCTGCCTGCTGCTCTAAAGACTCATTCAGCTGATTTCGCTTTTCATTCCAAACTATCCACAGGACCGCGAGGCCGACGACTAGCAGTGGAAGCACACCTCCGATTGCAAGAGTCAGTAATCGCCCACGGATACTCATTTGCTACCTCTTAATTGATGCTTAATGCCGAGTATAACCCATGAGTAACTTTGCCCAGCGTTAACTGAAGTTGTTAACGATGATGAATTTGATCTCATTTTCAAAATCAACCTGCAAAAACCTTAAGGTAAATAAAAAGGTCGGTTCGATATAGCGTGGAAACACTCGTCTTCGCGGGGGTTGTCACGGGTTGCTTTGATCAAGCACCAGGCCCGTTCATCAGACAGGAGATAACTCCTGCAAGCCACGCGTGAAAACACTCTCGCTCTCCGGCTGCGTGACGAATACGATTCACAAGACTTGAGTGTGAGAAAATTGGTGATCTTTCGACTGCAAGAAAAAGAAGTTAGAGGAAGGTCCGCGGTCGATGTTGTGCGAGCGCTTGAACGCGAAGATAAGGAGTATCGTCAATGCGGAGGACCAATTCGTCATTATCTAAGCTGGTCCTTAAATCGACTCGGAGGTAGCGTGCCGGCGAGAGATCTCGACCCCAGTGACCGGTTAGAGGACGAAACACTGGCACTCGACTATCTGCTTCTGCTTGACGAATACGGTGTAGGTAAAATGATTGCTACAACGGATTAAGCCAGGCCGAAGAAAAAAGAATCAATGATGTAACGGAAGTGACATGGAAGGCTTAGAGTTCGCACAAGGCCGAGGTTACTTCATGAATGGCAAACTTCTTCGCCCCGCCCGCGTTGCTGTGCTGAAGTAGATAACCACACTTCGGGTGTTAACACCCGCTCTAATCAAGAGTTATTACGCTATTTCTTCGATCCTTCTCCTTTTAAAATAGTCACATGATGGCTGGTCGCTCGCGACGAGTATTCGCCTGGACTGACGCCTCGTATTTAATTGATTAGGGAGAAGCCGAAATATGATGAAGATATTGATTGGACATGATGGCTCACAGAGTGCCGATGCTGCGTTGGTTGATCTGCAGCGAGCCGGTTTACCGGTCGAAGCAGAAGCGCTAATCGTCTCCGTTGCCGATGTCATGATGGTTCCGCAAACGCCAGCCTATGAGTTGGCGGGGGAGGCACTCATGTCCCGCAGGGTGACTGCTGGTTTAGTTTACGCTCAGAGGCAAACGGAGCGCGTGTTGCAGGAGGCTGAAGAGTTTGCCAATCGAGCAAAAGAGCAAGTGCGATCGTATTTTCCACATTGGAATGTACGTGCGGAAACACTCGCCGGCTCGGCCGCCTTCGAACTAATTAGCAAAGCTGACGAGTGGAGACCAGATCTAGTTGTTGTCGGATCACCCGGGCGCTCCGCAGTCAGTCGATTTATTCTCGGCAGCGTTTCGAACAAGGTTGTCACCGATTCAGATCACTCCGTCCGGGTGTCGCGCGGCGATTTCGAAAAAGATCTGAATGAGCCCCTGAAACTTGTTATCGGTGTGGACGCGTCAGCCGAAGCCGAACAGGCCGTTCGTGCTGTGGGCAGCCGTGTTTGGCCGTACGGAACTGAGGTACAAATCATCGCCGTTGACGATGGCAGCTCTCCAATGTTCGCACTCACTGCAGGGCGGATGGTGGCCTGGGCAGAGCATGCGTTGAGTCTAATAGGATTGAAGACTTCTGTCGTGTGGGGAAAGGGTGATCCACGTCGCGTGCTAATTGATCGGGCCAAAGCGTGGGATGCCGATTCAATCTTCGTCGGAGGACGCCGGTTCAGCGGTGCGCTTGAACGATTTCAACTCGGCAGTGTTGCAACCGCGCTGGTTACGAAAGCACATTGCTCGGTCGAGGTTATACGTAATTGAGCAAGTTTAACGAAGCAATTGGAGGTGAATATTGAACACGATGTTTACATTAAGTCTTTTAGCAAGCAGCGCCACAGAAGTTGACTGGTCACGTCCGTTGATGATCGGGTGGATTGTCATTGCGCTTGGTTTGAGTGTTATCGAAATATGGCTAGCTGGCGGCTTTTCGTCACGGAGGATTTCGGCAGTAACTAAACTTACCAGCAATCACTTGAAACGGTCTAATGCGGCTTTGCCTCAAAAGTCGGACGTCGGGCTTGGACCATAGTCAGTACAGGGAGCGGTTGCGACCTGGTCCGTGATCAGCAGTTCGATCATTCGGTTTTCTTAATTCTGATATTGGGGTTTAACTGCAATCTCGCAATAGTCAATTCCTGTAAGCCTTTCGTTCTCAACTCGACCAGAGTGAACGATGATTTGTTGACCCTTTCGTTGCGAACAAATCACGCCCACGCGTCCGCACTTCGAGCAGGTAATAGTGGAAACCGTCGACTGTCCCGTCCATAAATGTCCTTTTATTAGCCAGCCGGCCGGTACGGCTGTGTAGTCGACGATTGTTTGCGTATTCAGTTCTTTCATGCGCCACTCATCCTTACGCCACCCGTTTCTTCGCTGATACGGAACTCGTTGATTCAGCCTCCTGAGCGTCCATTTTTTTAAGCGATACCTGGTGAAGCTCCCTGGCTCGACCTTCCAGATTGGAAAACGCAACGACCAGCAACACAGCGCACATAGCCAAAGTTGAGAGCACGTAAAGCACCGCGGCCTGCTCCCAATACAGCAGCGCAATGACGATGGCACTCGAGCCAATGATCCAGGTGAATTTACGATAACGCCGTTTGAAACTTATTCTTGATTTCCTATTACGTCTCACTAGACCACCCTTCCGTAAGTTGAACCCCGAAAAATTCCGGGCTGGTGCCCGAAACTCTTCTGCGAATCGATCACCTGTCTCTCACGTGAATTGCGTTCCGTTCTGAAGCGCTTCAGCGATGTCCACACACGGTTAAATGCCGGCACCTTGCCACCCTCGTTTTCCCATCTTTCAACCGCTTTCATGTCGTCTCTTAGTGCAATGTCATTAGTCATCGTCTTACCTCGCTAATTCCTCCTTTAACACATGCTTCGTTTAACTACCTTCAGGCAATCGAGGAAGACCTCTCATCAGCCAACAGGCTCCTGAGCATCCAGGCGGCCTTCTCGTGCGCAGCTAACCGTTGCGTCAATAGATCTTCAGTTGGTGCATCAACAGCCGTGCGCGCAACGGCAAGCGCTGAGCGAACAGTCCTTGCTGTCGTTTCATGATCCCGTAACAACTCTGCGATCATTTCGGTTGCGTTCCTTGCGACCGGCGACTCTTGCAGATATGTAAGCTTCGCAAATTCTCCATAAGATCCAGGAGCGGTGAAGCCGAGCGAACGAATACGTTCGGCAATCGCATCAACAGCCAACCACAATTCGTTATATTGCTCCTCGAACATCTGATGCAGCGTATGAAACATTGGCCCGGTGACATTCCAGTGGAAATTGTGCGTCTTCAAATACATGATGAATGTGTTCGCCAATACATTTGACAAGGCGTCCGCAACTCTCTGCAGATCCTTGTCCTCAACGATGGGCAGCGGCGTTGTTTTCATTTCGATTCCTAAAGCGGTCGACATCTATATGCTCCTCACTACAAAGTTCTGATTGCTCCCAGGGAGTCAACAGTCACAGTTATGAGAGTAAGGTGAAGTCGGACGCCTCGAAACCGTGTTACCACCTGCTGATTGCAGGAGTTTTCACGTTATAGCAATTACGCGAGTAACCACCCTCAAACAGCAAGTGAATACACCGTGTCGAAGCCCGCCTTTAGGAGTTAGTCTGAGGTCATACTTAATGAAGTGCAGGAGCAAACAAGTCGCGTGTAAACACTCGTTTTCCACAAGTGTTATTACGCTCGCGAAACCTTACTGTTCGGCTTAGGCTAACAGGTGACCGTTGAACGAATGAAAGGACGACAGGAGATCAAACTTGAGTAGCAAGAACAACATCAACGTAGACCATTACAATACAAAAGATCGTGGGCGTCAGGGTGATGGAGTCGTTTACGACGAATACACCCGACTACGCAATCAACTAAAAAGACGTCGGGGTTTGTCAGCAAAACGATTATTGGCGAGAAAAAGAGCCCTTCGTGCCGCAAGGCAAACGGAAAGTAGAAGTGTGAGGCCGCAGCATAGCACTCGTATAAGTCCCGGCATGTCCGGTTTTAGTAATACGACCAGTGCAGTCGGAAGCTGAAAATGACATAAATTGAAGAGGTGATGAAGTTGCTTAAGAAGTTCTATCAAATACTGGAATCGAGGAGACGACGACGTAAGATTAGGAAAGTCCGTCGCGAGTTCGCAAGGGCCGGATATCCTCTGGATCAATTCCGAGACTCTCAAATAGAGGCTGCGCTACGTGCGAATACTGACGTCGGGTTCACAATAAGCGCAAAAACAATTTACCGTACGCTGAAGCGACTCAAGGTAACGGGAACACAAGATCACACGCTTTTGATAAGAGGAGTAACCAAGTGAAAGTTTTGATTGCCTATGACGGCTCGGAAAGCGCTCCGCTTGGAAATGGAAGTGCCTGATTATGTCAGCCGCGAAATACCTATGAGGATATGAAATATGAAACTACTGATTGCAGTTGATTCGGCGATTTCAACTGGGGTGCTTGCCGGCGCGATCGGGGTTCGCCCGTGGCCGGACGGTACTACAGCGCATGTGCTTTCGGTGGTCGCGGACGCCGACGTCCCCGAGGAGGTGTGGCGCGAAGAGGGATATGTGAAACGCGCCGTATCTCGGGAGATGGAGAGGAGAGGAGAGCAAATAACTGCGGCATCAGTTGAACGTCTGAGAGAAATCGGCATCCCGGTAGAGGTGGTGGTGGCGAGGGGTGACGCGCGCTTTCTCATCCCGTTTTACGCGCGCAAGTGGTCCTCCGACCTAATCTTCGTACGCGCGCATGTTCGAAAGAACCTGGAGCATTGGATGCTGGGCAGCGTTGCCAGAGCAGTCGTCACGTCCGCCCCTTGCACTGTTCAGATTGTGCGTGACGCAAAAGAAGATCGGCCACATACTCTGAATAGCCCGAGGAAGGTGCTGTTCGCCACCGATGGATCAGAGACGTCGGCTCAGGCAGCACGCGCTGTCGTTAGCCGGCCGTGGCCCGAAGGAAGCGAGTTCCGAGTCATAAGCGTTGAAGAGCCATGGGCGATCAAATTATCCAGAGCAAGACCCGAAGATGAGGCTCAGGAGGCAGTCAGCAGCGCCAAACAGGTGCTGGAATACGCGGGATTGAAGGCTACCGGCGAGGTACTCTCCGGCAAACCGAAGGAGGCTATTTTAGAGGAGGCGCAAAAATGGGCCGCCGACCTGATCGTCGTCGGCTCACACGGACGGCGAGGTTTCAAGCGATTCCTTTTGGGGAGTGTCTCTGAAGCGGTTGCGATGAACGCGCATTGCTCTGTAGTTGTCGTGCGAGGTTCACGCAAGACTGACACTTGATCGATCTCTATGCCTTACGGATAGCGCACCACGGCTGGTCCAGTCTCCGGCAGCGGAATAAACTCCGTCTCTTCCGGAACGGGCGCGAACCGGCCCTCGCGCCAGTCTTCCTTAGCCTGCTCGATGCGCTCGCGCGAACTCGACACGAAATTCCACCAGATATGGCGTTTCCCGTCCAAAGGCTCACCGCCCAGGAGCATCAAGCGGGCCGGGGCGGACGATCCTGTGCTTAGGACGATCTCCTCTCCCGGCTTGAAGATTAATAGTTGACCGGGTTCGAATGTTAAACCCTCAGGGATAATATCGATTGAGCCTTCGACCACGTAGGCTGCCCGCTGTTCGTGTTCGACGGGAACGGGGAGGCGTGCGCCGTTCTTCAGTGTGACGTCTGCATAGAACATGTCTGAGAATGTCTGAACAGGTGAGCGAGCGCCGTATAGCGAGCCGCAGATGATGCGCACGTGCTTGCCGTCGCCCTCAATGATCGATAGTTCATCGGCCCCGTGATGTACGAATGCCGGTTCGATCTCCTCGTGCCGGGTAGGGAAAGCGACCCACGACTGGATGCCGAAGAGTTCCGAACGCGCCAGTCGCATCTCTTTCGGCGTGCGCTCCGAGTGTGCGATACCGCGTCCCGCAGTCATCCAGTTTACTTCTCCGGGGATGATACGTTGGACCACGCCCAGGCTATCACGGTGCAGTAATTCACCTTTAAAAAGATAGGTAACAGTGGCAAGCCCGATGTGCGGGTGCGGCGCCACGTCCAACCCGTGGCCCGCCGTCAAAATCTCCGGCCCCATCTGGTCCAGGAAGATGAAAGGTCCGACCATTCGCCTTCGGCTCGAAGGAAGCACACGCCTGACCTTAAAGCCTTCCACAAGCTCGCGCGCCCGCGTTTCGATCACTGTTTCGACGACGGTGGTCGGGCCGTCACGTAACTTACCCGCAACGTCTGAGTTCATGTTTCAACGCACCTCTCTCGCAAAGAACGATCCCTGGTTGACTCAAATTGCGGAGCAGACGGCGTCGGTTTCCTCGGCTACCTCTGGTTCGCTTTCTTCGTCGCGTCGCGGATACAGAATGATCGTTCCCAACACCGCCGCAATCACTGAGGCAATGAAGATTGCGATTTTGGCGGCGGCATAATCGGCCGCGCCGGGGAATGCGAGCCCGGCGATAAATAAAGACATCGTGAATCCAATTCCCCCGAGGGCGCCGGCGCCGATTAACTGACGCCACGAGTAAGCCTGGGGTTTTACCGCGAGGCCGCTGCGTACTGCGAGCCACGACGCTGCCACGATGCCGGTCGACTTCCCCACCACCAGTCCCAAGGTGATCGCACCCATCAATTGCGCGTTTTCCTGGAATACGTCAGCCGACCAGGCGACGCCAGCGTTCGCCAACGCGAAGATCGGCAGCACCATGTAGCTCGACCACGGCTCCACAGACCGAAGGAGCTTGTCGGCAGGTGACTCGATCCGGCTGTGGATCGTATCCAGTGTCCGCAGTGCCGGCTCAGATGGTCCAGACCGCATGGCTTCGTCTCTGTGGAGGTCTTCCTCGTGGATCACCGTCGCTGCCTGCGCGAGTAGCGCTTTCAGGTTGGCGGGTGGACGCGTGGGGATGAGCACGGCGAGGATCACGCCCGCCAGCGTGGCATGCAATCCAGCCTCGTGCAGGAAGAACCACAGAACGATGCCGCAGACCGCATACGGAAGCGCGCTGTATACGCCGATGCGGTTGAGCACCATCAACAGCACCACCACCGCCACGCCCGGGATCAGATAAATCGCGGCGATCTCGCCGCTGTAAAACAACGCGATGACGATGATTGCCACGATATCGTCGATGATGACGGCCGCGGTAAGGAACACGCGCAGCTCGATTGGGACACGATCGCCAAGCAACACGATCAGCGCGACTGCGAAGGCAGTATCAGTACCGATTGGAATCCCCCACCCGTGCCTCAGGTGGGGCGGCGCAATCGAGGCGTAGATCAACGCCGGCAGAACTATGCCACCAAATGCGGCAATCACCGGCAGCGCGCCTGATCGAAAGCTCGCGAGGTGGCCCACTGTGAACTCACGCTTGATCTCAAGCCCGACCACAAAAAAGAAGATCGTCAAGAGACCGTGGTTGACCCAATCAAGCAATGACAGATCGAATGTGGAGGCGCCCCACTGAAATCCTAGTCTGGTCTCCCACCAGGACTGGAACGCCGGCCCAACAGGTGAGTTGCTGAGCACCAGCGCCAGCACGGTCGCAAGCCCCAGGAGTAGGCCCGACGATGGTCCCCAGCGAACGAACCCGAACGCCGCAGCCTGAATCCGATGGCCCAACGCACCGAGCATCGCATCCGCCAAAGAGCTTTCGTCCCACGCGCCCGCGTAGCGGCGGCCGTTGATGAAGAATGTCGGCGTCACCCGCGCACCGCTCCGTCGTGCATGCTCGACATGCTCGCGCACGCGCTCCTGCGCCGCCGCTAACGCTAACGCGGCCTCGTGCCCGGGCAGTTTCAACTCGCGTGCAATCCGTTCGAAGTCGCCTTCGGAGAACGCGGGTCCGCGCTGCATCAATGCGTCGTGAGCTTCCCAGAAGCGTCCGGTGGTTTCAGCCGCGTACTCGGCAAGCTCCGCGGCGCGGACAGCGTCCTCGCTTCCAGCGAGGGGGAGGTGGCGAAACACGTAGCGCATCCGCTCCCCA
>DASTTS010000445.1:0-6456 GCA_035760085.1 Pyrinomonadaceae bacterium
ACCCCTACAGCTAATGTTGAATGTACTCGTGCAGTAGTTTCAGCTCGTCGCCCTGTTCGCCAACTTCAACACGCAGCAGATCGCGCATCGAGAGCATGCCGACCCAGCGCTCACCGTCGACTACCGGCAGATGTCGACTCCCAATCAACTCCATGCGTTCAAGCGCCTGGTGTGGCGTCTCGTCACACTGAATCACGGCGCGCAGCTCGCTGGTAACGTCCCCAACTTTCACACTGTTGGGATCGCGCTTGGCGACAACGATGCGATTCAGCACGTCACGCTCGGAAAACACACCCAGCAACTTCCCGCCATCGTCCACAACGCAGACGGCGCCTATATTTCTGGCGGCCATGAACTCCGCCGCTTCCTGCACGGTCGCCGTGGCCCGGGTAGAATAAGGCTCACGGTTCCGGATGACGTCCCGGATAAGCATCGCTTTAGCCTCCTAATTCTGTTGGGGTCTCCGTATTATAGAGAATGAGGCGACGGCTGTCTCTCTTTAAAACAAAGAAGCCTGCGCGGTGGGCCGCCGGAAGGTCGAGCCCGAAGCAGTCTGATGTGTGCGCTTCTTGTTGAAGCCGAGTCGCTGACAGTGAATTTTGAAGAGACGTTCGGTAGCTTCCCAGTACTGACCCTTGCCGCGCATGCGTTCGCCGAAGACGCTCGAGTTGAGCTTGCCGTCGCGTGCCTCGCGAATGCGATTCAAAACACGATCGGCTTTGGTCGGCAGCTCTGCACGCAAACGCTCTTCGAAATAGGGCGCAACGTTGCCGGGCAGGCGCAGCATGTTGATGAACGCGTACTCCGCACCCGCTTCCTTCGCGCGCTTCAACAAGACGGGAATGTCTGTCGAGAGACCGGGGATTACGGGCGCGATGCCGATGCCGACTCTGATTCCCGCGGCAGCAAGTGCTTCCATCGCGTGAAACCGCGCTTCCGGAAGTGGCGCGAAAGGCTCTACAGCACGCGCCGTTTCAACATCCGTGAAAGGAATCGTAAAGAACACGCCGAGACTCGCATTGCGCGTGAGATCCTGAAGCACGTCAATGTCTCTGCGTATCAACGCCGACTTCGTGATCACACCAACCGGATTGCGAAACTCGGCACACACTTCCAAACAACGGCGCGTCAGTTTGTAATTTGCTTCGAGCGGAATATAGGGATCGGAAGTGAACGAGAAAACGATCTCGTCGCCTTTCCACGACGGGCGCATCAAGTCTTTGCGAAGCAGTTCCGGCGCATTCACTTTCGCGACGATCTTGCGATCGAAATCGGTGCCGGCGCCGTAGCCGAGATACTCGTGTGTGGGTCGACTGAAGCAATAAGTGCAGCCGTGAATACAGCCGCGATAACAATTGACGGTGTAATCGAAACCGACGTCGGGACTGTTGTTGTGAGTGATGATGTGGCGCGTCGCTGTCTCTTCGAAGACTTCCAGCTTCGCTGCGGGCGGTTCACCGATCCATTCAACGGAGTGCGTCAACCACGGGTTCGGCGGATTCTCTACGTACTGCATAAAACCTTATTAATCCGAAGTCGTAACTGCCATCGACTCGATCGCGCTGAAGGCAACAAACACCTGCTGGCCCGGCGCGCCCGAAGTTTCAGTCAAACAAACATAATCATTCGTGATTTCAACGATGCGCCCGGAGTAGATCCCGCCTGAGATAGTCTTGATATCGACAACCTCTCCCTTGAAGCGGCGAAAAAGATTCTCAATGTGTTGTCCAGCCATTTGGTCACCCCGTTTCTTTTTTCGTCCACGTCACAAAGAAGTAGCGATACTTGTCAGGATCTTCGAGCGTCACAAAGCGACCACCCCAACCTTCATCGACCGGCGGCAAAATATCCGCGCCACGTGCAATCACATCATCATAAAACTCGTCGACATCTTCAACTCCGACGAAGAAGTGTACTCCACGCCCGCGGCGCAACATCGTTTCCAGATGCTGCGCGAGCGTGATTCTTAACGCGCCGCCACGCAGCTTTGCCATCGGAGGCTCCGAGTCGATGTTGACCGACTCAACCTCCATCCCCAGCACTCCCTCATAAAACGCCAGCGATTCCTCAAGACTGTTGACCTCGAGAAAGAGCAGATCCAGACCACTGATCATAACGTCATTATCACGTACAGACCGTAACCACCGCTAACGATGACCGTCCAGAAAGCGACCTCCTGGATCGTCGTGTGACGCTTGAAACGATTTGTCACCGGTAGCGATTTATTAAAAGCGACCATCGCTCTTCGCGCTAGCATTACTCCAAAGCCGAGCACCAGCAACGCGAGGCCTGCCAATGGCCAGAGAAATATCATCCAGTGAAAACGCACCAGCAATAACAGGTATGCTCCCGCGAGCAAACAAAGCCACGCGCTCATGAACTGGCCAAACGCTCCGACGTCGCGTGCAGCCGGCGTCGTCACCGGAGTGAACCTTTGACGAGAGGCAGCAGCAGCAGGTCTCCGCGTAGCGTCGTACGAACTGCGCAGCGACTGGTCTTTGAGAACGCGGTAAGCCTCGTTCAAAGACTTCATGCGCTCCTCGCTGCCGCCGCGATCCGGATGATGCTTCGCCGCCTGGCGTTTGTACTGCCGTTCGATCTCAGGCTGAGAGGCCTGCTTGTCGACGCCCAAAACACCGTAGTAGTCTTTGTTCGAATCGAACTGGCTCATCGCGAATTGCCTGATTCTAGAAGGCTAATATTTGTTTGGCAAACTTAAGCCGCAGATGAACGTTGATTAACGCGGATTATGCTAAAGGCTGAGAATCTTACGAAGGATTATTCGACTCCCGCGGGGCCGCTCCGCATCGTCTCCGACGTGTCTCTAACGTTGCCGCCGGGCTCGGCAGTTTCGATCATGGGACCATCGGGCAGCGGCAAGAGCACACTGCTTTATATGCTGGGCGCACTCGAGACTCCAACGAGCGGCACCGTCACTTTAAAAGGACAAAACCCGTTCCTGCTGAGCGCAAAGGAGCTCGCTGCGTTCCGCAATCAACAGATCGGTTTTGTGTTTCAAGACCACTGTTTGTTGCCGCAATGCTCCGTCATTGAAAACGTGTTGACACCGACGATGGTTGCCGCGGCTGCGAATGGCGAACCAACACGCCGCGCCACTGAGTTATTAAAGCAAGTCGGACTCGCTGAGCGTTTGGACCACCGACCGGCGCAACTATCCGGCGGTGAGAAACAACGTGTGGCACTCGCGCGCGCGCTGATCATGAAGCCGCAACTGTTGTTGTGTGACGAGCCGACCGGAAATCTCGATCAGAAGTCGGCCGAAATCGTCGCCGATTTACTGCTCGAAACTCATCAAAACGCCGGCACGATCTTGATCGTCGTGACGCATAGTAAAGAACTTGCTGCTCGTTTCCCCCAGCGCTTCGAACTGAAAAACCAGCATCTCGAATCGCTTTAATGCAAACCACACAACTCATAAAACGCAGCCTCGCGTACTACTGGCAAACCAATCTCGTCGTCGTGCTCGGTGTAGCGATCGCCGTCTCCGTACTTGCGGGCGCGTTGCTGATCGGTGAGTCAGTGCGCGGCAGTTTGCGGGATCTTTCCTCACGACGGCTCGGCAAGACTGACGACCTGATTGCCGCACCAAACTTTTTCCGTGAGCAACTCGCTGCTGACTTAGAACAACGCGGACAGTTTGTCGCGAACGGGATCGGAGTGACGTGCCCGCTAATCGCGATCGAGGGTGTTGTTGTTCATGAGCCGAGTAAACGGCGCGCGGGCGGAGTGAAGATTTACGGCGTTGATGAGCGATTCTGGAAGTTTAATGGTGTGACAGGTATTACGACGCCGACGAATCGAAATGTACTCGTCAGCCAGAGTTTGGCGACTGAGCTTGGAAGCAGTGCGAACGATTCGTTGTTGTTAAGAATTGAGAAGCCTTCCGCGATTCCGGTTGAGTCGTTGCATGGTCGCAAGGAAGATCCAGGGAAGACGATCAGGTTGAGTTTGAGCGGAGTGCTTGGTGTCGAATCGCTCGGAGAGTTTTCACTACAGCCACAACATGGCGCGGTGCGTGCGATGTTTGTGTCGCTCGCGTTTTTACAAAGAGAGCTGGAACAGGATGTCGGCAGTGGCAGGGTTAACACGATACTCGTGGCGCGGTTTGCAGGAACGCAAGCAGCCGGGCAGCAGCAGAACGTTGCGACGTTATTAAAAGAAAAAGCGACGCTTGAGGATCTCGGGCTGAAGCTGCGAGTTCTCGATAACGAGCGCGGCGTTTCCCTCGAGAGTAATAGCCGGATCATTAACGAGCACGTTGCGTCGGCGGCAGTTGAAGCAGCGAAAGCGCTGTCGCTGCGAACCGTGCCGGTGCTTTCGTATCTTGCAAACAGCATCAACGCCGGTGACCGTTCGACGCCGTACTCGCTCGTGACCGCACTCGATGACGAGAAGCTCGCGCAACTCGCAAAGACAACGATCCCCGCTTCGCAACATCCGCCGATCATTCTCAATGATTGGACCGCACGCGATCTCAATGCAAAACCCGGCGACACCGTTTCACTCGAATATTATCTCTGGCATGAAGACGGGCGGCTCGAAACGAAGAAAGCTGATTTTCAGTTAGTGGCGGTGGTTCCGATTTCAGGTCTGGCGGCGGATCGGGATCTTGTTCCGGAGTATCCGGGGATCACCGAATCGGAAGATATGTCGGCGTGGGATCCGCCTTTTCCGATCGATCTCGGGCGAGTGCGCAAAGAAGATGAAGACTACTGGCACGAGTATCGCACCACGCCGAAGGCGTTCATCCCGCTCTCGACTGCACAACAACTGTGGGCGACGCGTTTCGGCAAGTTAACTTCGATTCGTTTGGAGTCGCCGGGCAATCAAAACTACGGCGAAACTCTTCGCAAAGCGTTGGACCCTGCGTTGATGGGATTTCAGATCGTGCCCGTGCGCGATCAGGGGCAGGCGGCATCGCGTGGCGCGACGGATTTCGGGGAGTACTTTTTGTACTTCAGTTTCTTTCTTGTCGTCGCGGCGTTGATGTTGACGACGCTCTTTTTCAAACTCGGGATCGAGCAGCGCGCACGCGAGATCGGGACGTTGCAGGCGATCGGGTTTTCCGATGGCCGGATCCGGCAGCTGTTTTTAGTTGAGGGGACACTGCTGGCGGGGATCGGGAGTTTGCTCGGATTGATCGGTGCGATTGCTTATGCAGCGTTGTTGATGCACGGGCTGAGGACGTGGTGGGTAGATGCGGTTGGGACAACTGATTTGCGGTTGCATGTGTCGTGGTTGTGGTTGGTGGTTGGGGCTGTTGGAGGGGTGTTGTCGGCGGTTGTGTGCATTTACTTCACACTGAGAAGACTTGGGAGGTCGTCGACGCGGGGTTTATTAGCGGGATCTATTTTGGAAGAGGATTTCTCCCGCAAAGGCGCAAAGGCGCAAAGAAGACCCAGGGGCTTCGGAGGCGCTTTGCGTCTTCTTGGCGCCTTTGCGCCTTTGCGGGAGAAGTTTTTAGGTTTCAGCTTGACGCTCACGGGAATTGCGCTGCTCGCCCTCGGCGCCCTGCAACTGATCCCGCAGGCCGCAGGATTTTTTGGTGGTGGCGTGGTGCTGCTTGCCGCCGCTGTTACCTTCATCTCGCGCTGGCTGAAGAGACCCAGTCGATCACACATTCACGGCGCCGGCTGGTGGACCATCGCGCGCCTCGGCTTCCGCAACGCCACCTACCGCCCCGGCCGAACGGTCCTTTGCATAACACTCATCGCCGCTGCGGCTTTCATCATCGTCGCTGTCGATTCGTTCCGCCGCTCCGGTGTCTCTACTGCCGACCGTAAGTCCGGGACCGGCGGTTACCCGCTGCTCGCCGAGTCGTTGTTACCGGTGGTCCACGATCCAAACACCGCCGGCGGCCGCGAATCTCTCAACCTGAACACTGACGAAGCAACATTGAAAGATCTCAGCTTCGTCAACCTCCGCGTCCGCCCCGGCGACGACACGAGCTGCCTCAATCTCTACCAACCGCGCAATCCGAAGATCGTTGCGCCACCGGAGTCGTTCATTCGCGACAACCGCTTCACGTTTTCGAACTCGCTCGCCGCCACCACTGAAGAGAAAAACAACCCGTGGCTGCTGCTCGATCGTCAACTCGACGACGGCACAGTGCCCGTGATCGGCGATGCCAACTCTTTAACGTACGTACTGCATTTGAAGGTCGGTGACGTAATGACTGTGGACCACGCCAACGGTCCATTGAAGCTGCGCATCGTCGGCGCTCTCTCTGACAGCATCTTCCAGAGCGAGTTGTTAATGTCTGAGAAAAACTTCCTGCGCCTGTTTCCGTCGGAAGAAGGCTATCGCATGTTCCTCGTCGACGTTACAAACAGGCAACAAGCTGCGGCAGTCTCGACTGTGCTCGAAGAGCGCCTGTCAGATTTCGGCTTCGATGCAGTCTCGACCGAAGAACGACTCGCAAACTTCCATCGCGTC
>DASTTS010000446.1:0-3025 GCA_035760085.1 Pyrinomonadaceae bacterium
CAGGGCCACTGAGCTGTGGCTTTACCTTCGTCTCTTCTTCTTTTTCTTTTTCAACTTCTTTCTTGATGGTGCGGCCGGCAGCGAAGGTATTTGGGGCATCTCGCCTTCGTCGCCTGCAAACCCGGCCATGTCGGGAATGCCCGTCATCTTTCGCAACATCTTGCCTTTTAGCCCGCCGCCCCCAGCACCACCAAAAATCCCGGCGCTGGAAAGCTGTCGCATCATCTGTCTCATCTCAACGTACTGCTTGATGAGTTGATTGACCTGAGCGACTGACGTTCCTGATCCGCGTGCAATGCGACGACGCCGGTTTGCATTCAGGATACGATGATCGTTGCGTTCTTCCCACGTCATCGAATCGATCATGGCTTCAGTGCGCTTGAGCTCCTGCTCCATCGTCTTCGACTGCTCGTCGTCCAACTGCGGTATACCGATGCCGCCGAGCAGTTGGTCCGGCAAAAGCTTCATTATCTTTGAGAAAGAACCGAGCTTTTTGACCTGCCGCAACTGCGAGCGAAAATCGTCTAGCGTGAACTCGTTCTTCTGAAGCTTCTTGAGCTGATCCTCGGCTTCTTTCTGATCGACTTTCGACTGAACCTCTTCGATCAGCGACAGAACGTCGCCCATGCCGAGAATTCGCTGCGCGACGCGATCCGGGTAAAAAGGCTCGAGTGCGTCGTAACGCTCTCCGACACCGACAAACTTTACCGGTTGTCCAGTGACCTGCTTGATCGAGAGCGCTGCGCCACCGCGCGCGTCACCGTCCATCTTCGTCAGGATCACTCCTGTGATTCCGACGCGGCGATGAAACTCTTCAGCCGAACGAACTGCGTCCTGGCCCGTCATCGCATCCGCGACGAATAGAATCTCGACTGGATGAGTTTCCTGTTTGATACTGACGAGCTCCTCCATCAGCGCATCGTCAATGTGCAGGCGGCCCGCCGTGTCGATCAGGAGCGTATCGAAACCTGTTTGCTGCGCGTGTTTCTGTGCTTCACGCACTAGCGTCAAGGGATCGTCGCTTTGCGGGTATTCAAAGATCTGCTGGCCGGTCGCTTTCGCGATGACCTTCAACTGCTCACGCGCTGCCGGGCGATAAACGTCGACTGAAAGCAGTAATGGCTTTCGATCCTGGTTCGCTGCGAGCCAACGCGCGATTTTTCCGGTTGAGGTGGTTTTACCCGAGCCCTGAAGGCCGACCACCATTACCGTGTTGGGAATCTGCTTTGTAAAAACAAGCCGCGACGATTGGCCCCCGAGCAACTCAACCAGCTCGTCAAAAACAATCTTGACGACCTGCTCAGAAGGCTTGAGTTCCTGCCAGACCTGCTGTCCTTCGGCTTTTTGCTGAACAGAACTAATAAAGTCTTTAGCGACTTTATAGTTGACGTCGGCTTCCAAAAGCGCCAGACGGATCTCTCTCAGCGCAGCGTCAACGTGCTCTTTCGTCAGCACGCCTTCGCCTCGTAAGTTCTTGAGCGTGCGCTTTAATTTGTCCGAGAGGGACTCAAACATATAACCCTAGGCGAAGTTCCGCGCTGCAGACGGAAACGGAAATGATAGCGACCGGCCTGAGGGGTGTCAAGGCGCTGGCACGATTAACTTATGGCGTAAACCCTGTGTTTTGATGACTTAATTTGCTACCCCGAGATCCGGTGGTGCGGAAGGCGAAAATTTCCGATCCTGCGTACGGAAGAAAACTGTACGTCATTGCTGTCATGTGTTAAATTCAGCACGAATAAAACACGTTTGCGCGGCAAAACTGTAAACAGACGAGTTTTGACGGTTTTCCCTCCCAACCACGCATCATGAAAAGTCAGCCGGATTGATCTTTTATAGGTACTAAATGGATAAACGTGTGGGTCACGGCCCCCTGGGACGTGATCAAAAGCCCCCTACAGAGCGAGGTGTGGTTGATCTCGCTGACGCTCGCGTGAGGATCCGCTCGCGTAAGCCTACATATGAGTCGCTCATGAGCGAGCTGGATGAAATCCGCTCGCTACTGGACCAGGGGCTGTCCACCGAAGCGAAGGCTCGTCTCTCATTACTGATCTCCAACGCCCGTCACAATCCCTCGATACTTGCGCTGGCCCGGTGTGCGCTTTCCACAGCGCTGGAGCAGCAGGGACATTATCGCGATTCGCTCGCGGCGGTGGCGATGTATGAAGATCCGGATTCACGCGCAAAGCTCGACGATCAAACGGTGAGTTATCTCCGCGTGCAAATCGGGCTCGCCTACAACTACAACGGCGATCATCCGAAAGCTATCGCAATGCTCCAGTCAGCGTTGCGGGACCACGCAGAGACCGGCGCGATTAACCTCGGCCACATTTACGCAGCGCTGTCGCGTACTTATCGAACTATCAGTGAGTATCCGATTGCGCGCGACTATGCGCAGCGGGCGCTGGAGAGTTTCCGTCAGAATGGCGACTGGCGCGGGCTCGCGGAATCTTACTTCGGCGTGGGCGTGGCCGATATTCACGAAGGAAATTACGAAGCAGGACTCGACAATCTCGAACAAGCGCTCAAACTCATCGGCGATCACCCGGCCGCCTACATGCTCGGCCGGACCTACGCAAACATGGCCGGCGCTTGCTGGTTTCTCAAACGCCCGAAGGAAGGTATCGACTATTTAAAGAAGGCGATCACCTATTACGAGCGTACCGATCACAAAACAAATGCCGCAGACGGATATAACAATCTCGGCATTAATCTTATTTTGATCGGCCAGTGGGACAGGGCGCAGGAGGCATTGGAGCGCGCTCTTTCGCTGGCGACTGAAGTCGATGAACGCGGCGCGAAAGTGCCGATGATTCTGGATTCGCTGGGCGAGTTGCACATGCTGCGCGGCGATCTCGATCAAGCGAAAGATTACCTCAGCCGGGCCGTCGCACTCGCTACGGAAAACGGAAACAAGTGGTATGCAGGCCAGGCATTAAGAACGTTCGGCCGCTGTTATTTAGCTATCGATGATCCTGTTAACGCACTTGCGAAGGCCAAAGAGGCGCTCAATCTCGCCGAGATC
>DASTTS010000447.1:0-4752 GCA_035760085.1 Pyrinomonadaceae bacterium
CAGGCGATCGCGATGGGACTACCCACTGTAGGATTCGATACGTGTTGCGAAACTGATCTGATCGCGAAGCTCGGTCACGGCATACTCGTGCCGAATGCAGACGCCGACGCACTCGCCACCGCCACGTGCCAGATTCTTTCCACCCCGGATCGAGGTTCGGCGATGGGCGCGCGCGGCATCGATTACTGCAAAACGCACATGGGAATTCAGAAACACGTTGATGATTTGATGTCTCTCTACGATCAACTGGCAGTTCATCCTGTTAATTCTGAAAATCCTGTCATCCTGTCTAATAATTGACGTCAGTTGTAGACAGGATTATAGGATTTTCAGAATTAACAAGATGAATCTACCAGCTCAATTACGTTGTATCACTCACCAGCAACCTCTGACCGAGGCAGGCTCACAGCTTACCTGTCCCAGCGGCTGCGCCATCCCGATCGTCAATGGCATCCCTCGCTTCGTCAGCTCCGAGAACTACGCCAACGCCTTCGGCCGCCAGTGGAACAAGTTTCGCAAAACCCAACTCGACTCCCACACCGGCACCACCATCTCACGCGACCGACTGCAACGCTGTCTTGGCGGCTCGCTCGAAGTGATCAAAGGAAAGAGCGTGCTCGAAGTCGGCTGCGGCGCGGGTCGCTTTACCGAGGTGATGCTCCAAGCAGGCGCGCGCGTCTTCGCCTGCGATCTGTCGTCGGCGGTCGAAGCAAACTATGAAAACTGTCGCCAGCTCAGCCCGGACTACTTCGTCTGCCAGGCTGATGCGCTGAAACTTCCAGTCGCGCCCGGCTCGTTCGATTTCGTCGTTTGTCTCGGCGTGATTCAACACACGCCTTCGCCCGAGCAAACGATCGCCGCGCTCGCGCGTTACGTCCGTCACGGCGGCACACTCGCCATCGATCACTATCCACCTGATTATCCTTTGACGCGTTCGCGTGCGATCACACGAAAGCTCTTGCTGAAACTGCCGCCGCGCGTCGCGCACCAGCTAGCTTTGACGCTCGCGCGCGTGCTCGTGCCAATTCATCGACTGACCTGGAACAATCGTCGCGGCGTGTGGCGTGTGCGGCGCTGGCTCGCAAAACACTCGCCACTCGTCGACTATTACGGCGTCTTCTCGATCACGCCCGAGTTGCTCGCGGAGTGGGCCATCCTCGACACGCACGACACTCTGACTGACTACTACAAACACCTTCGCTCCGAAGCTCAAATCGAACAATCGCTGCGCGCCTGCGGCTTCTCGCGCGTGCAGGTCTGGCGCGGCGGCAACGGGGTCGAAGCGAGAGCCAGTTGAACTATCTTGTAAATCCCGAAAATCCTGAAATCCTGTGCAATGCGAGACAGGATTTCATGATTTTCAGGATTTACAAGATAATGCCCGCGCATGTGTGGCATCTGCGGAGTTTGGGGTAAGGGTCGTGCTGATGTGCGCGCGATGATCGGAGCAATGCATCATCGTGGCCCTGACGACAGCGGTGTGCTTGAAGATCGCAACGTCGCGCTCGGCATGACGCGTCTTGCCATCCTCGACGTCAGCCACGCCGGACACCAGCCAATGGCCTCGCCTGACGATCAGATCCGCATCGTCTACAACGGCGAGCTCTACAACTTCCGCGAAGAGCGCGCGATCCTCGAAAAGCTCGGCTACACGTTCCACTCAACGTCAGACACCGAAGTCGTCCTCCGCATGTACGAGCATTACGGCGACGACTTCCTCCTGCGCCTGCGCGGCATGTTTGCACTCGCTATTCACGACAAGCGCCACGGTCGCGAGCGCCTGCTACTCGCACGCGATCAACTCGGCATCAAGCCTCTGCTTTACACAAGGGGCCGAGGTCAACTGATCTTCGCCTCCGAGATCAAAGCGTTGCTGGCGAGTGGCCTTGTCGCGCCGGAGATCGATCCGGTGTCGCTGCGACTGCTGCTGACTCACGGCGCGATCGTTCAGCCACGCACGATCCTGCGCGGCGTGAAGATGCTTCTGCCGGGTCACCGCTTGATCGTTAACGAAGGACAGGAATCAGGAGTCGAGCGCTACTGGTCGCTCGGCGTCGACCGCCGCGCCGATCTACGCACATGCAGCTACGAAGAGCAGGTTGATACTTTGAGAGACGCGCTCGAAGAGTCGGTGCGTTTGCAGATGGTTTCGGACGTTCCGCTCGGTGCGTTTCTTTCCGGTGGCATCGATTCGTCACTGCTCGTGGCGTTGATGGCAAAGCACACGAGCGGCGAGCGACTCAAAACTTTCTCTGTCGGCTTCGAAGCCGAAGGCGAACACATCGACGAGACTGATCAGGCGCAAACTACCGCACGTTTTCTCGGTACGGATCACTCGCGCGTCGTCGTGCGTGGCGCAGACGTTAGAGATCGAATCGAGCAGATCGCTCTCGCTCTCGATCAACCGACGGTCGATGGTGTCAACAGTTACTTCGTTTCCGCCGCGGCGCGCCAAAGAGTGACGGTCGCGATCTCGGGCACTGGCGGCGACGAGTTGTTTGCCGGGTATCCGTGGTTCGAGCAGATGGCGTTTGAAGAGACGCAGCGCCAGGCCTCAACCTGGAAGTCGGCGGCGAAGTCGTTGCTGACTTCGGTGGCGCGCCAGCCGGTGCTCGATTCCCTCGTGCCGCTGCGTGGTGGATACCGTTTTGGAACGTGGCGCGACGATGCCGGGTTTCTTGCGCGCTATTATGCGGCGAACCCGATGTTTGAAGCGCCATGGACTGCAAGACTGTTAGCGCGTGATCTGAGAAACGTCGCGCAGGCCGGACGCTCGCCGCATCACGATCTTTCGGCGATCGATGAGTTGCCGCAAGGCTCGGTCATCGACCGTGTGACCGGGTTGTGCGTGCGTGGTTACACCGCGAATCAGTTGCTCAGAGATATCGATGCCGCATCGATGGCCCATAGTCTTGAAGTTCGCGTGCCGTTTCTCGATCCGGTGATCGCGGATCTCGCTTTGTCACTTCCTGACAGCGCAAAGCTCGGCAGCAATCCTCGTGCTTCAAACCATGCGCCACGCAGTTATCGCGAAGCAGGCACGAAACGAATCCTGCTCGATGTCGCAAAAGATCTGCTGCCGCCGGGATTCGACACGCGGCCGAAGACGGGTTTCTCGATGCCGTTCAATTCGTGGCTGAAAGGTCCGCTGCGCGATGTGCTGCTCGACACGCTTTCGGAAGAGACTGTGACGAAGCGTGGGCTACTCGATGCTCAAGCCGTGGCCGGTGTGCGCGACCAATTTCTCTCAGGCGTAACCGACTGGCCACAGCCGTGGCTGTTGATGATGATCGAGCTCTGGTGCCGCGAAGTGTTGGACCACGGATGACACAGATGTTAAATCCCGATCCATTTCCCGGGCGGCCGCGCATTCTCTTCATCGGCCTCGGCGAGAACACGCACACTCACTCGTGGATCGATCTGCTCGAAGGCGCGGAGTTCAACGTGCGACTCTTTTCGATGCCGACAGGCTCACCACCTGACGACTGGTCCGTTCGCACTTACGTCTCGTGCTATCACGGCCCGCGCGTCAAAACAGGCACGCGTATGCCGCTCTATCCGGCAAATGGCGTCAGCCGTTTTGTAAAGCGACAGACAGCACGCGCCTTCGGCATGGGCGACGTACAATCGCTAGCCGGCAAATGGCTCGCAAAGATCCTGCGCGAGTGGCAACCCGACATCGTTCACACACTCGGCATCGAACAAGGCGGCGAGTTTTTTCTTCACGTGCGACGCCGTTTTGGTCTCGAGCACATCGGCAAGTGGGTTTTGCAAACACGCGGCGGATCAGATCTGGCGTTGACGCATCTCAATCCGGAACGTCGCAAGCAACTCATCGACATTCTCGGGGCTTGCGATCAACTAATTAGCGACAATAAAGACAACTTTCGGATCGCGCGTGAGCTTGGCGTGCGTGAAGAGCAACTCGCCAGCGTAGCTCCAGTGCCGGGAACAGGCGGCATCGACGTTGATTCGTTGCGCCAGAAGTGGCAAGGTCCGACTTCCAGTCGCAGATCGATCGTGTGGCCCAAAGCTTACGACTCGGCGTGGGGCAAGATGCTGCCCACGTTTGAAGCTTTGAAAATGGTTTGGGACAAAATCCAGCCGTGCGAAATTCACATGCTCTCGATGAATGCCGAATCGAACATGTGGTACTGGTCTTTGCCGGAAGAGATCCGTCGCTCGTGCCGCCCGCGCGAACGCGTAGCGCGTGCAGAAGTGCTGGAGCTACTGCCGAAAGCGCGCGTGATGCTGGCGCCGACGTTGATCGACGGTATTCCCAATTCGCTTTACGAAGCGATGGCGTGTGGTGCGTTCCCGATCCTGTCGCCAATCGAGACCGTCACTTCAGTCGTGCAAAACGAAGAGAACGTTTTGTTCGCGCGTAATCTTTATCCACACGAGATCGCTGACGCACTCGCGCGCGCGATGACTGACGATGCGCTCGTTGATGCAGCAGCGCAGAAAAACCTCGATCTCGTACAACGCATCGCTAGTCGCGATCTGATTCGTCCGCGCGTTATTGAATTCTACGAACGTCTGGTAAGGAGACCTTAGTTGCTGCTTCGATTGTGGCGTTTACTGCCCCGCTCAATTCAACTTCCAATCATCAAACTGGTGCAACTGAATAAGCCGTTGTACCGGTCGCTGATGTTCCGGCACGTTGCTGCGAAGGATCGACTCAGCGGCCAGTACGCTCACTTGCCGCCGCCGAGCCTGCGCTATCGCGTCAGTGCGTCGCCGGATGCTGAC
>DASTTS010000448.1:0-10059 GCA_035760085.1 Pyrinomonadaceae bacterium
CGCGAGATTGAGTTTTCGTCGGGGTTGAAGGATGAGCACATCCTGCGTGAGTTTCGCGAAGATCAGTTTGCGTACGAACGCTTGCAATCAAGAATGGACCAGCCGTCGCTTGCTGATGCGTTTTATGGTGTGCTCGAGCGCCGTGGGTTCGACGTGGGACAGCGCGCGCAGGCGATACTCGAGATACTGACGCACTTCGAATCTCGTTACGAAGAGTTTCAGCTTACTGAAGCATTGCTGGAGCACGACGAGTACTTCTCGCTGTGGCGTTCGCATCACATCAAGATGGTGGAACGCATGGTGGGCGCGAAGCGCGGCACCGGCGGCTCGGAAGGCATCGGCTACCTGAAAACCACGCTCGACAAAAAATTCTTCCCCGAGCTTTGGGAGGCACGCACACATCTCGACATCGCGCACGGCGAGCGTGGCTGTCCGTTTGCACACTGATGGAGAAGGAAAGACGATCCGCACCGCGTGCGAGGGTCAAATTAGCGGCCCGCTGGGAAGGCGTGCTCTCGCGCGAGAACGCTACGGTGACAGATCTCAGTCGCAGCGGTTGCTTTGTGCTCACCGGCGGCAAAGTTGAAGTGAAAGAGCTCGTGTGGCTGGAGATTCAACTCACCGATACACAGAAGGTCAACTTCTGGGCTGAAGTCGTCAATCAAGCTACGGAGATCGGTTTCGCGTTGAAGTTCAATTCGAGTAGCCCGGAAGACGAAGCCGCCCTGGCGGCGTTCTTGGAAAAAATCTTTCAGTCGCAGGGTCAAAACCAGTAACTCTCTGCGCAACCTCTGCGTTCTCTGCGCCTCTGCCGTTTAAGCATTTTTGCAGATAAGTTCACCGCAGAGGCGCAGAGGTTGCGCAGAGAAATGAGTCACTTGTATCCATCATTTCCAGAGCGGTTCAACATGGCCGACTACTTCCTCTATCACAATCTGGAGGAAGGTCGGGAGAACAAGGTCTGTCTTTACTACGAAGATCGAAAGTGGACGTATGGCGAAGTAGCACGACTCTCGAACCGAACCGGCAACGCGCTACGTGAGCTCGGCGCTAATATCGAAGATCGTGTGCTGCTGGTTTTGCCTGATTGTCCGGAATTTGTGTGGACGTGGTTTGGCGCCGCGCGTATCGGCGCAGTAATCACGATGGTCAATCCGCTGCTGCCGGTCGCGGATTACGAGTACTATCTCGACTACACACGTGCCAAAGTCGCAATCGTTCACGCCTCACTGTTAAAGACGTTCACTGAGGCCGCTGCAAGTGCGCGCTACCTGCGTGGAGTCTTAGTGGTCGGAAACACAGATGGGGAAACGACGTCTGAAAACAAAAACATCAAATGGGTCGGATTTGCTGAAACTGTTAACGCCGCTTCTGAAGAATGCCAACCCGCCGACACCCGCCGTGACGACATCGCGATCTGGCTTTTCACTTCGGGCTCAACCGGCCATCCGAAAGGTGCGGTCCACCTGCAACACGATCTCCCTTTCAACACCGAGGTCTTTGCAAAATCGACGATGGGTGTCGGCGCTGACGATTTGACCGTCTCCGTTCCTAAACTCTTCTTCGGCTACGCGACGGGAACCAACTTGCTCTTTCCCTTCGCAGTCGGCGGCGCGACCGCGCTCTTCTCCGAACGTTCGGCCGCGGAAAAGATGTTCGAAGTCATCAAACGTTACCGGCCCACGATCCTGACTACCGTTCCCACGATGATCAACTCGATGCTGAACGTGCCCGGTGCTACAGCCGAAGATGTTTCGAGCCTGAGATTCTGTTATTCAGCCGGCGAGGCGTTGCCGAAGGAATTGTACGAACGTTGGATGAACTCGTTCGGTGTCGACATCTGCGACGGCATCGGATCCGCCGAGATGTTTCACATCTACATCACCAACCGCCCTGGCGATATCAAGCCCGGCAGTCTCGGTCGCATCGTCGATGGTTACGAAGCGAGAATCGTCGATGCAGGCGGTAACAAAGTCGCGACCGGCGAGATGGGAACGCTGAAGATCAAAGGCGACTCAGCCGCGCTCTGCTACTGGAACGCGCACGAGAAATCGAAAGAGACTTTCGCCGGCGACTGGTGCACGACTGGTGATCAGTTTCACGTCGATGAAGCCGGTTATTATTGGTATCACGGCCGCACGGACGACATGCTGAAAGTCTCGGGTGTGTTTGTCGCGCCCGCGGAGATTGAGAATTGTTTGCTGCAACACGAGGCGGTGTTGGAATGTGCCGTGGTGGGCCACGAGTCTGAGGGGCTCGTGAAGCCGAAGGCGTTCGTCGTGTTGCGAGAAGGTTTCGCGGCGGAAGATCAGCTTGCGGAAGGGATCAAGCAGTTTGTGAAAGAACACATTGCGATCTACAAGTATCCGCGCTGGGTGGAGTTTGTTGACTCGCTTCCGAAGAACGACCGCGGAAAGATCGACAGGAAAAAACTGAAACACGGATAAACGCGGATTTTCAAAACGCGGATCGGGTGTAGATCTTTTCCTCTATTAACCCTACTTGACGGCCGATCTCACCTGTGACGACAGGGTCGCGATTTTCCAGAACAGCACGCGCAAAGTCCTCGATTAGCGGTTGATGAATGTTTTTGTGATTCGGGTGTGTTTCGACGCGCTCACCGGCACTCGTCAACACGCGCATCGTGCCTTCGTTCAGCACGGGAATGTGTATCGAGCCGGCGGTGCAGAATAGATCCAACGTGTCTTGTGGCTCTCGCGCGGCGTGAGTCACAGTTAACGTTCCGCACGTTCCGCGCTTGAACTGAAACATCGCCGTGGCAACATCCTCGACTTCACGCTCGAAGAAAGCATTTCCCAGCGTCGACTTAACATTGCTGATCTCTCCGAGCAAATCGAGCAACACCTCGATGCGATGACAACCGAAATCAAACATCGGCCCACCGCCCGAAACATCTTTCTTCAGGAGCCATGAACGCGCCGACGCCGGCTCCGGATCAAACCACTCGAACGCGTTAATTTGCGCGACAACCGGAACACCCAACTCGCCCGAATCGATCAACTCCTTCACACGACGCACAACCGGATAAAAGTGACGATAGTAAGCAACACCAAGCTTCACGTCATTTGAGCGACACGCATCGATCATCCGATCGCACTCGGCCACATTGAGCGCCATCGGCTTTTCACACAACACATGCTTCCCTCGTTCGGCCGCAGCGATTGTTTGTTCGGCATGTAAATGTACAGGTGTGGCAACGTAGATGGCATCGATTTCATAGTCCATCAAAAAATCGTGCCAGTCTGCACACCACCGCCGCGCACCAAACTCCTTCGCAAACGACTCGGCGAGCTCAGCCCTCGCCCTACTAACCGCGACCAGCTCGCAAAGCGGCGAGTCGCGCAGCGCGGGAGCAACACGTCTCCGCGAGATGTCGCCACATCCAATCAGGCCCCACCGAATCCGCATTTTTTATCCGTGTAAATCTGTGGTTACCGTCTTCTTTCGAGATCGTAATCGCGCAAGCGACGATAGAGTGTGGATGGAGAAATACCGAGAATCTCAGCCGTCTTGCCGCGATGCCAGCCCGTCTGCTCGAGCGCGGCCAGAATCTGCTGGCGCTCGACTTCTCGCAACGAACCCGACGACGACGGTAACACTGCCGGCGGAACAGCCGAATCGTTACCACCAACCGGCGGCGCAACAGCCGTCAAGGCGGGCGCCGGAACTGCGGGCCGCGTCACTTCAGGCGGCAGCTCTGAAAGCGTGATGCGACCATTGTTCGACAAAATAACCGCGCGCTCGAGACAGTTCTTCAACTGCCGCACATTGCCCGGCCAGTGATACAAACGCAATGCTGTGAATGCATCTTCAGTCAAGTCCGGTGGCTGAGTTCCCGCGATCTGTTTGAGCAGGTAACGCGCGAGCGGCTCGATGTCTTCGGGTCGTTCACGCAACGGCGGCAGGCTGATCTGAAAACCATTGATGCGATAAAGCAGATCGGATCTGAACACGCCGTCGTTGACTACTGTATCGAGATTCCGGTTTGTCGCCGCCACGATGCGCACGTTGACCTCGACCTTGCGCACACCACCAACGCGGAAGAATGTGCGCGTCTCAATCGCACGCAACAGTTTCGCCTGCAACTGCGCCGGCAGCTCTGTCACTTCGTCTAAAAACAACGTGCCACCGTCCGCCAGCTCGATCAAACCTAGCTTCCGGCCTTTCGCACCGGAGAACGCGCCCGCCTCGTATCCAAACAACTCCGACTCGAGCAACGACTCCTGAAACGCAGCACAGTTCAAATCGACAAACGACGCATCAGCACGATTCGAGAGCCGGTGAATCGCATGGGCCACGAGCTCTTTTCCGGTTCCTGATTCACCTGTAATCAACACCGAAGCTTCTGACGGCGCAACACGCTCGATCAACCGTATCGCTTCCTTCATCACTTCCGACACGGAAACGATCTCAGGCAGCGCAGATTGTCGCGCCAGTTGCTCGCGCAGTCGCACATTATCGACGCGCAGACGCCGCTTATCAGCAGCCTGCTTCACACGCACGTCGAGCTCAGTAATGCTGTAAGGCTTCGTGAGGTAATCGTAGGCGCCGAGCTTCATTGCCTCGACGGCTGTCTCGACAGTGGCCTGGCCCGTCAACATGATCACTTCCGGCGGGTTAGGCCGTTGATACACGCGCCGCAGCAACTCCATGCCGTCCATGCGCGGCATGTTGATATCACACAGCAGCACATCGACATTGCTCTCTTCGAGTTTGCGCAAAGCGGCCTCACCATCAGGCGCGGCCTGCACTCGATAGCCCAGCCTCTCCAATTCCTTCTGCAAAACGAGACGAAGGTTGGCCTCGTCTTCTGCGATCAGAATTCGTGCCTGCGGTTGCTGCTCGCTCAAACTGTCTGTTCCTCGCTTAACTTGACTGCGGAAAGGGTAATCGTGAAAGTCGTTCCCGCTCCCACGTTTGACTGCACGTCAAGAGTGCCGCCATGCTCCGTTAAGATACCATAACATACGGCCAGCCCGAGACCGGTTCCACGTCCTATTTCTTTCGTCGTGAAGAACGGTTCGAAGATCTTCGGCAGGTTCTCCGGTGGAATGCCGACACCCGTGTCGCTTACTTCCACGATGACTTTCTCGTCTTCGTTTCGACTCACGATCGTCAACATACCGCTATCGCCCATCGCATCGAGCGCATTCGTCGCGAGCGCAATAACAGCTTGTTGCAACTGGCCCGGATCGCCGGAAACAGGCAGCAAATCGTCAGCAATCTCGACGTTGAACTCAACGAGTGGACTTCGCCTTTGGTGTGAAAGCAGGCGCACTGCGGAGCGAATCACGTCCGCAAGGTTGATCGTCACATGGGCCGAATTGCGCGTGCGACTGAAGTCGAGCAGGCCCATCGTGATGCTCTTACAACGAAACGCCTCGCTGCGGATCAGCCCGAGATACTCGCGCAGATCTTCAAGCGCGGCGGAGCCTTCAAAAGCTCCTTCATTAAGGCGCGCTTCGAGAGATTCGGCACAAGCAGAAATCGTCGCCAGCGGGTTGTTGATCTCATGGACCACGCCTGCCGCAAGTCGACCAACTGCCGCGAGTTTCTCGGCGCGTGCAATCGCGCGATTGGCTTCCACTCGATCCGTGACTTCCTCGCCGACAGTAATCACGTGGCTGACCTCGCCCGTGTTGTCCGCCCACATCGGAATCTTGCTGATGACCCAGTGACGGACGTCACCTTTTGGCGATGGCGTGTCCTGTTCGATGCGTTCGATCTCACCGCTTTCGAACACACGCGCAAACTCTTCCGCCAGCATGTCACGCGGCTGGCGTGTGAGCACTTCGAAGACGTTCTTGCCGAGCACTGATCCACGCGGAATACCGAGCTCGCCCAACTCGCGATTGCGGTTCCACGCAACGACGCGATACTGGCGATCGATCGCATAAAGAGAGAGTGGCAGACTATCGACGATCGCTTCGATTAATCGCGCCTGTGCTTCGCTCTCCGCAGTTCGTCGTTCGACTTCTCGCGCCAAACTCACCGACGTGTCGCGTGCTGACTGGTAGAGCGAGCAAATGTGCGCCGCCAAAGATGTTTGCTGCGCCGCCGCCTCGATCAAACGTCTTTCAGTTTCGCCACACTCTTCACGACGATCAAAGGCAACGATCAACGCGCCCTTCGCGCGGCCTGCAAAACGAAATGGTGAGACATACTCCGCCACGTGAGCATCGTCGCGAAGCAGGAACGATTTCTTTTCAGTGATTAGTAGTGAGTTCGCCGAGTCTGTCGAGCGCAGCCATTTTTGTAACGCGTCGGTATCCAATAACGTCGGATCGTCAGCAGCTCCTTCTCGATCGAAGACGCACATCGCGTCTTTGTCTTTGCCGACCGTGACGTATGCAGCGCAAAGCGAGCTGTCGATTGCTTCGAAGGTGGCGCCGGCAACGCGCCGGACTAGCTGCTCGGGCTCGAGCGCGCGCAACAGTCCGCGACCGACGTCTGACAAAAACCTGAGCTCGCGATTGCTGCCAAGCAGTGCCCACTCGCGCTGCGAAGTGCGCACATGCAGGCTGACGCGCGACAACAACTCGCCGGGCGTTGAGGGTTTGGTGATGTAGTCGTCGGCGCCCGCGGTGAATGCCTGAACCTTGCGCGCTTCGTCGTCGCTTTCCGAGAGCGCGATAATGGGCAGTTTGCTCGTGGTCGGCTGCGCCCGCAGTAGTTTGCAAAGGGCGAGGCCGTCGACGCCGGGCATCTCCAGATCGAGCGCCACGAGATCGCAACGCACGCCTTTCAGCACGCGCAGAGCTGACGCGGCTTCGGTCGCGGTCACGACACGGTACTGCGCAGTCTCGAAGATTTCGCGGAGCCGGTCGCGTGCGGCCGCGTCGTCATCAACTATTAGAAGTGTGGCGCTGTGATTTTCGGCGGGAGCTACCATGCTTTCAGCAGGGCACGTCGTGAAGACACGCCTCAATGCGATTGAAAGCGATGAGTGCTGATTATGTCAAGATTTCTCTTAGAAAGCGGACGAATTTTGCAGATCCGTGCTAATCGGCTCGTCCACGATCCGTGTAGACCTGTGGCTTGATTTCATGCGGTACATCGCATCATCAGCGGCGACCACGAGTTGGTCCAGGGTGTCGCCATCGACGCCAAACGTTGCGGTTCCGATACTAATTCCGACACGGGCAAACCGGTTTCTGCCCAGTGGCAGTGAAAACTTCGACACGGCACTCTCGATACGCTTGCACAGGTCTTCAACCTGCGAACCGACAACCTCCTGCACGAGCGCGACAAACTCGTCGCCACCGGAACGCGCGAGAAAGTCATACTCACGCAACTGTCCCTCGATCAGATGCGCTACCTCGCGCAACATCTTATCGCCGGCTTTGTGCCCGTAAGTGTCGTTGACGTTCTTAAACTCATCGAGGTCGAGCATCACGACCTGGAACGTACGGTCAGTACGACGCGCGCGCGCAGCTTCCTCTTCAAAACGCAAAGACAGGTAACGCCCGTTTGGCAATCCCGTCAACGGATCAGTCAACGCGTTCGACTCCGCTTCCGCATGCTGCATCGCATTTCCCAGCGCGTCTGAAGCAAGACGCGTCACAGTTTCCAGCAGCCGCATGTGGTCGTCCGTGTATTGCTCGAGCTCGGTCGAATAGACGGACAATGCGCCGAGCAACATTTCGTCCTTAAACAACGGCAACGATGCCATTGAACGATACTTGATCCCGGCCTCAGGATTTACGTCTTTGAAATCAAGACTCGGGTGCAGTTGGTTAACCGCACTACGATTCGCGAGTGCAAAGCCCGTGACACCTTCACCAAGTGCGATTACACGACCAGCCAGCTTCTGATTATGCTTGCCGGCCACGTGTCGTGCGGTAGCGTAGCCTTTGTGCTCGTCGTAAAAGTAAACGATGCACGTGTCGAATGGGACTACGTGGCCCACCTTGTCGACGAGGATCTCGAGCGTGTGCTCGACGTTCAGCGAGGTGCCAAACGTGCGGGCGATTTCATACAACGCATACACTTCACGATGCGCCTTTTTGATCTGATCGTAAGCGATGTACGAGCCACGCTCACGAGTCTGATTAATGTCGACTTCACTCAGTTGAATCGGCGGCTCGGTCGAGTAGTTTGCTGCTTGATGTTGCAGGCCGAGTCTGGCGATCTCGGCGTCAAAACGCGGCAGGTGCTTGATGAACTGCTCGACCACAAGCGGATCGAAATGAATTCCCGAGCCGCGCAGCAGCAGGGCCGTCGCTTCGTCGAGCGTCATGCCGCGTCGAAACGGTCGATCCTCACGAATCGAATCGAAGCAATCGACAACGGAGATAATGCGCGCGGTGATGGGGATCTGTTCACCGCGCAACCGGTCAGGATAACCACGGCCGTCCCACTGTTCGTGGTGATGCCTGACGATCGGAATCACTGGATACGGAAAATCCACGCGGCCGAGGATCTGGGCGCCCACGACCGTGTGAATTTTCATCTTCTCAAACTCCGCAGGAGTTAGAGGTCCGGGTTTGTTCAAAATATGCGGCGGAACGGCGAGCTTGCCGATGTCGTGCAGTAGCGCACCTGCTTTCAAGGCGGCGATCTCGTTTTGTGAAAGGCCAAACACTTCGCCCATGCCCGCTGCGTAAATCTGCACGCGACGAACGTGACAATGTGAAGTTTGATCCTTGGCATCGATCGCAGTAGCGAGTGCTTCAGCGGTGGCGAGATGAAGCTGACTGATCGCTTCGATCTCCCTGGTCTTCGATTGCACACGCGCACGCGCGCTGCAGTAGATCAAGTAAGTTGCAAGAATTGAAACTGGAGTGAGTAGGAGATAGGGCAAGAGAAACGTGCCGTAGATCAATTCGACTACGAGTGGCACGACGAGCAATGTCCACGCAATCCACAACTGGTTTGTGTGCCACCAGTAACCCAGCGATTCGCGCACCGACGCGACCGGAGACAGAGCTGGGAGCAACTCAGCTCTCTCTCCGGTGAATTGGGCAAGTGGCAACCCGATTCGATCGAGTTGCCGTGCTGGGTGAGATGTTTCACGACTCGTTATTGTCATAGAACTTTTTGCGGCTACGGACCCCGTGCGGAGAGCCCGCGAAGCCAGTGGCTTCTACGCCGCGCCATGCCTATTTTCAACTGTCGTGCCGCTCGAATTACTGCGTATTTGCGATAGGTGGTTGTGAGTTATTCCATTCTGACAGGTCAGATTGAGAAGTTCAGTCAAGCTGCTAAACTACGCCGCGGATGAGCGCGGACAATAAAAAATTCCCAACGCATGTTGGATACATCGATCTGCTGCGTCGAAACCGCAGCTTCAGACAACTGTGGCTCGGGCAGGTCGTCAGTCAGATGGGCGACTGGTTCAACACCATCGCACTCTACACGATTATTCTCAACCTGACGGGCTCGGGTCGTGACGTCGGTCTGCTGCTCGTCGCGCGCTTTGTTCCCAGCTTCTTCTTTGGGCCGATCTCCGGCGTGATTGCTGACCGGTTCAGCCGGCAGAAGATCATGATCGTGTCAGACATTTTGCGCGCCGGGGTTGTGCTGGGGTTTCTGTTTGTGCGACGTCCGGATCAGTTGTGGATCATCTACGTGCTGACGGTCTTTCAGTTAGGACTTTCGACTTTCTTCGAACCTGCGAAAACTGCGGCGATTCCGTCGATCGTCGAAGATCATGAGTTGGTCGCAGCAAATGCGATCTCGTCAGTGACGTGGTCGGCGATGCTAACTATTGGCGCCGCGATCGGTGGCCTCATCACGGGCTGGTTTGGAACTGATGTCGCTTTCATTCTCGATGCCGCGACGTATCTGCTGTCGGCCGCGTTGATTGCTAGTATTCGCGTTCCGAAACGAAAGAAACGTGAACGACAGAAAGTGACTCTTAGTCGACTGCTGGGGATCAGGGAGACGATCGAGGGCATCAAGTATGTTAAAGACAGGCCACGCGTGCTCGCGGTGTTGCTGGTGAAACCGGCCTGGGGACTCGGCGGCGGCATACTCACGCTGCTGGCAGTATTTGGCGAACGGATTTTTCCCGTTGGCAAGGATGCGGCGCAGGGT
>DASTTS010000449.1:0-2113 GCA_035760085.1 Pyrinomonadaceae bacterium
CAATGTAGACGGCAGCGATACGACTGGCTACGTGGTTGCAGTTGACACAGTCGGCGCCGGATTTCACGAGCGTGTGCTCGTCGTCGCCGGATCGAGTGCGCGGTTGGCCCAGGGGATGAAGGACGTTCCGGTCGACGCGGCAATTGTCGGCGTGATTGATACGGTTGATGTGATCCAGGATTGACATGCAACTCGCGCGCGTTATCGGCACAGTCGTAGCAACAGTGAAGAACGATTCGCTCGACGGGCGAAAGCTGCTGATCGTGCAGACTGTTGATAGAAACCTCGAGCCGTCAGGCAAGCCGATGGTGGCAGTCGATGCGATCGGCGCGGGCGTTGGCGAGCTGGTGTTCTGGTGTCGCGGCAAGGAAGCGAGTTTCCCTTTCAAACGAGAAGACACGCCGACTGATTGTACGATCATCGCGATCGTTGACTCGGAGCAGCACGTAACCAGATGATTCTCGCACGCGTAGTTGGAAACGTCGTGGCAACGAAAAAGAACCGGCGCTACGAGAATGCGCGCGTGATGTTGTGCCAGCAGATCACACCGGAAGGTGAGGACACGAGCTATTCGACGCTCGCGCTCGATTCAGTGGATGCGGGTGTTGGCGATACGGTGCTGATCGTGCAGGAAGGATGGAGCGCGTCGACTGCCGCAACCGGGGAAGCGGGCGCTGCGATCGATTCGGCCATTGTCGGTGTCGTGGATCGGATCGATCTCTTAACGTAGATGGAAGATCAAGCGAGATTGATGGCGGAGCGGATCGCGCGGCGCGTGGCGTCGGGTGCTGCTCCCGTGGCGCCGAGTTCATCGTCGGATGTTGCTACTGAGCTGGCAGCCGTGCGCGCGAGTCTTAACGAGTTGCAGAACCGGTTGGTCCAGATAGAATCGAAGGTAGGAAGCGTGCCGCGGGTGCACTCACCGTGGCATCCGAGCCAGGATCGTTTTGGTGTGGAAGAAGCGACGGTTTCTGAGCTCGTCGACTTCTTCCAGGACCAAAAGCAGTGCAGCATGGAGCCAGGTGGCAAGCCGTGTGACCACTGTGCGATGTGTAGCTCACGAGGCTTCTAACCGCGGATTACGCGGATTATTTACTGTTCTGATCTCGCCGCAACGAGTTCGCGTTGATCTGCGGGACCTGCTTCGCCGCTTCGTCAGCCTTGAACCACGGCTCCTCCTTAAACCCGAAAAGCTTCGCTGAAATCACCGTTGGGAATCGCGCGCGCGTCGTGTTGTAGTCTTGTACGCTTGTGTTGTAATCGTTGCGCGCAGTGGCTATGCGGTTCTCAGTGCCGGCAATCTCATCCTGTAACTTCAAAAAGTTTTCATTCGATCTCAGAACCGGATAATTTTCCTGAAGCACCAGCAAACGCCCGATCGTGCCGCCGAAACTGTTCGCAGCGTCGATAACCGCTTGTTTCTGTTCCGGTGACTTGTCGCCAGCCTCACCTTGCGGAGCCTGGTTCTGCGCGTTGAGCAACCGCGAACGCGCTTCGGCAATCTGGCCGAATACTTCCTGCTCCTGAATGCCTGCCATCTTTGCTGACTCGACGAGATTATTTAAGAGGTCGCCGCGTCGTTGCAGTTGTGTCTCAACACCGGCCCATTTTGCCTTCACGTCCTGTTGCTTCGTCGTCAACGCGTTGTAGCCACAGCCACTCGCAGCAAAAGCAATCAGCACAAGGCCAACAAACATTATTAATCTTCGCGTCTTCATCTCAAATCTCCCATGTGTAAAGTTACGTTCCAAGCTGGTCAACTGCTTCAACTACCTGCTCGACCTGAAACAGGTAAGCTCCAAAAAGATCATTCGCTTCTTTTTCTGACGAGGGAAGACGATCGCTTGCGCGAAACTCAAAGATTCGTTCAAAGGGTGCCGGGTCGAGATGCAACAGTCTCGCTGTCGCGCGCACAACGTCGGGTTTTGAAATCGGTGCTTCGTGACCGTGCAATATCAACACGGCGCGGAAGAGTGCTGCGAAACTCGACAAGCTGTCGCTCATCAAGTCGCTTAACTTTTGCACTGACACTGACGCGGGGATGTACAGGCGACGTAACTGAATCAACTTACTTCTCAGCTCATACTCCGTCTGGTGACGCAGATTCGCATCC
>DASTTS010000450.1:0-5571 GCA_035760085.1 Pyrinomonadaceae bacterium
ACCAGGGAGGCGACTAAGTCGCACAACAGTTCATGAAGAAATTTTTTCAACCAGGAGTCGCGTTTGTTTTATTCATCTGTGCGTCCCACCTTATTTACGCGCAGCAATTACGCGACTCCTTCCGCCGTGTTAAGGGCTCAGTCGTAGTCGTCCACAGCAGCGATGCAAAGCCAACAGATTCAAGTCGCCCCGGCGAAGTTGCGGACTCAGGATTGGGCTCGGGAGTTTTGATATCCAACGATGGAAAGATACTAACCGCTGCACACGTCGTCGCTGGAGAGGATCGCCTGGTTATTGAATTCGCGAACGCGGAGTGGGTTCCCGCGAAGGTTATCAACGTCTCTACGATCGCTGATGTAGCGCTACTGCAATGCGATCGCGTACCGAAAGGCGCGACGCCGGCAAAGCTCGGCGATTCCGATAAAGCCGATACGGGCGACGACATCTTTATTGTCGGCGCGCCTTACGGTTTGAGTTATACGTTGACGGTTGGACGAATCAGCGCACGACGACCGGATCAATCGCGCAGTGGCATCATGAGCTCAGTTGAGTTTCTGCAAACTGATGCGACCGTCAATCCGGGGAATTCGGGTAGTCCGGTTTTTAACAAGCAGGAAGAAGTGATCGGAATCGTTTCGAGCATCATCAGCGAGTCGGGCGACTTTGCAGGTGTTGGTTTTGCAGCGACTGTAAACTCGGCGCGCGCGCAATTACTTGACGGTAATGGGAAGCAGGCAGGGATCGAAGGCTTGTTGGTGATAGGTGCATTTGCGCGGGCGCTGAACATTCCGCAGCCGGCCGGCTTTCTCGTAACAACTGTGCCGAAGGGATCGTTAGCTGAGCGATTGGGTTTAAAGGGCGGCGAGCTGGCAGCAGTGATCGACAACCAGGAAGTGTTGCTCGGCGGTGACATCGTTCTCGAGATTAACGGCACTGTCCTCGACGGCAACCGCGAAACTTACCGAAACGTAATCGCGCGCATCATAACTTCCGAACATCACGTTCCCGTACGCTGCAAGGTATTGCGTAACGGACGCATCATTGAGTTGTCAGCGAAGTAGAATTCAAATCCTTTCCGCTAACTCGATACAGGTTGGCTCGACCTTGTCTGCCGATCAGCTCGATCATCCTTGCTTGTCGTAAACAATACGCCATCTTCTGGGCCAGGTCGCGGCGAGTGTTCGCTATCGTAGCGAGATCTTTCGTAGTAAATGACTGTAGTCCCTCCGGAACAAACGCCAGCCAGTCTGCCGATTTAACAAACAAACGACGGTCTACCACGTCGACCAATCGACGTCCCTCAATAACCCAACCTTTGCTGCGCCATTTCTTTCGCTTGACCTCGTAGCGCCGCACCTCTTCTTCTCTGATCATCAAAACTTCGAGGGAAAAATTAGGGTGCGCCAGCAGTTGCGGGATGCTGACCAGTTCCCAAAACAGATCCTCCACTCGTCCTCGCTTCGGTGACTTGCGACGAACGGCCATACCATTAGCGCTCGCCGATCGCACAATCCATTTTTCCTGGACTACAGGGTAAACCAGTCGCACCTCGTATGACCGCGTCAGCTCGCGGAGCTTTGCATTGATCGACGCGAAATTGCGCGTTTGGATTTCTATCAACAGATCGTCTCGAACGATATCAACCACGAACCTGTCAACCGGGACTTCAAATCGATCGCCCGGCCGCGCATACCACTGTTTCAGTGATGCGTGCAATGGTTTCTCATTTAATAAACCGATTCGTGACATCAAGCTCCCTGAATGTCATTATCTCCTGCCCTGCACCCACTTCCCATAACTTTTTTTACTTAGCCACAGCCGGAGCGCGGTAGCGCCGGGTCAAACTCAATTGAAGCGTCCCTCAACAGGATTTGACCCGGCGCTACCGCGCTCGGTACCGTGCCTAACCGGCATTGGTGATCTAACTGCGTCAGCTACTGCGCGATCAGTGGAATCTGCGACGCCACCTGCAAGTCCATCAATGCGTAAAGGCGACGATCGACTTGAAAGAATAGCGCCGCCTTGCGCGAGGGAACGACCTTCTCAATGATGGGAATGTATTTTTGTCGCATCTGCGCTTGCTGCACTTGAAGGTTGGCCCACCGGTTGATCATGCTGCTTGCTTGAGCATCCGTGAGTGTCTTTTGATTCGCTGCATACTCCTTGATGATCGAATAGAACTCGTCATAGATCTTGGACATCTCAGCGGCGTATTGATCGTAGACGGGCCAAAACTTAGTAGCTTCAGTATCCGTCAGCGGCATGTTCAGTGCGATCAGCTTCTTTTTTTCTGCCCGCAGGTCACGTCGCAGCAGGGCAAGATCTCGCTCGACCTCAACACCGTTAGTCGTCTCTCTTTGTGCAAACGCAGTCGTAGTGAAAGCTACAACAAGAACAAAACAGGCAAGCATAATCCTGGACATGGGTCTTATCTCCTCATTTCGATGATTGAGTGGATATTAGTGGACACCACGCCCGTGACTGACTGTAAGAATTGACAGGTTAGCGGGCGGCTTACATTGGCGTTTACTCCCTGCTAATGGATACCTCCAAACCATCCCGGAGCAATGAAGAGATACGCGGGCAGAATGAAGAAACGCCGCCGCCACCATTCTCGTCGCGTGTGAACGTAGATCTCTTCGGCATGACGGATAAGGGACATAAGCGCGCCAACAATGAGGATCATTTTTTGATCGTTCGTGCTGGACGCGCTGTCGAAACTGTCCTGACGAACCTGAGTGAAGGTGAAACTCTGCCCGGTGAATTGTTCGAGGAAACTGGATACGGAATGGTCGTCGCGGATGGCGTCGGCGGGTCTGCCGCTGGTGAAATTGCCAGCCGTCAGGCGATCTACACTTTTCTAAGCCTCGCGCTGCACACTCCCGACTGGCAATTCCGTTGGGGACCGGCAGAGAAAAACACCGTCATGTGGCGAATGAAAGATCGGTTCCGTCGAGTGAATGCCGCGCTGCTTCGTGACGCGGCGGCGAATGCAAGTCTGAGCGGTATGTGCACTACGATGACAGCCGCGGTAAGTATCGGAAACGATTTGATCGTGGGCCACATTGGTGATTCACGCGCATATCTGCTCCACGAAGGCAGATTGATTAAATTGACGCGCGATCATACGTTGGCGGAACGGCTCGTCGAAGATGGCACTTTCGAGCCCACCGATCCTCTCGTACTCGAGTTACGTGGTTTGCTGTTTCAGGCTCTCGGTTCCAGGGAAGGTGAGTGCAATCCCCAGGTCAATGATTACTCGCTGCACGACAGTGATCAGCTTCTGCTTTGTACTGATGGGTTAACAGACATGGTTGATGAAGCTGAGATCGAGAGTGTCTTGAACAATGCGGATTCCGCGAAGTTGTCATGCGCGAAGCTGGTGGAGCTCGCGCTGAAAAATGGCGGCCACGACAACGTCACCGTCATCGTGGCGCGCTACTCAATTCCCCCGCAGCAATAAAGATTAAGGTGATCGCAAGGCATTATTTGGAGATTGGGCCGATACTTCTGTGTCCATAGTCTTTGAGTGCGGTGGCGGGGAGATTCGCAGGTACTCGGCTGAGGCGAGGCGCCAGCGCAGCGCCACGGTACTATCATCGTAGATGCGCCGCAGCTCTCTCTGCGCCACTTCGTTGTCGATCCGCTTCAGTGCCGAAAGACACAGCTCCCTCGCCAAACTGTCCTGGGTTTGACGGAATATCGATCCCACCACCTTTGCGGCGTTCTTATCATTGATCGATCCGTTCTCTGCGATGAATCGCAACGATGGAAGAATCGCTTCCATGTTCCAGGTCACTTCGATCACTGAAGTAGATTTCACTACCTGCCGCAGAAAATTGATGTGATAGGCAAGTTGTCGCTCTTTATCCATTAACTGCAACAACTCGGGTGTCATTTTCTCGCGGTGAGTGTAACGATCGAGAGTAATGACACTGGCAACTCGCAGAAGCTTGCCTTTGAAGCCCCGGTGAATAAACTTCGTCAGCTCGGCCCGACGGTCCTGCTCGATCTTTAATGGCAAACCATCAGGGCGAAGTGCATAAGCTTGCAGTGCCTGGTATTGCGCGAGTGCTAAACGACGCTCTGCCTGGCTCCTGTTCTCGAGCGGGTTGACCGACAACGCTTCAAGACCTTTGTTCAATTCGTGGCTCAGTCCGGCGCTAATGTGTGAGTCGAAGGAAAGCAGGAGTTGAAGTTCGACTGCACTTCGCAAACGTGAAGGTTGATTCACGTCGATGCCACGTCTGCTGGTCAGAAAATCGAAGGCTGAGCGCCCGACAAAATAGTAAAGGTTTCCGAGACTCGAGATAGCAAACACGTCTCGCGCAAGATCATCGATGAAACGACGTGACAGCTCGCGTCTTCTCGGATTAGCAGTATCCCGGAAATCGATCAGCAGCGCGGGTATCTTCGCGAAGTCGAGTCCGTAGAGAGCGAGTGGAATCATTGTCACCGCTCGCGCGCCGGGATCAGTGGCCGCAACCGGACGATTCTCGGCATCGAGGTATTTCGTTTCCTTGTATCCCTGCCAGCGCAGCAACCGCTCGTCGCGCCATGGATTTTTGATGTTGAGGAAGCGATCGTTGAACTGTCGCCCGGTAGACGCATGATTCCTTTGCAGTTGATCAACTGGCATCCAGAGGAGCACGTGTGTCGCCGCGTTGTTCGACAGCGCCAGCGGTTCGAAAAATAATCCGGCTGCTTCCGCATGCTGTCTGAGCAGTTCCCAGTTGTGACCGCGGTTGTCGCGGCGCTTGCTTGTGTCCTGTTCGTTGAAGCGCGATAGCCGCACCGTGTCGACGAGGCCGCCAAACATCTTGTCAGTTAATGCAAGTCGCGATTGCATCTCGATCAGTTCGGCATTACTGAAAGGCGAGTCGGATCTAGGCTCAGCGTTGTACAGCGACAGGATCGCGAGCGCTCGCATCAAGTTGGCTTTTCGATAATCCGTGACGTTGCGCTGGTAGTTATGGATAGACGCGCTGACTAAAGGCTGATCGATAAGGGCCCTGGTGAGACCAGACACCAGCAGCCCGCTCCAAACCGGCCGGCCAGTATCCGCAAGGTCAATAATTGCGCGCGGCGGATTTGTCACTGAGGTGCGTGGTTTGACGCGCACACCTTTATATAGGAACGGCACCAGGGCGGCGGCGTTTTGCACGAGGGTCGGCCGGGCGTAGGTATGCACCCAAACCTGGCGCAGAATGTCGTTCTCCTTTATGTCGTCACCGAGCGTGTCGCGCAGGACGGTAACGAGAGGAAGATCCTCGCTCTGGCTTTCGCGATCCGCTTCGGATCCAACGACACGTCCCCAGATCGTGATCAGCTCAGCGCCGCCCGCGACCGGAGTCCGCTCGACTCGAAACCGAGGGGCGTCGTTGTCTGTTTGCGCAAGTGCAACCTCAACGTTGAGAGCTAAGCTGGAAAAACAGATCAGTGCTGCAAAAATCCGGAAGCGGAGGGAGACTCTGACGCGCTCATTCATGGTCTCCAGAAGCTAGTGGCGATCCGGCAGATGAGGAACTGTCAAAAATGACAGTTTTGCTGAAAGAGAAATTCAGCCTGCTT
>DASTTS010000451.1:0-3729 GCA_035760085.1 Pyrinomonadaceae bacterium
TAATGGACGCAGGTTGAGGCAGGCGTTCAATCGTCAACGTTAGCTGCTGGCTTGAGCGCACCGGTCGCTTGTCTGGCGTTTGGAAAAATAAAAATCCTTGCCGGCGCGAGTCACCGGACGACAACGGCGTCTTCAAATCAATAGCGTAAGCCCCAAACTCTTTCTCAAACTGTTTACGCGAATTCGGGTTATAGGCGAAGATCCCGTTCGCCTTGATGATTCTCGAGGCCGCGCTCTTCGCTGACAACAGTTTCCACTCGCGGTTCTCACCATCACGCAGTCGAAACCGCGCTCGCTTGATCTCCACCGGCACGCCACTCTGAAACGCTAAGTCGACACGCAAGGCTAAAACCCCGCTGAGCGGCACGTTTGCTTCGAACAACTCCTGGCTCTCTTCGTCTGTGAGTAACGGTGCGACGCGAATCGTCACACCGCCCGCGTCTGCGCTACGCGTGTTTGCAGGCAGCGGCGGCAGCTCCGCAACAGGCTTCACCTTGAACAGCGAGCCCGTGCACGAGGCTGAACCAAGGGCCGTCGCCGCAAGCAGGAGCAGGAAAACTATCGGTCGGGTCATGGGCTCAATTTACACTATGTTACTATCTGCGAAAACCATGATTAGACCGTTCCGTGGGGTTCACCCGCAGATTCACCCAACCGCGTATGTTGACCCCAGCGCCCAGGTAATTGGCGACGTGCAACTTGGAGAAGAGGCGTCAATCTGGTGCAACTGCACCGTCCGCGGCGATATTCATTACATCCGCATCGGTGATCGTTCGAATGTGCAGGACAATTCCGTGATTCACGTCCGGAATGGCACGCACCCGACCATACTGGAAAGCGAGGTAACCGTGGGCCATAGTGTTACTCTGCACGGATGCTACGTCGAGCGCGGGTGTTTGATCGGAATCGGTGCGATCTTGCTGGACGACGTGCGGATTGGTGAGCTATCGCTGGTGGCGGCGGGTTCGCTTGTGAGTCCCGGGACGATCATCCCGCCGCGATCGTTGGTGATGGGATTTCCGGCGAAGGTGAAACGGCCGTTGACGGATGAGGAAGTCGCCGGGCTTGAAGTGTTTTGGAAGAACTACGTTGAATATACTCGAGAGTATCGAGTGGGTTAGAAAAACGTCTCCCGCAAAGGCGCAAAGGCGCAAAGTAAACGCAAAGAAACCGGAGGCTTTGCGTCTTTGCGCCTTTGCGGGAGAAAAATACTGAGGATACTAGATGAAACTTTTCTTCATAGCCGTGATTCTGATTTGCGCGAGTGCGCCTGTTTTCGCTCAAACTGACGACAACCCGTTTCTCCTCAAACGAGGCGACAACGAGTGGGGTTTCTGGGCCGGCTTTTCCCCGAAAGCAACCACGATCTTCGAAGGACTTCGCGAGGACGAAGCCGACGATCGCAAGTTCTTCATCGCAGCGCTGCGCTACGGCCGCACGCTTGCCGCTAACAATTCTCTCGCGTTGCAATACACGATCGACGCTGTTCCAGTCGCAGTCGCCACGGGTGTGATCGTTTCCCGCACGACGAGCCCGACTGGTGTCGATACATTTCGACGTGAGACAGCTTACGGAGCCGGACTCACGCCCATCGGCTTGCAACTCGATTTCGCAAACGGAAGAAAGATCCACCCGTTCGCTCATGTCAACGGCGGCTTTCTTTATTTCAACAAAGAAGTGCCGATCGAGGATTCCGGACACTTTGCTTTCGTCGGTGAAGCCGGTGGCGGCGTCCGCATCTTTACTTCTGAGCGTCGTGCGATAAATATCGGTGTCAGGTTTCACCACATCTCAAACGGAGACACGTCGGGTTCAAACCGCGGGTTGAATCAGTTTGTGATTTACGCCGGTTTCTCGGTTTTCAGGTAATGCCTTCAGCTAAGACACAACCAGCGCGCGGCATGCGCGACTTCCTGCCGGCAGACGTTCGCAAACGCGAATACGTCATCGATCTGGTCAAGGAAGTCTATGAGAGTTACGGCTTCGAGCCGTTGGAAACGCCCGCCGTCGAAAACATCGAGACGTTGATGGGCAAGTATGGCGAAGAAGGGAACCAGCTCATCTTCAAAATACTCAAGCGCGGCGTGCACGAATCAACAGGCGAAGCCGATCTCGCCTTGCGTTACGACTTGACTGTTCCACTCGCGCGCGTGGTGGCGGAGTATCGCGACAAGCTGCCGAAGTTTTTCAAGCGTTACCAGATCCAACCTGTGTGGCGGGCGGATCGGCCCGCGCGCGGGCGCTTTCGAGAGTTTTACCAGTGTGACGTCGACGTGCTGGGTTCGCGCTCGATGATTGTCGAAGCTGAGATTTGTAGTGCTGCAAGTGAGGTTTTATCAAAACTCGGCTTCAAAGATTTCTGTGTGCGAATTAATCACCGCAAAGTCTTGACAGGCATTCTCGGAATCGCGGGCGTCGCGTTGGACAAGCACGAAGCAGCGCTGATCGCGTTGGATAAGTTAGACAAGATCGGCAGCGATGGAGTCAAGAAAGAGTTTGCGGCTCGCGGTGTCGCCGAGATTGCCGGCGATCGTTTGCTCACATTCTTTTCTGCGTTAACTGAGCTCGAACATGCGGCCGAGATCGTTACTGAAGAGAATGCGCAGCAGGCGTTCAATAAAGCCGTGCTTGGTCGCATTGTCGAGTTTGTGAAAGACAATGAGTTGGGTGCGCAAGGCGTGGATGAGTTGCAGTCGATACTTGAATTCGCGGAGGTGATGGGTATCGCGCATCGCGTGAAGATCGATCCGAGTTTGGCACGTGGACTTTCGTACTACACGGGCGCAATCATGGAGATTAATGTGAAGGATCTCGCGGGTAGTCTGGGTGGCGGCGGCCGCTACGACAACCTCGTCGGGATGTTTCTCGGTCAGGACATTCCGGCGTGTGGCTTCTCGCTCGGGCTCGAGCGAATACTCGTGGTGATGAATGAGAGAAACATGTTTCCCGAGGGGCTTGGAGCTTCGCCGGCGGATGTGATGGTGGCGATATGGAATAAAGAGAGTGTCGCGGAGTCAATTAAATTGGCGAGGGAGCTACGGGCCGGAGGTCTGTCGGTTGATTTGTATCCTGAGGCTGATAAGCTCGGGAAACAGTTTAAATATGCGTCGTCAGTGGGTGTACCGTTCGTTGCTGTGATTGGCGAAGAGGAGAAGGCGAAGGGTGTTGTGGCGGTGAAGGATATGAAGAGCGGGGAACAACGTCAGATTGAGCGAGCCCGGGTGGTAGAGGCAGTTAGACCAGGATTATAGGATTTACAGGATTACCAAGATGTCGAGTGAAGCTATCGTTCAGAATTATCATGAAGACGCCGTTAAAGCGATGCGTGCTTATAAGAAGCTCGCGGAGAAGGCGATTGCGCAGTTGAAAGACGAAGAGTTTTTTGTAACTCTCGACGAGGAAGCAAACAGCGTCGCGGTGGTCATGAAGCACATGGCCGGCAACATGATTTCGCGTTGGACTGACTTTCTCACGTCCGACGGTGAAAAACCCGATCGCAATCGCGACACGGAATTCGTCATCGATGCGCAAACCACGAAAGACGATGTGATCGCTTACTGGGAACGCGGGTGGAAGTGCGTCCTCGACGCGATCGAGCCGTTGACGGTGGAAGACTTTGAAAAGACTGTGCTGATTCGCGGTGAGTCGCACACGATCGCTCAGGCGATCAATCGCCAACTGATGCACTACGCTTATCACATCGGCCAGATCGTTTTTCTCGCGAAGCAC
>DASTTS010000452.1:0-4002 GCA_035760085.1 Pyrinomonadaceae bacterium
CGAGTCCTTCTTTAGCTGCAAGTAAATAATCTCCAGACTCATTTAACGCGGATTCACGTCGATCGACGAAGATTTGCGCCGCCGCCATCGTGGCGCTGTCGATCTCGCGTGAGTTGGGTGAATGTGTTCCGATTGCATTTAAGTGTGCGCCGGGTGAGATCCACTCTTTATCAATAACCGGTTCCAGCGACGATGTCGCCGTCACAATCAGATCCGCACCGCGAACTGCCTCTTCAGTCGTTCGCACCGGCTCGATTGGAAACGAAAACTTTGGCTGCATCTCGCGTGCGAGTTGTTCCGCATGTTCGATGTTACGGCACGCGATTCGGGCACGCTTGATCGGGCGTACGGCGGCGAGCGCCGCGAGATGTGTTCGCGCCTGAACGCCAGCGCCAATGATTCCCAACTGTCCGGCGTCTTCACGTGCAAGTAATCGTGTTGCGACAGCGGAAACCTCAGCCGTCCTGATCGCCGTGATCTCCGAAGCATTCATGAGCGCCAGCAACTCGCCTGTCTCACGACTGAACAACATCACCGCGCCCTGGTGAGCATCTTTGCCAATTGCCGGATTCCCCGGAAACACGCAAATCGCCTTTAACCCAAACGCGCCCTGTTCACCAGTTCGATATGCCGGCATCAGGCCCAGCAGTCCACGCGCTTCAGGTGGACGAACAATCGTGCGCAACGGTTGATACACCTCACCGCGTGCGAGTGCCGACAAAGCGTCAGCCATCAGCTCGATGCACTCCGTCATCGGCAGCAGCTCTCTGATCTGTCGATTATCGAGAACCAGTATTTTCATTATTGATCTGGTCGAAGACTCGTAGGCAGATTACCCCAAAAGGTAACTCACCTCACACGTTCCGCACGTAATGGTTAACGCCTGAGAGACCAATTTAGCCCGACTGTCGAGAAAACTGCAAAAAATCGGGAGTTATTCGCGTAATCACTTGTTGGCACACACCTTGCCAAAAGGACAGCGACCGAAACGGATGAAGTTGAAAAAGGGGTCAGTTGGGAAATGAAAAAGGGGTTAATAGCAATCTTCTGTTTGTTGGTTTTGACGTTCACGTCGCTTCCCGTGGCGGCGCAAACACGATATCGCAGATTCGATTCCGCGCGACGTTACGAGCAGCGCTCGAGTGACTGGCGGTATCGAGATAGAAATTACAGCGGACGTCGCTGGAATCGAGACAGATCTTTTTGGGACGAGCATCGCGACAAACTTACCACGGGTATCGGAGCAGGTGCCGGCGCGGCAGTTGGCGCAGCAGTCGGTGGTAAGAAGGGTGCAATTCTTGGCGCGATTATCGGTGGCGGTGGCGCAGCGATTTACACCTACGGAATTCGCGATAAGGACAAGCGCCGCTACAACAACAGACGCTACTAAGCTTGTCAGATAACGGTTCGGTCACGCGTCGTAAGATAAGTGGCCTTGTCAGGGCCCGGATGCGAAGGGGAGAGCGCGTCCGGGTCCTAACAGTTTAAACCCTAAGCAGAAGAATTTTAGCCGCGGATTTACGCAGATTAACGCAGATTGTTTTTCTGATCGGCGTAAATCCGCGTTTATCCGCGGCTTTTATATGTGTTTCCCTTGTCTGTGGTTTTGTGCCTCTTTGTGGCTTCTGTTATATAGATAGGTCCGCACTTATCAAGCTTGTCGGAGACTCTGATGGAATTCCAGGAAAACATTCTCGGCTTGATCGGGAATACGCCTCTCGTAAAGCTCAACCGGCTTTCACGAAACGTTAAGCCGCAGATCTTTGCGAAGATGGAAAACCTGAATCCGGGCTACTCAGTGAAAGACCGGATCGGCGTTTCCATGATTGAAGCCGCTGAACGCGAAGGAACTCTGAAACCCGGCGGAACTGTCATCGAGGCAACATCGGGAAATACGGGAATCGGTCTTGCCATTGCCGCGGCTGTCAAAGGTTACAAATGTATCTTTGTGATGACTGACAAAGCATCAGTCGAGAAATCGCGCTACTTAAAAGCGCTTGGCGCCGATGTTGTTATAACTCCCGTCTCAGCCAAACCCGGTACGCCCGATCACTACGTTTCCACCGCGAAACGAATCGCGTCAGAAACTCCAAACTCTTTTTATCCTGACCAGTATTCGAATGCCGCGAACCCTGAGGCGCATTACCGGACGACGGGTCCGGAGCTATGGCGACAGACCGAAGGTAAGATCACACACTTCGTAGCAGGACTCGGAACGGGCGGAACGATTTCCGGCACCGGTCGCTTTCTAAAAGAGAAGAACCCGAGTATCAGGATCATCGGGGCAGATCCGTACGGCTCGATTTTCAAGACTTACAAAGAGACGGGAAAGATCGTCGAGGCGACTCCGTATCTGGTCGAGGGCATCGGCCAGGAAATTGTTCCGCCGAACGTGCACATCAAGTACGTCGACGAAGTGGTCAATGTCACCGATCGAGAATCGTTCGAGTTGTCACGCCAGCTTGGGCGACTGGAAGGGATCTTCTGCGGCGGCTCAACTGGAACAAATCTTGCCGCGGCCCTGCGGGTGGCGACTAATCTTGACGAGAATGCCATCGTTGTTTTCATTGTTTGCGATACCGGCGAGCATTACCTGTCGAAGCATCACTCGGACGAGTGGCTGAAAGAGAAGCGTCTGCTGGAACCGCAAAAGATCACCGCTGGTCTAATCAGTGGTACGAAGAAGCCGCAGGCGCCAAAGACACTGGTATCGGTGACTCCTGCGAATACGGTCGCCGAAGCGCTCGAGAAGATGGACGATCTCGGCGTTACGCAAATGCCGGTGTTGGAAGAAGGACGTGCCGTGGGTTCGTTGCGCGAAAATCGAGTCCTCGCGAAAGTCGTGCGGAATCGGGATCTGTTGAGTTCGCAGGTGAGTGAAGTGATGGAAGCGAGTTTTCCGACAGTTGATGTGGATGAGAGTTCTTCGGAAGTTGCGCGAAGATTACAAACGAGTGCGGCAGTGCTGGTTGAAGAGTACGGTCGCATCATCGGCATCATCACTCGCCACGACGTGCTCGACTTGAAAAACGTGGGACAGTAGCTCTTAGCTGCATGGCAAAAGAAGAAAAAGTACTGGCAGCTAATCGTGCGGCCTTTCACAATTACCATATTTCGGATAAATACGAAGCAGGTCTCGTATTGACAGGCACTGAGGTCAAGAGTGCCATGGATGGGCGCGTGCAACTGAAAGAAGCGTATATTTCAGTGCGCGAGGGCGAGGCGTGGTTGTTCAATGCACACATTTCGCCGTATTCTCATGGCAATCGCGAGAACCACGATCCACTGCGGACTCGCAAGCTGCTGCTTCACAAACGTGAAATATCCCGACTGGACGAAGCCACAGCCAAAGAAGGAATGACTCTCGTTCCCACGCAGCTCTATTTAAAAAACGGCCGTATAAAAGTCGAAGTGGGGATCGCGCGCGGCAAGAAAATGTACGACAAGAGAGAAGCCGAACTGAAGCGAACGGTGGAAAGAGAAACGCGCGCTCAGTTGAAAGAACGTAATCGTTAACGAGTTCCAGGTTCAGAGTTCAACCTCTAGACTGCTGTTCGAAAACACAAGCTAAAGCTTGAACTCTAAACTGCATCACTAACTTCCAATCCCAGGAGAATCTACTCACATGCAAGTTGAAGCCAGCCGGGGCCCAATTGAAGAGCTTGATGTGCAAGCTTTAGCAGTCGCCGTTTTCAAGAACGAGAAAGCCGATGAGGGTTTCATTAAGAAACTTGACGAGCTTTCCGGTGGACTCGTGCGCTCGGCACTCGATGCCGAAGAGTTTAGCGGTAAAGAAGGCGAGACTGCTTACTTCCATCTCGTCGGAAACAACAGTTTGAAGGCACGTCGCCTGCTGCTCGTCGGTGTGGGCGAGGCGAATGACTACAAGAGTGCACAGGTTTCGCAGATGGCGGGGACTGCCGTTCGTTCGTTGCGCAGTAAGAAGGCGAAGACGATTGCAGTGGTGCCGCGCGCTTCGGGTGATGCATTCGAAACAACGTC
>DASTTS010000453.1:0-2860 GCA_035760085.1 Pyrinomonadaceae bacterium
CTGCACAACCCGATTCGTATCGCTGAGGAATGGGCCGTAGTCGATCAACTGTCGGCAGGACGAGTGGGCATTTCATTTGGCTCAGGATGGAACGTCGACGACTTCGTCTTCTTTCCGGAACGTTACATGACACGCCAGTCAGTCATGTTTGATCAGATTCGCATCGTGCAGAGTCTGTGGCGAGGCGAATCGTTGACGCAGCAGAACAGCTTCGACAAGCCGGTTGCGATCAAGACGGTTCCGCGACCGTTTCAAAAAGACTTGCCGATCTGGGTAACCAGTTCGGGTAATCCCGAAACATACCGGCGCGCTGGAGCGCACGGACACAACATCCTCGTGCACCTGTTGGGCCAGGACCAGCAAGAGTTGGCCGAGAAGATCGCGCTCTATCGCCGTACTCGTGAAGAGCATGGCTTTTCCGCCGAGACAGGGATCGTGACTCTGATGCTGCACACGTTTATTGGACCAGACATGGAAACGGTGCGGCAGAAGGTTAGAGAGCCATTCCGGCAGTACTTGAAATCGGCGGTGCGTTTGGAGCGAAGCTCCGCTGCCGGCGGAGGCGTCATTAGCGGCGGCCGTCAACTCGCGCCGGATGAAATCTCCGAGCCAAGTATGGATGAGCTTTTAGATATCGCGTTCGAACGATATTTCCGCACGGCGGCGCTGATGGGCACCGTCGCCAGTTGTAAAGCGACAGTCAAGAACCTCGAACAGATCGGCGTGAACGAGATCGCGTGCCTGATTGATTTCGGCGTCGATGACGACTCGGTGATGGAGAGTCTTGGTTACGTGGCCGAGCTCAAGCAGTCGCTGATCAACGACAGTGTGCGGCCCTTATTGGACTCGGTGCGCGAGTTCTCCGCCGAGATCGATGAATCGTGAAAATTCTGTAAATCCTGAAATCATGTCTAAGGTCTTTCACAGGATTACAGGATTTTCAGAATTTTCAAGACAAGTGAAATCACAATGGATGTGAATAACAATCACCGGCGCCTCTGGGGGATCATGGGCGGGATGGGGCCACTCGCTTCGGCGGAGTTCGTGAAGACGATTTACGAGCTCAGTCCATACGAGAACGAGCAAGCTTCGCCGCCGCTGGTGCTCTGGTCCGATCCATGTATTCCCGATCGCACTGACTACATTCTCAATGGCAAGCGAGAGCTACTGCTCGAAGGTCTGACGCGCGGCCTCACGCGACTCGCTGCCTGCGACGTGACTGACATCGTGATCTGTTGCGTGACGATCCACGATGTGCTGGACCAGTTGCCTTCAGCGCTGAGGAACAAAGTGATCTCGCTCGTCGACGTCATTCACGAGAATGTGCTGATTAACGACAAGAGATACTTGCTGCTTTGCACAAACGGTACGCGGCGGATCAAACTCTTTGAGAACCATCCCTCATGGAATCGAATGCAAGGCAGGATCGTTCTACCCTCCGCGCAAGACCAGGAACGAATCCACCAGCTCATCTACCGTATCAAGCAATATAGTTATTGCCCCGCAGATGTAGATTTTCTAAACGAACTAACCACGAACTACGGAGTTGATTCCTTCATTGCGGGTTGCACCGAGATTCATGTTCTGGTCCGCGAGTATGGACTCGCTCTCGAGCTCACGCAGAAATGCCCTTGTCTCGATCCACTAATGATTTTGGCCGAAATCATCTCTGACTCAACGCTACAAACAGGCACGAGCAACACTGAAGGTGCCTTTTGTACCTCTCTACGGAAATAACTTCTATGCGTCGCGAATTTGTGCATGAGTGGTTCAGCCGAACCGCTGCTGAATATCCTTCGTCCATCGCCATCGAGACAGCGAACGAGCGCATTACGTATGCAGAGCTCGAACGCCGTTCCGACCTCGTGGCGCAATCGCTCTACGCCGGCAAAGCCGCTCAGCGAGACATCGTCGCGATCTTCGCCAACGATGGGGTCCTGATTATCGAAGCGATAATCGGAATACTGAAACGCGGCTGCGCCTTCGTGACGGTCTCTCCGGAACTGCCCGACCAGCGCATCCACGCAATGCTCGAGATCGCAAAACCCGTTTGCGCGATTGTCGAACCAGGGTTCGACGAAAGGTTTCAGCAAGTTACTTCAGGGTCGCTGCGCCAAATTGAAATCAACGCGAGCGGTGCTGATAGTGATTGGAAGGGCGAGTGGCAGCCTGACGATCTCTGTTACATCTTTTTCACTTCCGGTTCAACCGGTGGTCCAAAGGGCATCGCCGGACGTCTTAAAGCGATCGATCACTTCATCCGCTGGGAGATAAATGAATTTGGATTTGGACCAGGCGTACGGGTTAGTCAATTAACAGCGCCGTCGTTCGACGCGGTGCTGAGAGACATCTTTGTGCCGCTGTGTGCGGGCGGCACCATCTGCATTCCGCCGGCGCGCAACAACATCATCCTTGACGGCGCACAACTCGTCGAGTGGCTGGATAACCAGGCCATCAATGTGATTCACACCGTGCCCTCGATCTTTCGCAACCTCGTCGAGAATGCGGATGGTCAAAAACTTGAACGTCTCACACACGTCCTCCTGTCGGGTGAGCGACTAACGTCAGCAATCGTCAAACGCTGGTTTGATGCTGGCGGTGAGCGAACAACCATTGTCAACTTGTATGGCCCAACAGAGACGACGATGACGAAGTTCTTTCACGTCGTCACTCCTGCTGATCTGGATAGCAGCTCGATCACCATCGGGAAACCGATGCCGGGCACAAAAGCGATCCTGTTGAATGAGGATGGGCATCCGTGTGCTGAAGGTGCAGTCGGCGAAATCATCATCAGAACACCACATCGATCGCTCGGTTATTACGGCGCTCCCGAACTCACCTCACAAGTCTTCGTCCGCAA
>DASTTS010000454.1:0-5535 GCA_035760085.1 Pyrinomonadaceae bacterium
TTGTACGCCGGGAGTAGGCGCTGGTAACTCGCCCCGAATTGACTGAGCCCCGCATTTCACGGTTTAATCTGCCGCGGCGTATAAACTGATCCCCATCTATTTCCAGGAGAAATATAGCTAAGTGAGTCTGTTGCTTGAGGGAAAACGCGCGTTCATAACCGGTGGAACGCGTGGTATCGGTGCGGCAATTTGCGAAATCTTTGCGCGCGAGGGCGCCGATGTGGCGTTCAGCTACAACTCGCGCGAAGACCTTGCCGCCGATATGAGTCAAAAAATCGAGGCCCACGGGCGCAAGGCTTTCAATGCCAAAGTCTCAGTTGTCGACCGCGTCGGCATGAAGAAACTGACGCGCGAGCTGGTCGAGAAGTGGGGCGGGATCGACATCCTCGTTAACAACGCCGCCATCAATCGCGGCGACAACTTCGCCACGACTACCGATCGCGCGTGGGACGAAGTAATTCACACAAACGTCGACAGCCTGTTTGCCGTAACGAAGCCGATCTACAAGCAGATGATCCGGCAACGAAAGGGAATCATTCTCAACATCACCTCGATCGGCGCGATGCGCGCCCTGCCGACAGCCGTGCACTACGCGACTTCGAAAGCAGCGATGATCGGATTCACGAAATGCCTGTCGCGCGAAGCAGCGACGTTTGGCGTGCGAGTGAATGCGATCGCAGCGGGAATCTTCGACACGGATCTCGCACAAGCGCTCCCCGATCGCTTGTTACAGATGCACGACTTCTGGACTTCCGCGGGTCGACTCGGACGTCCGGAAGAGCTCGCTGAATACGCAGCGTTCATGGTGAGCGAGCGTAATAGTTTTATGAACGGCGAGATAGTGATAGTTGATGGTGGGGCAATTACTTAGCCACGGGTTTCACTGATTTTTCTCTGCAATTCACGAAGCGTTCGTTGCATCTCTCCAAGTCTTCTGAAGGCTGCGGTCGATCTGAGCCAATCCTTATTATCAAACGCAGGAATTCCCGAGATCACTTTTCCTGCCGGAATGTCGTGACTCGTCGCGCTCTTCGCCGTCAGCACCACATCGTCACCAATCGTCAGATGTCCGGCGACACCCGCCTGACCCGCAAGGATCACGCGGTTGCCGATGTGTGAGCTGCCGGCGAGTCCGACCTGAGCACACAGCAACGTATCCTCACCGATCGTGCACGAGTGACCAATTTGCACGAGGTTGTCGAGCTTTGAGCCACGTCCGATCCGGCTCTCTCCGACCGATGCGCGATCGATCGTAGTCGCGGCACCGATCTCCACATCGTCTTCGATCACGACTCGGCCTGCCTGCGGGATCTTGAGCCAGCGTTTTTCCTCGTCTTTCGCGTAACCAAAACCGTCGCAGCCGATCACCGAGTTGTTGTGGATCACGACGCGCTCTCCGATGATGGTGCGTTCACGAATCGCGACGCCGGAATGTATCACCGAGCCTCTTCCGATCGTGACATCGTCATAGATCGTGACGTTCGGATGAAGGCGCACGTCATCGCCGATGAACGCGTTTCGACCAATCACCACACACGCGCCAATCGAGACTCGTTTCGCAACGCGCGCGCTCGGATCGATCACGGCGGACGGATGCACAAACGGCTCGAGCTCAGCTTCCGGATTAAAGATTCGCAACGCGCGCGTGTAGGCAAGATACGGATCTTTCACACGCAGGATCGCGATCTGTCTATCGGTCTGTGCTTCTTCGCTGAGATAGATCGCGGACGCGCGAGTGGTATTGACGCGCGGCGTGTAGCGCGGGTTCGCGAGAAACGTCACATGCCCCTCGCCCGCATCATCCATCCCCGCCGCGCCAATGATTTCTATATCGTCCGTTAATCCCTCGACGCGCGCTCCCGTCCGCTCCGCAAGTTCTGAAATTTTCATATCTTGTTCATCCTGTAAATCCTGCAATCCTGTCTCTACATGATCGACACCGGATCGATCTCCAAATTGACGGAACGAAGATTAACCCCTTTCTCCGCCACCGCTCTCATCGCCGCATCCGCAATCTCCCTCAGATCCTTCCGGCTTCTTGACTTAATCAACAACTGAAAACGATGCTCACCCTTTAACCGCGACAACGGCGCCGGCGCCGGACCAAGCACCCGACACTTCCGCTCCTGATTCACCAGATCGAGCTGTTTCCGCAACTCTAAACTATCATTCCTTACCTTTCCCAGATCCGGCCCATGGACCAACAAGCTCGCGAGCGCCACGAACGGTGGATACGAATGGTTTTGCCGGTAACGCAATTCCTCTTCGTAAAAGCTCTCATAATCCTGCGCACACGCGTGACGCAAAGCATAGTGATACGGATGATAGGTCTGGATCAAAACTCTTCCCGGCCGATCGCCACGACCTGCCCGCCCCGCAACCTGCGTGATCAATTGAAACGTTCGTTCCGCCGATCGAAAATCCGGCAACGCGAGACCCGCATCGACCGAAACCACACCAACCAACGTTACATTCGGAAAGTCGTGTCCCTTGGCGAGCATCTGTGTACCAACGAGCGTATCGATGCGGCCGGCGCTGAAGTCTGCGAGTGACTGCTCAAACACCTTCCGCCGCGCAGTGGTATCACGATCGATTCGCGCGACGCGCAGGGCAGGGAATAGCTGTCTCAACATCTCTTCGAGTTGTTCCGTTCCCTCGCCAACGTAGTAAATGTATTTCTTCCCGCACGACGGGCACACCCGCGGCACGGCTTCGCGATGATTGCAGTAGTGACAGACGATCACGCGCTCGCTGCGATGATACGTGAGCGTGACGTCGCAGTTTGGACACTGAACCGTCTCACCACACGAGCGACACAGTATGAAACTCGAATAACCACGGCGGTTCAAAAGAATGATCGACTGCTCGCCACGCTCGCGCGTCTCCCGAATTCCTTCGAGCAACTCGTCAGAAAATACGCGCGGTTTGCTGTGGCGCGCGAACACTGTACGCATATCGATGATCTTCGCCTCAGCCATCGGGCGCGCGCCGATGCGTTCAGGCAAAGCAACAAAGTGATATTTGCCTTTGCGTGCGTTGTGAAAAGACTCGAGCGAAGGTGTTGCCGATCCGAGTACGACAGTCGCGGACTCTTTTTGCGCACGCACGATCGCGACGTCGCGAGCGTTGTAATAAGGCGACTCCTGTTGGCGATAAGACGATTCGTGCTCTTCATCGACAACGATCAGTCCGAGGTTCTTCACGGGCGCGAACACGGCCGAGCGCGTGCCGATTACGACACGTGCTTCGCCGTTTCGAACGCGTGTCCACTCGTCAAATCTTTCGCCTTTCTGAAGTGATGAATGAAAGATCGCGACCTGATCGCCAAAGCGCGCACGCAGGCGTCGCGAGAAGACGGGTGTGAGCGCAATCTCGGGTACGAGCATCATCGCGGAACGTCCGAGACTCAATGCGTTGTTCATCGCGCGCATGTAAATCTCGGTCTTGCCACTGCCCGTGACGCCGTGTAACAGAAAAGCTGAGTAGGATCCGGAGTTCATCTGCTGTTCGATCTGCGTGAGCACTGATGATTGCGCGGCAGTGAGTGTGTGCTCGGCGTCTGCGATACCAAACGTTTCCGCGAGCGGATCGCGTCGAATCGCGTCGTCGTAGACTTCGAGCAGTGATTTCTTTTCAAGTGACGTGATCGTTGATGCGCTTACGTCTGCTGCAGTGAGCAACGCCTGCAACGACATTGGCCCATCTTGAAGTGTGGCAAGCACACGCCGTTGAGTATCAGTCAGCTTTTGTTCGGCTTCATTTGATAGTAACCGGACGAAGCGACGCAGTTTCGGTTTTACAAACTTGGAACTCGAGCGACTCTTCGGCGTCATGCCAGGCGGTAAAGCAGCTTTGATCACTTCACCGAGCGGACATGCGTAGTAATCGGCAACCCAGCGCGCCAGTTGCAGGATTTCGGGATTGCAAACTGGTTCAGAGTCGACAAGTGTATGTGCGTCTTTTACATCTACTTCGCCGAGTTCTGCCGGAAGCTCGTCATGAATACTGACGACATAGCCGGTCACGAGATTGCGGCCGAGCGGCACGACGAGACGCGCACCGACCTCTGCCTGGACACTCTGTTCCGGACTCAGGCGATAGGTAAACGTTTGAAAGACATGCAGCGGAACTGCGACTTCAGCGTATGAGGTGTTAGCCACGGATTTCACGGATGGCTATCAAGATGATCGCGGACTTTCTTTAAGTCTTCCCACGTCTCGCGCTTCTTCGACGGATCGCGCAGCAAGTACGCAGGATGGAAGGTGGGCATTACTTTGATTCCTTTGTATTCCTGGAAGCGCCCGCGCAGCCGCGTGATGCCTTCGCGCGTGTCGAGCAGGTTCTTCATCGCGGTGTTGCCGAGCACGACGATGACTTCCGGCTGCACGATTGCGATCTCGCGTTCCAGATACGGTTTGCAGGTTGTCGCTTCTTCAGTAGTGGGGGCGCGATTGCCCGGCGGACGGCAGCGGTTCACGTTTCCGATCAACACTTCTTCGCGCTTCAGGCCGATCGCTTCGATGATCTTCGTCAACAACTGCCCGGCCCGCCCGACAAACGGACGTGCCTGTATGTCTTCATCCGCGCCCGGAGCTTCACCGACAAACATCAGCCGTGCTTTGCGGTTTCCTTCAGTATGGACCACGTGTGTGCGTTCGAGATGCAGCGGGCAGCGGGTGCAGTCGCCGATTTCGGCGTGGATTTGTTCGAACGTTTCGGTTGAGGGTGTGAGTTTGACGGGCGCTGGCGCGATGTCGCCAAACAACGACGTGCGCGGCGCAGGTGGAGGAGCGCTCTCTGCGGCAGTGACCTGAATCCCCTCAACACCGAGCACGCGCAAGTGCTCGAGCTGCTTCTTCGTCTCAGCGATAATCTGTTGAAGTTCTTCGCTCACCTATCCTGAAATCCTGTGAAATCTTGTAAACCTGTCTAACGACTGTGTCTAATCTTCACTATAGCATCCAGAACTCGATCCGCCGCCTCACCCTTCGTCATCACCGGTAACTCAACTAAATCACTGTTCGTGATGATCGCGATCTTATTCGTCGCCGTATCAAACCCGGCATCGACACGACTCACATCATTCGCCACAATCGCATCGAGCTTCTTGCTTCGCAGTTTCTCCTTCGCATTCTGCAGAACATTCTCGGTTTCTGCCGCGAATCCAACCACGAGCATTCCATTCGCACGCGACGCCGCCACTTGCGACAACACATCCGGCGTACGCTCCAGCGTCAACGTTATCGACTCATTTGATTTTTTAATCTTCTGTGCCGCACGTTGCGCCGGACGATAGTCCGCAATCGCCGCTGCGCCGATAAACACCGAAGCCTTGCCGGCTTCACTCGCAACCGCCTTCAACATCTCTTCCGCCGATAACGCCTTCACAACCCTCACACCTACAGGCGGCTCGACAGTCGTCACACCTGCGACCACAGTTACCGCAGCGCCACGCTTCAACGCCGCTTCGGCAAGCGCAAACCCCATCTTCCCCGACGATCGATTCGAAATAAACCGCACCGGATCGATCTCTTC
>DASTTS010000455.1:0-5148 GCA_035760085.1 Pyrinomonadaceae bacterium
ACAACGATCCAGCGCTCAACTATCTCGACTCGATTACGAAGACTCTTTGCGTCGATGATTTGAACCACCACAGTGCTTCGGCTTTTCGCCGTCTCGTGGGTGCGTTACTCGATCTGATCTTCTGCGCGTTGTTGAGCGCACCGATCGCAGGCGCGATGTATCTCACCGGCAGCAACCTGCGCGATCCACAGGCGATCGCGGTGTTGGCAGGAAGTGGGGTCGTCGTCACGTTTCTGTATCTAACGCTGCTGACTGCGTTGACTGGTCGCACATGGGCCATGCGCTTGCTCTCACTGCGCGTGATCGACAGGAAGACCGGGCTGATTCCAACCGGTGGCCAGTCAATCGGTCGATCTTTCTTCTACCTGATGTCGCTGGCGACGGTCGTGGGAATTCTCTTCGCGCTCATTAGCCGCGAAGGTTACACGGTCCACGATCGCTTCACACGCACGGCGGTTGTCACGACATAATCTTGTAAATCCTGTAATCCTGTTAAAAACTACCGCTGTGAATCAGTCTCTGATTCAAAGTGTCGTCGCCGAACTTCAAACCGTTCTCCTGAGCCGGTTCGTTGGAAAGGTCTATCAGCTCTCGCCAGTTTCACTTGCGATCGATTTTGGCTTGCGTGGCGAGTTTCTTTTAATCAGCGTCGATCCGGCGAGCCCACGTCTTTACCTCACTCATCGCCGCACAAAAGACCTGGAAAAGCAGTCAGTGGCACTGAATACGTTTGGCCAGATGATGAAGTCGAAGCTCAGCGGCGCACATCTTCTCGACATCCGCAAAGATCCGCTGGACCGCATTGTCCGGCTTACTTTCCGCACCGAAGATGTTGCTTTTCGCAGGCTCGTTATCCAACTCACCGGCCGGACAGCAGATGTTTTTCTCCTCGATGAGTTGAATCGCATCGTCGGCGTCTTGCGTGAACAGGCGCAGACGAGGATTGGTCAGTTTTACGAGCCACCACCGCAGCCACTGAAAGAAACACCGGATAGGCTACAGCTCGACCCTGGACTACCCTCTGCTCAACTCGACAAACATTTCGCAGCACTTGACGCCGCGAAAGCATTCGATTCGAAAGCTAAAGCGATGCGCGCGCGCGTGACGAAGTCGATTCGCCAGCAACGCACGTTGCGAGAGAATCTCCAGCAAGATCTCGTGCGACATGGCGATCCGGAGGAACACAAGCGGACCGGCGATCTGTTGCTCGCCAACATCGCGACTGCCGTGCGTGATGGAAACCGCGTGCGAATAACGGATTACTACTCCGACGGCGCGCCATCGATTGAGATTGAAGTTGACGAGAATCGCTCGCTTCAGGACGAGGCTGCCGCGCGATTTCGACAGTACACGAAAGCGAAGCACGCTGCGGACGAGATTGCGGAGCGGCTGAAACTGATCGATCGAGAAACGGAGACTCTCGAGCGGCGTTTGGAACAGCTCGACGCGATCATTAAATCGCGAGATGAGGCGGCGCTGGAAACGTTTGAGAAGCCCGCGCCTGCGCCGAAGGTCACGCCAAAGAAGTCTGGCAAACCCGAGAAGATCAGTGGCGTGCGTCGCTACCTTTCGACTGACGGCTACGAGATCCTCGTCGGGCGCGCCGCGCGTGACAACGATAACTTGACCTTTCGCGTGGCCCAACCCAACGATCTCTGGATGCACGCGGGCGATTATCCGGGCTCGCATGTGGTCGTGCGTAATCCGACGCGCAAGGAGATCCCGCAACGCACGATCATCGAAGCAGCACAGCTCGCTGGGAAGTTCAGTCAAGCCAGTGCCGATGCGAAGGTGGTGGTGCACTATACTGAGCGAAAGTTTTTGTCGAAGCCGAAAGGCGCCGCGCCCGGATTGGTCAGGCTTTCACGTTTCCGATCGATCACCGTGGAGCCAAAAGAGTCAATAGACAGGATTCACAAGATTTGACAGGATTTACATGTTCATCCTGAAATATCTTGTAAATCCTGTCCAATAAACATGCAGCAAACAAAGTCAGACCAACTATTCGCGACGGCTCAAACCCTTATTCCGGGCGGTGTTAATTCCCCGGTACGTGCGTTTCGCGGCGTCGGCGGCACACCACGATTCATACGCTCTGCACGTGGCGCCACCATCACCGATGTCGACGGAAAAACTTACATCGATTACGTCGGCTCGTGGGGACCGATGATCCTCGGCCATGCTGACGACGAGGTCGTCGCCGCGATACAGGAAGTCGCTGCCGGAGGCACGAGTTTTGGCGCACCAACCGAGCTCGAAGTACAGCTCGCGCAGGAAGTCGTCGACGCGGTCCCATCGATCGAAATGGTGCGCATGGTGAGCAGCGGCACCGAAGCCACGATGTCTGCCATTCGCCTCGCGCGCGGCGTCACTGGCCGCACCAAGCTCGTGAAGTTTGAAGGCTGCTATCACGGACACGCTGACAGCTTGCTCGTCAAAGCCGGTTCAGGTGTCGCCACACTCGGACTGCCCGACAGTCCAGGCGTGCCCGCACCGCTCGCACAAAACACGCTTACGCTTCCCTTCAACGATGTTCCTGCGCTCGAACAGGTCTTCGCCGAACATGCTGACATCGCGGCGGTGATCATCGAGCCCGTCGTCGGAAACATGGGCTGCGTACCGCCGCGTGATGGCTATCTCGAAGCCGTGCGCAAACTCACCCGGGATCACGGCGCGCTCCTGATCTTCGATGAAGTGATGACGGGCTTTCGCCTCGCTCGCGGTGGGGCGCAGGAACGCTACGGCATCACGCCGGATATCACGACGCTGGGAAAGATCATCGGTGGCGGTCTGCCCGTCGGCGCTTACGGCGGCAGTCGCGACATCATGAGCAACATCGCGCCCGCCGGTCCGATTTACCAGGCGGGAACTTTGTCAGGAAATCCCTTGTCGATGACTGCGGGACTGGTCACACTGCGGCGTTTGCGAGACAAATCTGTTTACGATCGACTCGAGACGGCGAGCAAAAAGTTGTGTGATGGACTAGCAGACGCAGCCGGCGAGGCAGGCGTTAAGACCGTGACAAACCGAGTCGGTTCGATGTGGACCAGCTTCTTTACTGATGAGCCCGTGGTGAACTGGGACACGGCGAACAAATCTGATCGACAACGCTACGGAAAGTTTTTCCATGCGATGCTGGAGGAAGGTGTTTATCTAGCGCCGTCACAGTTCGAGGCGGGGTTTGTGAGCCTGGCGCATACCGAGGAAGTCATCCAACGAACGATCGAGGCAGCGAGGAAATCCGTAACACGGATTAACGCGGATTGATAACGGATTTACTAAACAGGTAGGTCGATACGGAACTGCGAGCCTTTGCCGGGTTCGCTGTCGACGGTAATCCGGCCACCGTGCTGCTCGACGATCTGCTTCACGATCGCTAATCCCAATCCCGTACCACGCTTCTTCGTGGAGAAGAACGGTTCAAAGATCCGATCCCGCGTGGCCTGGTCCATTCCTCTGCCGTGGTCTGCAATCGTGATGCGCGCGTACTTGCGAGGCGGCTGACCATCACCATTTGTCTCCGCCGGCAGCAGTTCCGTCGAGATCAGCACCTCGGAATTTTCCTGGCTCGCATCCACCGCGTTCGCAATCACGTTCACGAACACCTGCCGCAATTGGTACGGATCCCACTGGCCCACAATCGACCGCTGCGCAAACTGCTTCTCAACCGTCGTATTCTTCTCGGCGATTCTTTCAGTGACGAGATCGATACTGCGCTCCAGCGATTCATGCAAATCGACATTGGACCGCTCCAGCTCCTTCTGACGCGAGAACTGCGTCACGTCAACAACCAGCTTGTTGAGGTGTTTGATGCCGCGCTCGACGAGCTCGATGGTGTTCAACGCCTCTGGATCTGACACGCTGTCGCGCAACATGGAGACGCCGAGACGAATACTGCCGAGCGGATTGCGAATCTCGTGTGCGACTTGCGTCGTCGCCTGGCCGACAGCAGCGAGTGATTCGCTGCGACGCAATGTGCGCTCGGATGCGGCTGCTTCAGTGGCGTCGACGAGCGTCACGATCTGCCCGCGCTCACCGTCGAGCGCCAGTGGAGATGAGTAAACGTCGAATGCCTTGTCTTCTTCTTCCACGCGAGCGATGAGACGACCGTGATAGGTAGCCTTGGCGACACGAATCGCGGTCACGGTTTCCAACATTCTCATCGCGTCATCCGGTCCGAGCTTTTCAAGCACAGACGCGCCGATAGTTGCGTTCGGAAAGATCCTGAAGAAGGCCGCATTAGCGCTACGAATACGATCGTCATTGTCGATAGCCGCGACGGCACTTACCATTCCCTGAAGCAGTTGCGTATTGAATGTCCGTTCGCGACGCGTTTCCAACATGCTGCGACGCATCTCACTGAAGTGTCTTTGCATCTGCCAGATGGTCCCGGCAGCGACAAGAGCACCTACGAAAAGTGCTATCACGGTCCAGCTTATGATTGATCGTCGTGAGTCATTTTGAGCGAGCAAGACGCGATCGATGGTATCGTCTTTTTCGTTTTGTACTCGCTGGAAGAGGCCATTCAGTTCCTGGTCAACGATGTGAAACTTCTCATAGCCTTTCAGGCTGTAAGTTTTCGAGTCCTCAGTGATTTCAACGTAGGCTTTTAGATCCTCTCGTAGCTTGTTCCAGTCTGGATCCTGAACAAGCGTGTCCAAACGCGGGAGGGCCGCAACAACATCGTCTCGTGCTGTATTTAGTTGCAAGTCAAACGGTGGGGCGAAGCGGCCACCTTCAAACCGTGCCCGTGCTCGTGCTTCGTTATCAAGCTTGGTGACTCCGGCGTGCAGATCCCAAAGCAGAGTCAGCCGTCCCGAACGCTGCCGGCCAACATCGAGCGCTTTATTGCTGACATCGTCCATCAGCCGCACACTCCAAAGACCGACGGCCGAAATCAGTCCCAGCAGTAGCAGAAATCCGACAATCAAAGGGGTGATGGCAGGCGCCAGTCCCCGCCGCCAACGTTCGAAAGGACCGGGTCGTGTCTCTGACGAGCCGCCGTCGGGCGTGCGTCGATACACAACTTCAGGATGTTTGTCTGGCGCGGGCTTCATACACGTTCTCTAAGGCTTCGCGTCCATCCAATTGTCACCTACGCCAACATCCGCTACAAGCGGAACATCAAGCTCAACCGCTGTTTCCATC
>DASTTS010000456.1:0-9428 GCA_035760085.1 Pyrinomonadaceae bacterium
ACACGGACGCGATAATTTCGAATCGTTCGTTCGTAAGGAGTTTAAAGCGAAGGCCAAATCGTTCGCGCCGGAGTCTCTCGAGCTGAGCTTTAAACGCGACACAGCACGAATTGAATCTTACTTGCGTAATGAGGTACGCCCATCGGCCAATGGCCTCGCGATTTTTGCGTGCGCCGGCGCCAATGATTATTTCAAGGCAGTGCAGTTGAGTGCTCCGCTGAAGCGCCATGACCTCCACGTAAATGAGAGGCCACATCTTTATCCACTGGCGCGTGTGATCGACCAGTACCCACGTTACGTTGCGGTGTTAGCGGATACGAACTCTGCGCGTCTCTTTGTATTCGGCTTGGGCAACATCCTGGGTAGAGAAGAGGTGCAACACGAGAAGCTCAGCCGCACTCAGATAGCCGGCTGGTCGCAGATGCGCTACCAGCGGCACGTGTACAACTTCCACCTACAGCATGCGAAAGAGGTTGTGGAAGTTCTCGACCGGGTGGTGCGAGAAGAGGCGGTTGAGCACATCATTCTCGCCGGCGATGAGGTGATCATTCCATTGCTGCGCGAGCATTTGCCGGATCGTCTGGAGGAAAAGGTTATTGATGTTCTGCGGTTGGATATAAAGACCCCCGAGCATGAAGTGCTGAAGGCCACCATGGAGGCGTTACGCGAACACAACCTTCACACGGATGCCGAGAAAGTAAGGCAGCTATTCGATGAATACCGTGCTGGCGGACTTGCTGTCGTCGCTTGGAAGGACACTGTTAAGGCAATTGAACAGGGCCAGGTTGACGAAGTACTGTTGAGCGCATCTGCTCGAGAAATACGAACGGACGAGCAGGAATCGGACCGCTCTGCCGTCCACCAATATTTCTCCGATACGCCGATCGATTCTGATACAGAACCGAGCCTGATGCCGGCTGATTTGTTGGTCACTCTCGCGCGCCAGACTGGAGCGCGTGTCACCTTCATCGAGGATACAGCACTACTCAGCAGCGTCGGTGGCGTGGGAGCAATGCTTCGTTACCGGATTTGAATTAGCAATTTGAACAAAAGGAAGGAGATCAAACTTGAGTAGCAAGAACAACATCAACGTAGACCATTACAAAACAAAAGGTCGTGGGCCTCAGGGTGATGGAGTCGTTTACGAAGAATACAACCGACTACGCAATCAACTAAGAAGTCGAGACCGTCGAGGTTTGTCATCAAAACGATTATTGGCGAGAAAAAGAGCCCTTCGTGCCGCAAGGCAAACAGAGAGTAGAAGTGTTAGGCAGGCATAGCACTCGCATGAGTGCCGGCATTGGTGGCGATCATTATAAGCAGGTGAGTGCAAAGGAACTCTGATGAACAAAATCCTAAACTTTGAACGAATTCTCTGCCCCGTGGCTCAGGCTCACGAGTCTGACGAAGGTCTGCGCTACGCAATATTGATAGCCCGCTCATACGGCGCCAGGCTCTCCGTCTTAACATGCAACGACGGATCGTCATCTGGCGACGAAACAGTTGAGGCGATGCGGACTGGGATAAAGCGAGCCATTGAACATTCATTCCTTTCGCTGCCTGGATCGGCGGATGCCGTTCGCCTCGACTGGGACTTAACGGTCGTGAATAACAACCGAGCGGAAGAAGCAATAAACCGTGAGGCTGCTTCCCAGAATGTGGATTTGATCGTCATGGGTTCGCATCGCCGATCAGCTCCCAGTGTTGTGGTACTGGGATCGACTGCAGAAGCTGTTTGTCGAACGGCTCCTTGCTCAGTCCTGGTCACGCGTTTGGCTGCGCGTCATGATGCTGCAAGAACCAACGGTAATCTCAAATTGAAGAAACTGCTGGTGGCAACTGATTTTTCGAGTCACTCGGAGCTCGCACTTCAATACGGCTTGTCACTCGCTCAGGAATATCAGTCAGAGCTGCACTTGGTCCACGTTATCACCGGCGGCGCCAGGAGTACTGAGGCTGAAATATCCTGGACGTCCCAAGACACTGAAGGTCCCTATCATGCTGCGGCGAGAAGACTGCATGAATCAGTTCCGGGAGAGGTCCACCTCTGGTCCAACGTGACGCACGCTGTACGTGAGGGCAAAGCCTACCGGGAAATTGTTTCCTATGCAGTGGAACAGGACATTGATCTCATTTGTATCGGGGCACATGGCCAGGAGTTCACGTTAGGCACGCTGTTTGGAACAAACACAGACCGCGTACTGAGGCAAGCACCTTGTCCAGTTTTAGTAACACGACCAGTGCAGTCGGAAGCTGAAAAATGACGATGAGTTGAAGAGGTGATGAAGTTGCTTAAGAAGTTCTATCAAATACTGGAGTCCAGGAGACGACGACGTGAGGTTAGGAAAATCCGTCGCGAGTTCGCGAGGGCCGGTTATCCTTTGGATCAGTTTCGAGACTCTCAAATAGAGGCTGCGCTACGTCCGAACACTGACGTCGGGTTCACAATAAGCGCAAAAACAATTTACCGTACGCTGAAGCGACTTCAGGTAACTGGCGGAACACAAGATCACACGCTTGTGCTCAAGGGATAACAACATGAAGGTTTTGATTGCTTATGACCTCTCGGAAAGCGCCGATACCGCGATTGATGGTCTAAGACGCGCGGGATTGCCGATTCATGTTCGGTTGAAGTCGTCTCTTGCGAAATGGAAGTCTTTGAATATGTCAGCAGTAGAAATAAGACCGCGTCTCGATGTTGAAGAAAAGCCGCACTGTGGCAGGTGCGACTCAGAAGGACGCCGTCTGATCAAATTCACGAGTCCAAACGGTAGGACGCACTACCTTTGCGCATTGTGCGTCGCGCAAGAAGATAAGCGCGAAATGAAGTTCAGTCCTTTGTGGAGGCGGTCGCGACGTGCACCAAGAGTTCACTAGGTTGTCGCTTTGCGTGTCAATTTTTAAGGGCGAGTGAACCTCTTCAGGCGGAAGCTGCGCGCTATGGCATCTGCCTCACCATGGAGACGCTGTATGTCGTCGCGCGGTCCTCTGAAGAGTAGACTATAGATAGTTCGAGTATCTGCCTCTAAGTAATAGATTATTGCGGTCATCGGTTTACCACCCCGAGTGTATTCATACGAGAACTTAGTGCCGCTTAATCGTCCGCTGAAACTCTCCTCTTTGCTTAACACGTAGCCGGCCAAGTGCTGGTCCCATGTTTGCCGCCGCCGGACCATATCTGATGGCGTCGTGCTCGCGTCCACCAATTTTCTGCGAACCAGCAGCCGTACCCTGACTTTACCCGAGTAGCTGAACTCCTTGCGGGTGCGCGCTGAAACGATGCCGGAAGAGGGGAGGACGCGCCACTTCGACGATGGAAACTCGATAACGTAATCAACACTTCTATTGGTAAAGGTATAAGCCTGATCGCGCGTAGCAGAAGGAAGAATCGGCGCTACGAGACTCGAAGTTATGAAGGTTGCAATTAAGGTCACAAGTATTAACATCTTAGAAAAGGCCGCAAGTATTGGCGCCGCAATCGACCAGAACACTGGCTATCAAAGGCTGGTTCTTCACTCACAATTGCTTAGTGTATCCTCTTACTTCACGTCACAACAATCATTAGGTATAACCGATTCGATATTGTTCCTCGCTTCCACAAGGCGAGTATATTACCGACAGACACCGATTGTGAGGGCGAGCAGACTCTGTCATAAATCGGTGGGTACATTAGCGGCCCTGAGCAGCCGGCGGCCTGGTGAACATGAGGACATTGAACTATGAAGCTACTGATTGCAGTTGATTCTGCGATTTCAACCGAGGTACTCGTCCGTGCGGTTGGTGTGCGCCCGTGGCCCAAGGGTACGACAGCGCATGTGCTTTCAGTCGTCGCTGATACCGAGGTCTCGGAGGAACTATGGCGCGAAGAGGGCTATGGAAAGCGTGCCGTGCAGCGAGAAATGGAGAGGCGAGGCGAGCAAATAACTGCCCCATCAGTCGAGCGGCTCAAACAAATCGGCATCCCGGCGGAGGTGGTGGTGACGCGAGGCGACGCTCGCTTTCTTATCCCGTTTTTTGCGCGGAAATGGTCTTCGGATCTGATCTTCGTCCGCGCACATGTCCGCAAGGACTATGCGCATTGGATGCTCGGCAGTGTCGCCAGAGCAGTCGTCGCGGCCGCCCCTTGCACCGTTCAGATTGTGCGAGACGCAGGAGAAGACCACGACCAAAGTCTGGATAGCGCCAGGAGGGTGCTGCTCGCTACCGATGGTTCGAAGACTTCGACGCAGGCGGCGCGCGCTGTTGCGGCGCGACCGTGGCCTGAAGGCAGCGAGTTCAAGGTCATAAGCGTTGAAGAGCCGTGGACGATCAAATCATCCAAAGTGAGAGATCAGAAAGAGGCTCAGGAGGCAGTCAGCAGCGCGGAGCAGGTGCTGGCCTCCGCAGGATTGAAAGCGACGGGGATGGTACTCTCCGGTAATACGAAACAGGCTATTTTACAGGAGGCGCAAAAATGGGCCGCCGACCTCATTGTTGTCGGTTCACACGGACGTCGAGGCTTCAGGCGATTCCTGTTGGGGAGCGTTTCCGAAGCGGTCGCAATGAACGCGCCTTGCTCCGTTGTGGTCGTGCGCGTTCCGCGCAAGGCTGAAGCTTGATCGCCCTGCACGGAGTTAACTATTTATCGGGTCCACAAGGCCATCATCAGGATCGAGTCGGCAGTGCCGTCCATCGTCGGTTCATTGGTTGAATAGTCGCCTACGTCGTCGTGGTAGACAAGTTCCGCTGTCTGAAACTCCTCAAACTCGTCCGGCTGATTCAAGTGAAGCCCGAGAAGGCTGTTGTAGGTCTTCGCGGCAATTGGGCCATCGACCAAACCGCCAGTCACTAGCTTCTTCATGATCTGCACGGTCGGCAAATGTACATCCTCGGGAAACTCACCGTTCTCGGGAATACCAGTGAACATAGACGTGCCCCAGGGGTTCCGGCCCAACAACCAGTCGCGGTGCGCGAGCATTGCCAGGTGATAATGCATGTCACCCGTCATGCGTTCGTAAAGCAGCACCTGGGTGATGAATGCTACAACCAGATTGTTTGAGCACCAGAGAAACGGGACCCCGACATGATACGGGTTTTGCTGGCCTCGCCGAATTACATGTTCAATGCCGTCACGGTAATAACCGGCGAGTTGCGCTTTTGTCCTTGCATCAACAAACGGGTACAAGGCGAAGTGGCCGATGTTCATGAATGGATAGAACTGATAATGCTCGGCTGTTTTGTGCTGCATCCATGATGTTGGGCCAATAATACGTGCGTAACGTTTTGCGTCGGTGAGATACGACTGTTTGCCGGTCGCTTTAAATAACTCCGCGGCGGCCCACTCCATGTCGTCGGCCCATGTGTCTTCATTGTAACGATAAGGCGCGCTGTAGGAATTCCCCTGCTGGTAACCCTCCTTTCGTTTGCCAAGCTCGTAAAGCTCGACAGCGGCCTGCAAACACTTCTCGGCAAATAGCGGATCGTGAAGATCGTTTTTCCAAATGCGATAGGCCATCGCCATCGCCGCCGCCGATCGCCCAGCAATGTTGGCTACACCGGTCGCTTTGCTCTTCCATTCTCTCAAGCCCTGCGGCTTGCCATCCGCGAAGTAGACCGGGCGATAACTGTTTGCTCCCCAACCATAATCGGCGCTGTCCTGATCAGGTAATTTGAAGCCCCGGTGATCACGATCGTCAGCGACCTGATGAAACAACTGGTCCGAAGCGGGATGAAGTTTATGAATCCAGTCGAGACCCCATTTCGCTTCGTCGAGAACGTCGGGAATTCCGTTGGGCTGCGGCCGGCCCAAGGCGTCGACCATATCCTTGAATGTGTCTCGGGCTAGCTCGAAACTGAGCAGCATACGTGCAGTGGCATTGCTGGCGGTGATCAAGTACTTCAACTGATCTCCCGCATCGTGCCAACCACCACTCGCGTCCATGAAACTGCCGTCAGGAACCGGAGCATACACGGTACGGCCATCGCGCATGTGACAAACCATATCGAGGTAAGGGTTGTAACCGCACCGCTGCTGGCGCATGAAGAGAAGCAAGTCTTCCTGATATGGCGCGTACGGACCGATGGAGAACTCTTGTGAAGTCGTGCCGCTCGCTTCGAGCTGCAAGAGGTGCCGGCCGCGTTGACGATAGGTGGAAAAGTCGAGTTCGTAGTAGTGCGGAAAGTTGCCTCCCCAATTGGGCGCTGCTACGGACTTCAATGGCCCACGAAAGACAACTCGGTTCGCGTTTTCTCGCAGCACAAATTCGCCGCGCAAAGGTGATTTTGAAAACGCGATTGCGATCTTGGCATCCGCGGGCAGATACCCGGCCTCGTTGATGCGAATGTACGCGTTAGTTTGACCAAGCGAACAGCGGGAAGCCAGCAATAGAAACAGCGCCGCAAGCAGAAGGTGTCGCGTCAACAAACTTCCCTTCGATCTTTCTTCCAGCAGGCGAAAATGTCGTCGCTCAGTTCGGTAGCGCAATCGCACTCTCCATTCGTTCGCCTTGCAAGGTGGTGCTGATCCCATTGGATCATCTCAGGGCCTCCGTTCCTCATCCTGATCGTCCGCGACGTCCGCTCTCGATTTAGGCCGGTGCGGCAGGCTCGCAACGGGAAGGTGCCAACCGCGCCGTATCGCTACGAAGCGGATGCCGAAACAGAGGACCGCGCCGATAATTGCCATCGCAGTTGGTGGAAGATTCAGCACGTGACCAGTTACCACTACGAGCGCGCCGGCAAGCGCGGCAACGGCATACAGTTCCGAGCGCAGCACGGTCGGAGTCTCGGCGACAAGCACCTCGCGAAGCATGCCGCCACCAATTCCTGTCAGCACGCCCAGCAGCGCGGCCATCACCGGATTGAGCCTATACCCGAGTGCCTTTTGCGTGCCGACGACAGCGAAAAGCGCTAGTCCCGCAGCATCGAAAATAAGCACGTGGTTCCGCAGATTGCGCAGCCGTTCACTGAGCGGATACCAGAAGAACACTACCAGCCCAGCGAGAAGGGAGACGGCGAGATAACGCCAGTCGCTTATTGCTGCCGGCGGGACGGCGCCGATCAACAGGTCGCGCATAATTCCACCGGCACTGGCGGCCGCGAAGGACAGGACAAGCACACCAAACAAATCAAGACGTTCCCTAACCCCGGCCACCGCACCGCTCAGGGCGAATACGAAAGTGCCGATAAGGTCGAGCACCAAGAGTGTGCGCGCCGCATAAGCCTGGAAGGCTGCGAGGGCATTCAAGGCTTCTTGATTTACCGAAGGCTGGATCAATTCCAAAATTCTCTTTCGTATCCCGGACGCGCCTTAAATAAATCAGGTCGCGCGCAATGCGTGAGTCCTCGGATCATCCCTCGGGACCGTTATCGCGATCGCGATGATCGCAATGATCACCATAATCACATTGAATAACAATGCGACGGCGGCCGCGAATCGAATGCTGACGTTGTCAGTCCTTCCCAAAAAAAGATCAGATAGAGGTCCGAAGTCACCATTTAAACCGCTGAGGGAGGTGAAGAGTGCTGCGGAGATCGCCACCCCAAATGCCGCTCCCAAAGAAGACGCCATCTTGTAGATTCCGGACGCAGCGCCTGCCTTGTCATTCGGCACATTTGAAAGTGCCGCGTCTGTCGACGGCGTAGCGTAAAAGCCGAGTCCAACGCCGAAGAGTGTAAATCCAACAAAGGCGACAATCATGTACTGGCCAGCCAGCAGGAATGTAAAGGTGGTCAGAAGGATTCCGGCGCCAGTGATCGCACAGCCCATCAACATCGGTTTGCGCGCGCCCATTCGCTGCAACAGCTTCTCACCGACGCGGATGGTGCTCAGAATCGCGACGAGATAGCCGATGGTCAACAGCCCCGATTGCAAGGAAGACAGTCCGGCCGCCTGCTGAACCAGTGACAGTGAAACAAGCAGTGTTCCGGCTGCGCCATTGAGCAGGAAGTTGGAGAGCGTCGCTCCCGCATACGTCTTGTTGTTGAACAGCCTGAGATCGACAAACGCGTTGGAATTGCCCGATTCGATCCGGAAGAACACCAACGCGCCGAGAACGAAGACAACAGCAAGTATGATTACCACGGGATTCAGCCATCCCAGAGCTGTGCCTTGCCCGATGACAATGTTTACCGCCACCATCGCAACGATGAAAGTGGTGAAGCCGTACCAATCAAAACGCGTCTTCTCCGTCGACACGCCTTTACTCTCAGGCGCACCTCGTAACAACAGAAAGCTTATAAGGGCGACGACGATCGACATCCAGAAGATCCAGCGCCATCCGAGAGATGAGGCGACGAGGCCACCGAACAACGCGGAGACACCTGAGCCACCCCATGACCCGATCGACCAGAAGCTCACCGCACGCTGACGTTCCCTGCCGTCGAAGTAGTCTTTAATTAAGGCCAGTGTCGCCGGCATGATACAGGCAGCCGATAATCCTTGAATGATGCGTCCCGTCATCAGGAACGTGCTGGTGCCGGCTGGAGAGATCGCGATCAGCAATGAACCCAGAATGCTCAGAGCCAGCCCGATAAAGGTCATCTTCAAACGTCCCAGCCGGTCTGCGAGCCCACCTGCGACAACGATGAAGATGCCTGAGAACAGTGCAGTAATGCTAACCGCGATGTTGTTCAGGCTTTCGCTGATTCCCAACTCTTCGCGCATCGTCGGGGCGACGTTTAGCGTTGTCTGCGCAAAAAGCCAGAAGGTAATGACGGCAAGGACAATGCCTACAATGAGCCTGTTGGCGCCTCGATGCGCGTCGGACGTGATAGCAGCAGTTGTGGACGTCAAGACGAGAACCTCACTTCACGAGATAAGTCAAAGCGGCGATGACGAGTGCCTGGGTGCCGTTGGATAGAGTCGGTTCAATCACCGGCGCAAAGAACTCAGAGTGATTGACTGGGATGTCCTGCTCCACCCGCCCGGCATCGAGAGCGCGTTGATACTTCTCTGGATCCGTACCGCCGACTCCCCAGTAGGTATAGGGAATCCCGAAGGCATTGGGTATGTCGCTGAAATCTTCGCTCGCGGTCAGCCGTCCGAGGTCGAAGACGGTTTCTTTTCCGAAGTGGCTCCGGAACGCGGATGTGATCGTATCCGTCACTCCAGGATGATTATCGGTGAGCGGGTACTGATCGAAATAATCGAACTCCGGCGGGCGCGGTGAGCCCGACGCCTCGCACTCGGCTTTGACCATGCGCTCGATGCTGTCGATCATTCGGCGGCGAACAGCCATATCATAAGTCCGAAGATTGGCCAGTAGCACCGCGCGATCGGGGATGATGTTGCTCTTCGAACCTGCGATACTGCTGCCCACCGTCAGCACTGCAAACTCACCGGGCTTCGTCTCCCGCGAAACAATCGTCTGAAGGCGCAGTACAACAAGGGCCGCCAGGACCACGGGGTCCACGCTGTTGTGGGGCATTGAGCCATGCGCCCCCTTGCC
>DASTTS010000457.1:0-4664 GCA_035760085.1 Pyrinomonadaceae bacterium
TCATGAAGAAGCACCTGACGCTGCCGCCGCCGAGTTTCCACTCGATGGGAGTTGCGGTGCCGCCCGCGATCGAAGCGGTCGTGCGTCATGCACTCGAGAAAGAAGTTTCAGCGCGCATCGATTCGATTCCAAACTTCCTGCGTGAGCTTCATGCGGCGTTGAACTCTTCGCCCGTAGTCGCCGCTGCTATTCGCGAAACAGTTGCGATGGATCCGAACCGGACCATCGCTTCGGTTACGCAACCGGAAATCAAAAAGACGTCCGGGCTTTCTGCAACACAACCTCCGATCGCTCAGGAGACTAACTTCGGCACTTCATTCGACTCGCTCGCAGGCACTGTCAGTGGCACACAGTTAGACAAACAGCGCCACGAAGAAGAAAGACAGGAACGCGATCGCCGCGAGAAAGAGCAGCAGGAAAAATTCGAACGCATGGCGCTCCAGGCGAAAGAGCTCGAAGACAGGCTCGAACGTTTGTCTGGCAGCATGCCACCGGCACTGGATCCGGAAACGACTCGTGTGCAGGCGAACACAACCAATCGCCAGTGGGCGGCTGACTCGGTTCCGGAGCGTTCACCCGGGCAAGGGAAGATGATTGTGGACTTCACGCCGAAGCGGAAAGGTCCACCGCCGGTTTTATATATCGGCGCCGCAGTGATGCTGCTCTTCCTTGCCGGCGTCGGCATCACTGCTTATCTGATGTTTCGGCCGGGCACTCGCACGAACGATCCCACGCCAACACCGACGGCAGCCATCCCACCAAAACAAAAAGCCGAGCTGCTGCCAATCAGTGGCGGATCTTTCCTGATGGGACGTAAGGGTGGTCCACCGCAGGAAAATCCGGCCCATGCCGTGACGGTGCAGCCGTTCCTGATGGACCGCACTGAAGTCAGCAACACGGAATACGCTGACTTCGTAAGAGAGACAAACCACGCCGCACCGGCTCACTGGATCGGAAACAAACCGCCTTTTGGTCAGGAGCAGTGGCCCGTCGTAAACGTATCGTTTGACGATGCGACTGCCTTTGCCGCGTGGCGCTCAAAGCGCGATAACGTAAGTTATCGTTTGCCGACGGAAGAAGAATGGGAGTATGCGGCGCGCAACGGCGAGCAAAGCGATTTGTACCCGTGGGGTCCAGACTGGAAAGACAAGGCAGCCGTGCTAAAAGATGCGACTCCGGCGCCGGTCGGCTCCCGCGGCGAAGGTAAGAACAAATGGGGCGTTTTCGATTTGATCGGAAATGTTTGGGAATGGACCTCCTCAAAAGCTTCGGTATATCCAGGCAATACGGCTACGGTTCCCGCGAGTATTCAGGATTGGGTGACGATTCGAGGCGGTTGTTACGTCAGCGATCCCGCGAAATCTGACGCCCCGGTGACGTCTTGTTTGCGTGAATTCGTTCCGCCGTCAACAAAGACGACACTGCTGGGCTTTCGCCTCGTACGAAGCGGATCTTAGCCGCGGATTTTCGCGATTGTACGCGAATGATCTACAATCCATCGCAGTAGCTCTTCAGTGATCCATAAGTTCTCTTTTTGCAGCAGGGAGAGTAATGATGAGTACTAACGCAATACTGCGCGCCGTGTTTTTAAGCTCAGCCGCACTTTGTTTGAGCCCCGGCACGGTTGGGAGCGTTCATGCGCAGGACGTTGGCGGCGGCATCGGTGGTGGGGCAGGAATCTTCCGTGCCAGGAACCCCGAAACGAAGAAGAGCGCCGCGAAACCCGCCACCGGGACGAAACCCGCAAACAGGCCAACCGGGGCTTCGCGCGTCAACGCCGAGCGAGTGGAAGAGTTGCTCGACAAAGGCAACGAGGCTCGCGATGCACGCAAGTTTACGGACGCTGAAACTGCCTACAAAGATGTGCTGAAACTCAAACCGCGCGACGCACGCGCTGCCTACGGTTTGGGTAATGTCTACTCCGATCAGCAGCGTTGGGACGATGCTGAAGCAGCGTACCGGAATTCGGTCGCGTGGGCGCCAACTAACGCTGACGCTTACGTTGCATTGAGCGTCGTGCTCGTGCAGCCGAGTGCGAGTGGTGACAACGCGAAACGTTTGGCTGATGCTGAGACATTTGCGAGACGATCGGTGCAGATCGATCCAAAGAACGCAGTCGGTTGGGATCGTCTCGGCGTTGCGCTTCAGGCGCGCGGGCTCTTGAATAGTGAAACAGAGCATTCGTATCGCCGCGCGATCGAGTTGGATCCGCAGTTTGCTGCTGCGTACGCACACCTCGCGCGCATGCTCAATCGCGCGGGTAAGCAGGGTGAAGCGGCGCCGTTGTATGAAAAGGCGATCGCGCTGGCCAACGATCCGGCCACGCTGAACCTGATTGCCGACTCGCTTCAAGGCGAGCAGCTTTGGCCGCAATCCGAACCAGTACTAAAACGAGCTCTTGAACTTGATTCCAACAACCTGACGTCGTTGCTGCTGATGGGACGTTACTTGATCGTTTACAGAAGATTCCAGGAGGCGGAACCTTTCTTGAAGTCAGCGACTGAAGTGGCGTCGCGCGCGTTTCAACCTTTCAATCTTTTGGGTCGTGCTTACCTCGGAATGGATCGGTTCGATGATGCTGAAGCGACCTACGAACGCGCTTCGGGCCTGGCTGCTTCCGGTGAGAAGAAACAGCTTGCCGGAGTCTTCGGCTTTGAAGGTGTCGGTGATGGCTATCTGAAGGCCAACCAGAAAGACAAAGCCGTGCGTGCGTACCAGCGAGCGCTCGAACTGGACCCAAACAATAATGGCGCTGCCCAGAAGCTCGCCAGGGCTCGAGCGAATTGAAGCACAGTACCGAGCGCGGTAGCGCCGGGTCAAACTCAGCGTCGGACGTGTTTGTTGTGGTTGACCCGGGGCTACCGCGCTCGGTACTGTGCCTGTTCGATGGAATTTGACTCCCGTTTAACGAGGTCTTCTGTATGAAGAGTTGCCCCAAGTGTAATCGTACGTTTCCGGATGAAGGTCAGAAGTTTTGCACATTTGACGGCGGTTTGCTGATAGCCCCGCAACCACAAAACTTCGATCCGAATGCGACGATTCGCGCTACCACAATCGACCTGAACGCAGCCGCGTCGGAACGACCGACCAGCCGCGATCTGCCGGATCCAAATGCGACCATCATCGAGAACTACCCACAGACGGTTGCATTGCCGCGCAACACTGGTCCAACAACTGGTCCGGCCGGGTCGGCTCCAAATACATCAGACATCGCGCGACCGGCTCCTCCACCACCGCCGCCACCGCCTGTAACTCCGCCACCACCGCCCGTTGTCGAGCAACCACAACCGCGTACGACCGGTGAAGTCGTGGCTCCGCCAACTGTCGCAACGCCGTCAGCACCACTGCCGCTACCATCGGCTCCGTTGCCGCCACAACCAGTGGCGAAGAAGAAGTCGAAAGTACCGTGGATCATCGCCGGAGTGCTGCTGTTTCTACTCCTTGGTGGCGGTGCGCTGGCTGGTATATTCTTCGCTTTCGTAAAGCCCCGCTTGGACCAGATGGCGGCGGAACGAAATCCGAACCGGCCCGTTGAGAATGTAAACGTGAGCACGCCGACGCCGTCTGCATCGGTGGAGCAGCCAACACCGGCGCCTGAGGAAACTTATGTAGCGCCGCCGGGCACGGTGAAGTTTGAAAACTCAAACGAAAACTTAGACGGTAAGCTGGCCGAGCACTATTTTGATTTCTCTTTCTATTATCCGGAGAACTGGAAACGCGATCCGAAGTCAGGTGTGGCCGGTGCGTTAAACTTCGTGGCAGTCGATCGCGGCCTGCCACCGGATTTCACTCAAGAAAATTTTGCCGTAGGCTGGTATACCAGCACCGGAACGTTCGTCGGCGATTTGCCCAGCTTTAAGCAGAAAGCGGAGCAATACAGCAACTCGCTGGCGAAGACGATTCCGGAGTATAAGAAGGTCTCTGAAGGTCTCACAAAGATCAATTCCATGCAGGCTTATGAATTCCGGTGGGAAGGTCTTTCCAAGGGCACTGAGCGTGGTGACCTGAAACTATGGGGAAGAGTCGTGTTTCTGCCGACCGGAACCGAAGGAGATACGACGGGCGCAACCTTGTACATGCTTACCACATCTCTGGCAGGTGAGTTATCTTCGGTTGCAGACGTAGGCTCACAGGGTGAGATGCCGGTGATTCTCGACTCGTTCAGGTTTGGTAAAAAGAAGTAAAGTAGTACTCATAATGTCTGAAACAAAAGAAGTAAATAAGATTAGGTTCTGGACGCCGTTACGCGTGGCATGCACGGTGATCTCACTCGGACTGCTCGCTGCGTTTGGCGTGTCGAGCTGCAACTCAAACGATCCATCATCATCAACGACGACAACGAATCGTCCTGCGGCGACGACTCGACCGGCAGCTTTGGTCTCAATTCCGCGACCGATCCTCGAGGCGGAAAACAAAGCCACCAGCGGTGGGCCAATCAAGCTCTCAAACTATTCAGGTAAAGTTTTGCTGGTGAACTTGTGGGCGACGTGGTGTGGTCCATGTCGGATGGAAACTCCAGAGCTCGTCAGACTTCACAAAGAGTTTCAAAGCCGGGGTGTCGAAATGATTGGACTCTCGACTGAAGATCCAGTCGCGTCTGCCGAGAGCGTGAGCGACTTTATCCGCGAGTACGGTGTCGACTACCAGATCGGCTGGGCCACGCG
>DASTTS010000458.1:0-4045 GCA_035760085.1 Pyrinomonadaceae bacterium
GTCTATCTCGCGATCCGCCCCGAACACGTCGAGCTCAGCAAAAACAACAACGACGCCCCGAACTCGCTGCGCGGAAACATTCGCGAGATCGTTTTTGGTGGTGCGACATCGACGGTGCGTATTGACGCCGACGGCCTTCTCCTCGAAGCCCTCGTATTACGACCCGACGCCCTCGAAGTAAACCAGTCCTGCAACGTGATCCTCTCCCCGGATCATTTGACCCTGTTAAAGTGACGAAACAGATCCGTCTTCTTCCGTGGAGATCCGTGGCCCTGCTTTTGGTCACGGCTATCGTGCTTCTCTATGGCGTGATTTACCCGAACCTCTCCGTCGTCGTCAGCTCATTTCAACAAGGTGGAGCGTGGACGCTCGCGAACTACCGCGAAATACTCTCGGAACGAACCGTCCTCGAAGCGATCGTCAGCAGTCTCGGCTTATCGATCGCAACAGTTTTGTTCTGCGCGCTTGCCGGTGTTCCACTCGCGTTTCTTTTCGAACGCTTCACGTTTCCGGGCCGGCGGATCTTCGCTGCACTGGCTGCCCTGCCACTCGTCCTGCCGCCACTCGTCGGCACCGTCGCATTCATCTTTCTCGCCGGCGAGACGGGAATCCTCGCGCATGGAATTCAAAATCTCCTCGGATTACAGAGCCCGCCATGGCGACTTCGCGGCTGGCCCGCACTAATCCTCTTTCACACTTACACGATGTACCCGTTCTTCTACGTGCTGACCGGCGCCGGACTGCGCCGGATCGACGCGAGCCTCGCCGAAGCTGCACGCAGTCTCGGAGCATCGAAGCTGACAGTGCTCAGGCGCGTGCTGTTACCACAACTGACGCCATCGTTAGTCGCAGCCGCACTGCTGACGTTCATGACCTCGATGGCATCATTTAGCGCACCACTGCTCTTCGGCGGCGACGTGCGCATGTTGACGCTCGAGATCTTCCGCGCGCGCCAGCGTGGCGACTTCGTCATCGCCATCACCGAGACAGTCATACTCGCCGTCATTTCACTCGGCGCACTCATCTTCTTCCAACGTTACGAAGGAACACGACGCTTCGCGGCCGCAGCAATGAAAGGCGCACCGCGACGACGTGCAACCATCGCGAGTGGACCCGCACGCGTTCTCGCGACGGTCCTAGCAATCGTGTTCGCGATCGTGCTGGTTTTGCCGGTGGCGACGTTGATTCTCGTCAGCTTCGCACGCGAAGGATCGTGGACGACACAGACTTTACCCCCGGCTTACACATTCGCAAATTACCAGCGACTATTCAGCGATCAGTGGGCGGCGGAAGTGTTCTTCAACAGTTTCACGATGTCGGCGATTGCGGCCGTGGCGGCGTTGTTGTGGAGCTTCGCGATCGTCATGTTGTTGCGGCGCGGGAGAAACACGGGCAAGTTTTTCGGAGAAGGCTGGCGGCGATTGCTGTCGCTGCTGGTTTTGGTTCCGTGGGCGCTGCCGGGAACGGTCGTCGCAGTTTCGGTGGCGGAAGCGTATGGCGGACCGAGTTTGCTGCTCGGTTCGTTCGTGCTCGTGGGGACGTTCTGGATCCTGCCGGCCGTTTATTTCCTGCGGTTCATGCCCCTCGTCGTGCGAGCGCTCCAGGCCAGCATGGAACAACTCGATCCGGCTCTAGAAGAAGCGGCGGGCTCGCTTGGCGCGCGTGCGTGGCAGCGGTTTATACGCGTGACGCTGCCCCTCGTTTGGCCGGGCGCGCTCGCGGGAACCCTGCTGGCGTTTGTGATTGCGTTAGGCGAATATGTGGCTTCGGTTTTGGTCTTTGTTCCGGCGAACCGGCCGATCTCGATCGCGATTGCATCTGAGTTACGAGACTTCAATCTCGGCGCGGCGGCGGCCTATGGTGTGGTGTTGATCGTCATCATCTCCATCAGCATGATCGTGGCGGGACGTTTGGAGAGGTTAAGAGGATAAAAACGGGAAAAATGAATCTGCTTAAAAATCCGCGCGCGGGCGCGCGTTATCTGTGGTTAGTTGTTTTTGTTGCACTGCTACTGGTTGGAAGACCAGTCCACTCTGAGACGGATAAAGCCGATTTCCATCAGGCGCTACTCGATCTCACGAGCCCCTGGACGGTCATGTGTGTGGCGGCGCATCCCGATGACGAAGACGGCAGCACGCTTACGATCCTGCGCCGCAAGTACGGGATTCACACAGTCTCGCTATTCTCGACCTTTGGTGAAGGCGGACAGAACGCAGTCGGTCCTGAGCTTTACGAAGAGCTCGGCGTGATTCGCGCCCGCGAGACGATGGCTGCCGCTGAAGTACAAGGCTCCGAGCCGCACTTCCTCGGCTTTCGCGATTTTGGTTTTTCGAAGTCTGCTGAAGAAGCGTTTCGCGTCTGGGGTGAGAAGGAGATTTTGCGACGCATGGTGTTGCAGATTCGCCTGCTGCGTCCGGACGTTATCATCACTAATCACGACACGACGAGCGGTCACGGCCATCACCAGGCTACCGGTCGCACAGTTTTAGCGGCAGTTGATGCGGCCGCCGATCCGCAACAGTTTCCCGAGCAACTCGCACAGGCTGGTGTGTGGCAAGTGAAACGACTGTTCGTGCGCTCACGCGGTGAAGCGGCTGCGGGCGCACAGATCGTCACACTCGATCCGAACGAGACGGATCCGGTGCGCGGCATAACCTACGCGCAACAAGCGCTCGAAGGCTTGCACAAACACGCGACGCAAGGACCGTGGCCCAAGACGGTTCCCGCCGGCGGCGCACGTCCGATTCGTTACAGCCTCGTCAAACAAGCTCCGAACTCACCCGCGCTTCCCGCAAACGCAAAGACACCCATTGACGGTTTGGTTTTGCCTGACGCTGTTGCTTCGAAACTGGTCGCACCGACAATCGAGAGTAAGCCGCTGACCGAATTCATCGATCGCCGTCTCGAAGTGCTTGTGTCGCTGCTGAACGCGAAACGACGTGGTGTGTTCACGGCCTCGAAAGAAGTCGTCGACACTGATCCGCATCGTTTCAGTCTCATGGCGTCACGTCTCGACGATGCGATTGCCGCGGCGACGGGCGCGTCAGTGTCGCTGAATCCTGAGGAAGCTGTGCTCGTGCCCGGTTACGAATCGCGGCTTGCGGCCGTTGTCACGAACAGCGGCGTTGCGGAGATCCAAATTAAGAAGTTGAAGTTCAGCGGGCTCGGCATCAACAAAGAACTGCAAGCCGCGGAGAAGATGCTCGCGGGCACAGATACTTCCGCGGAAGTGAAAATCAAGACGCCACAAAACACGAGTTTGACCGTACCTTCGGCTGAGCATCTTTATGATGGGCATTTGTTTGGCGAGCCGCTGAAGGTGGAGGCTGAGTTGGCGATTGAAGGAGTGTCGTTTCATATAGAGAGCGACACGCGCAAAAATGTCGCGCCTGCGATCGAGATCGTATCCGTGGATCCGTCGCCATACGTCAGCACGCCGGCCACCTCACAAAAGCCACTCGAGTTCAAAGTCACCTTACAGAACCATCTGGCGTACGAGTTTCGTGGTCTGTTGCGCGTCAGGGGTCAGAGTTTAGAGACGGGACGCGAGATCGATCTGCAACCCGGGCAGACGGAAACGTCCAGTCTCGTTGTCCGCACGGCGTTGCCAACCAATCGAATTCAAGGCTCGAACGTTGCGATCATCGTGGACCATTCCATCCCGAAAGAACCGATTGCAAAGAGGGACGTGCCGCTGGTCTATGCGGATGCGATCGTGGTCAGTGGGCGTAAGGTGGGTTACTTGCCGAGTAGCGATCCGACTCTGGAACGATCGCTCGCGGCCCTTGGCGTCGACGCGAAGAAGCTGACGGTTGACGAGATCGCGAAGTCAGACCTGTCATCGTACAACACCATCATCATCGACAACCGTGGCTACGAAGCGCACCAGGATCTGATCCCGGTGAATAATCGACTGCTGAAGTTTGTTGGCGAGGGCGGGACGCTGCTCGTCTTTTATCATCGCACTAATGAATGGAATCCGAATGAGTCACGCGGCCGGCCACAGCTCGCTCCGTACCCGATCATCGTCGGTGACGATCGCGTG
>DASTTS010000459.1:0-16903 GCA_035760085.1 Pyrinomonadaceae bacterium
GACACTGTCGGCATGGTCTGCACTGGAGTCGCGCTCACCGCGCAACAACAGGCCCAGCAACAGCAGAACGCGTTTATTGATCCGCGCAGTAAAGTCGTGATCAGCGATTGCACGATCTTCGGAGTCGATAATCCTGATCACTATCCGCCGGATCTCGAAACGATGGTCAATGGCGTCAACGTGTTGCCGCGAGGCTCGATGGGTGGTCGCGGACAGCAGGGCGTGAATGCAACCGAAGTCGGCGGCGAGTTATCTACCAAGCAGAAGGTTTACTTGCGTGGTTTGCCGGTCGATCCGATGACGGGAAAAAACGATTGGGAATTGCGCTCGTCGTACGATCCACCTGACGCCGGATCGTGGGGCGGTGAAAATGTTTTTGACGTGCGGTCCAAGTCGAAGGACACAGCATTGAATGGGGAGAAGTACAGTGACTGGTAAGTTGCAGGGAAATAAGTTGAAGGCGGCGGGGTTTACCCTTCTCGAGCTGATGATCGTGATCTCGATCATCATCATTCTCGCCTCGATCACGTTGCCGCAATATCAAAAGACGATCATGCACACGCGCGAGACGGTGTTGCGGGACGACTTGCGCAAAATGCGTTCGCTGATCGATCAGTTTGCGGCTGACAAGGGTCGCCTGCCACAGTCGCTCGACGATCTCGTCAGTGAAGGTTACATGCGCGAAGTTCCGGTCGACCCGTTCACCGGACAGAAAGACTGGGCCCTCACGACTGGTGAAGATCCGAATTCACTCGAAGGCGCGCAGGGTGTGACTGATGTTCACAGCGCTTCCGCAGACACCTCGACCGAAGGCACACCGTATAGCGAATGGTAGTTTTGGAACCTGATTTTTAATGGCCAATCTTCTGTCACGACTCATCGATCCCTGGTATCCCGCCACCGCCATCGGCCTGGAAAAGGGCAGTGCTTCCGTAGTTCAACTCGAACGCGTTAAAGGTTCGATCTGCAAGCTGCGACGTGCGGCGACTTTCAATATTGCGGAGTCGCTCGTACGCCCGAGTTTTGAGGAAACAAACATCGAGAGTCCGCCGCAAGTCGCCGCGGTGTTGAATGAGCTCGCCACGAGCGCCGGACTGCTGCGACAGAAACGCTGGTCGATGAGTTTGCCGGAAGCGACTGCCCGAACACTCGTGTTGACGCTCGAGAGCCCGTCGCAATCCGCGGGTGAGCTTCAGGACGTGCTGCGCTGGAAGATTGAGCGCGGTTTTGGCGTTCCCGTCGAGGAGCTTTCCGTTTCGAAGGAACGTTTGCAGAAGGATCCGCAGGGACGCGATCGTTACCTCGTGATTGCGGTGAAGAAGTCGATTCTCGCAGAGTATGAAGCAGTTCTCGAATCGCTGGGCTGGCGCGCAGGGTTGATACTGCCGCGACATCTCGGTGAGGCCCAGTGGCTCGTGCGAAATGGCGGTGCGGGAGATTCGCTCTTGCTGAGTGGGTCGAGTCAGGGTTTTACGGGCGTGATCTTTCGCGACAAGCATCCGCTGATTGTGCGTACTGTGGAGTGTGGTGAGGACGAGTTTGAAGACGAGTTTTACCGGCTGTTGTTGTTCTATCGTGACCGCAGCGCACCTGAAACCGGGCAAGGTCCGGGACTCGCGCGTCTGATGGTCGTCGGCGAGGGCATCACAAAGCAGCGCGCGGGCGAGATCGTCAACGAAACGACGGGCGGCGACCTGCGTCCATTACAGGCCGAAGACCTCGGCTTGCAGCTACCCAGCCGCGACTTCAGCTTCGACTCCATCGCCGCCCCCGCCGGCCTCGCCACATTGTCGTGGTAAATCCGCGGCCGATGTGAAACAAACCGACCTAATCGCGCGTAACACCCTTGTATCATGAGTCTTGCAGCCTCCTCCGTTACCCGTGCGTTTTCCCGAGACCTGACCGCCGAGTCCGACCGCGATCTCGTCGCCACTGCTGTCAGTGGCGTCGAAGGAAGTTTCGAAGAGCTCGTACGTCGCTACCAGCGTCCGATTTCGGCCTACGTCTACCGCATGGTCGGCAATTATGAATCCGCCCTCGACCTGACCCAGGAAATCTTTATCAAGGTTTACAGCTCGCTACGTCGCTATCGCTCCGAGTTCAAGTTTTCGACCTGGATTTACAAGATCGCGCACAACGCAGCTATCGACCACCTGCGCCGCACCGCCACCCGCGAACAATCCCTCGTCATGGGTCCCGAAAACGATCAGTTTGATTTACCAGTCGAGAGCGGCAGTTTGAGTCCGGAGCAGGAAAGCGAACGCAAGGAACGACGCGGCGAGATTGAGTCGGTCGTCAGAGCACTGCCGGGTAACTATCGCGAGTTGATCATTCTCCGGCACTCGCAAGACCTCAGTTACGAAGAGATTGTTGAAGTGACGGGCCTGCCGCTCGGCACTGTGAAGAACCGCCTGTTCCGTGCACGCGAGATGATGCGCCAGCAGTTTGTGGAAAAGGGAATTACCGGAATTTAATGAGCACCACCACAATCGAAAAGATCTGCGAGCAAAATCTGGTCGGCGCCTATGTTGACGGCGAACTGGATGCAGATCTGACGGTGCTCTTCGAAGATCATGTAGAGAGCTGTGCTGATTGTCGCTTTGAGCTGCGCGCTCATCGCCTCTTCGTTTGCGAGCTTGATGCAGCTTTGACTGGTGACGATGAAATCCCGGTGCCGCGGAATTTCTCGCACATCATCGCAACGCGTGCGACCGCCGACATGCGCGGCGTGCGCACACGTTCCGAGCATCGCAAAGCTTTAACGATCTGCATCGTCCTCGCGCTTGGCGGTTTTGCACTCCTCGGCGCAACCGCAGTAAACGGCGTGTTCCAGATCGCCGGGAAGTTTGTGGCAACGATGTTTGGCCTCATCAGTTTCATCGCGACGGCCGTTTACGACATCGCAGCAGGGCTGGTCGTGATCTTTAGAGTGGTAAGCAGGAAGTACATCATCGAGACTGGCACACTATGGCCCATGCTGGTCCTGCTTGCCTTTGGCGTTTTCATCCTCTCGCGCTTGATTTCCCACTATCATCGCTCGGGTGCAACTGAATAGAGGGAGTTGCCGCGGGCAATGGTTAATTCGCGCTCACAAACCGCTTCCCAATTCTCCCTGAACCAACTCGACTGGAATCGCATCGTGGCGATGCTCGTGTGGGTGTTGCTGCTGTTTGGCGTGGCCAGCGCGCAGAGTGCTAACGACGACAAGATGGTGGTGGTCCAGGGGACCAACGAAGGCACGGTTTTTGGTGTGGGCAACTCCGTCAGGATCACCGGTACAGTGAAACAGGGCGCGATGTCTTTCGGCGGTGACGTCATTGTCGAAGGCACTGTCGAAGGAGACGTCGCGGCGATCGGCGGATCAGTCATTCAAAAAGCCGGCTCGCGCATCGGCGGCGACGTCATCGTGCTGGGTGGTAGTTATCACGCTGAAGACTCGCCCGCCAATAGACGACCCGAAGCGATGACAATGATGTACGCGGGTTACCAGCAGGAACTCCGCGACATGATGCGAAATCCCACCGGAATATTTAGCCCGCACTGGACTCCAACCTATTTCGGAACCAGGCTGCTCGTCGTGCTGTTCTGGTTTCTCGTTTCACTCGGATTCACAGCAGCGATGCCGGGCACGATTAGCCGTGGCGTCGCGAGGCTCCAGTTAACGAGTCTGCGTGTAGCGGTGATCGGGTTGATTGGCGTGGTGGTGCTGTTTGGCTTCGTGCTGCTGTGTCTCTGGATCATGCCTGAGCCGATTCGCGTGCTCGTCGGACTACTGGCCCTGCTGCTCTGGATCGTCGCCGGATTGTTTGGCCGCGTCATCCTTTACGCGGCTACCGGCCGCTGGCTCCAAAGAAAATACGCCCCATTCGGTAAGAATTCCGAGGCTGTGGCGTTATTACTTGGGACCAGTTTTTGGGTGCTCTTGACCTCGCTCCCGTATGTTTGGCCATTTATGGCAACCTTTATACTGATTATCAGCTTCGGACTGGCTTTGACCGCGCGCTATCGCGCCGGCTGGAGCAACTGAAGTCGTGCCTTTTGCGGCTAAACCCGAAATTTTGTATATACCGGTTATAAATCCGCGTTTTGCGGTGTTCACGTAACAGAAAGGACTAGTAATGAAGACGTTCTTTTTCGCGGCCGCGTTAGGACTAATCACACTGTTCGCACCGCAGGGCGGTGACCCCAGCATCACTGCCAAGTACGCACTTGGCGAGGTGAAAAGCATTGATGCTACCGCCAAACAACTAACCATCAAGACCGATGCCGGCAACATCGTCGCCGTTTCGCTCAACGATAAAACCATTTATAAAAAGCTCGCGCCTGGTCAGACGACGCTCGACAACTCAACTGATGTGACTTTTGCTGACGTCGCGGAAGGCGATCGCGTCATGGCCCGCGGCACCGTGGCCGCAGATCAAAAGTCGGTGCCGGCGTTCATGGTTGTCGTGATGACCAAGGGCGATTTGGCAAAGAAGGCGGACGCGGAACGGGCCGAGTGGCGTCGTCGCGGCATCCTCGGCGTGATCACCGCGCTCAAGCCGGAGACGAAAGAGATCACGATCACGCATCGAACGATGGCTGGTTCGCAGGCAATAGTAATTCCCGTTACGGACAAGACGGAAATGTTTCGTTATGCGCCCGATTCGATCAAGTTCGGTGATGCAAAGCCGAGTAATTTCGGTGAGTTGAAAGTGGGCGACCAGTTACGCGCGCTTGGCGATCGCACGGAAGATCCGCTTCGTTTCAACCCGCAGAAGGTCGTGACTGGAAGTTTTCGAACCGTCGGCGGCGTTGTTAAAGAGATCGATGCGGCGACTGGCGAGATCAAGATCGCAGAGTTGGAGAAGAAGACTCCGCTCACAATCATTATCAAGCAGGATGCGGTTTTGAGACGATTTCCCGCAGAGATGGGAATGGGCTTCGGAGCCAGAACTGGCGGCGGCCCAGGCGGTCCAGGTGGTGCGGCTCCGGCAGGCGGAGGTCAGCCAGCAGCGCAGGGGAATGGACAACAGCGACCGCAAGGCGCAGGTGGTCCCGGTGGCCCGGGTGGAGGACGTCCCGGCGGCTTCAATATCAACGACATGCTCGAAAGATTGCCAACTATTTCGATCGCCGATGTTAAGGTTGGCGACACCATCATCGTTTCCAGTACGCAGGGTGTGGATCCGACCAGATTGACGGCCATTTCGCTTGTTGCTGGTGCCGATACCCTCCTCGCAATGCTTGCACCGCGCCCGGCAGCCGGTCAGGCGCCTAACCCCGCTGCCGGTTTAGGAAGCAGCGGCATTTCATTCGGCATCGGCTTGCCATAGTTGTAAAAACGCCGAAGGCGTTCGCGGCTGAAATTAGCGAACGCCTTGGCGTTTCCCAGGCTGAACTTAGCCAATGCTTGCGCCGTATCAATTAACACTGGCCGGTTAGCCAACGCGGCCTATCTCGCATTTACGAAACGCCTTCAGAGACTTATCTCGGTTCTTGAGGTCGCACGATGAAATTCTTAAGAAATCTCCCCCGCCAGATCTGTGGTCTTGGTCTGGTTGTCGTATTAACCGCCACACTCGCTGCCGCTCAGCAAGCCCGTGGTACGTTGCGAGGCTTGATCGCTGACGAGCTCGGCGCTGCCATTGTCGGTGCTAACGTCACTCTCACCGACGCAACCGGAGTGGAGAAGAAAACAACCACGAACGGCGAAGGTGTCTATAGTTTCGCCGGCCTCGCTCCGGGCAAGTACAAGGTGCAAGCAAACGCCCCGGGCTTTGCTCCGTCGGAAAGTAAAGAAGTCGACATCACGCCGGCGCGACAGACACTCAATCTCACTCTGCGCGTGACGATCGAAGAAAAAGTCACTGTCGCCGATACTCCCGTCAGTACCGAAGCGACCAACAACGCGAACCAGACCATCATCGGTGGCAAAGATCTGGACGCCCTGCCGGACGATCCTGAGGAGCTCGCAGCCGCGCTCCAGGCGCTCGCCGGTCCGTCAGTTGGACCAAACGGCGGTCAGATCTTTATCGACGGCTTCAGCGGCGCCAATCTCCCATCGAAAGATGCGATACGCGAGATTCGTATCAACCAGAATCCTTTCGCCGCGGAAAACGATCAGCCTTCCGCGCGTATCGACATCCTGACGCGCCCCGGCACCGACAAGCTTCGCGGCGGCGCGTCTATGAACTTCAACGACGAGAGCCTCAATTCGCGCAACCCGTTTGCCATCACTTCGAGCAAGCGCACGCCGTTTCAGATTCGCCAGTACGACATGAACCTCAGTGGTCCAATTGTCGCGAAAAAGGCGTCGTTCTTCTTCAACTTCAGTCGCATCGAAACTGACGACAACGAGCTCGTGCGCGCCACTGTGCTCGACGATAATTTGAATCCGGTGGATTTCGGCCAGGCGTTTGTCGTACCGCGGCGCAATATGTTTTTCAGCCCGCGCTTTGACTACGCCATCAATCCCAGCAACACCTTAATCGTTCGTTACAACTACAATCGCTCGCGCACAGACAACCAGGGCATCGGCGGCTTCAACCTACCCGAGCGTGGCTACGACACGCTTTCGGTAAATCAGAACATCCAGGTGACTGAAACCGCGATACTCAATCCGACAACGATCAATGAGACTCGTTTTCAGTTTAGTGCCAACCGGTTCGAGCAGAACGGCAACAACGACGTTCCCTCATTGGATGTGAGCGGCGCCTTTGGTTCAGGTGGCTCGCAGGTGGGCCAGTCGTTTAGCGAACGCAAGAGTTGGGAGTTGAACAACTTCACCGCGAAGCAGATGGGCACTCATGCGATCAAGTTTGGTGCTCGCATTCGTCACGTCGATGTCGACGACACGAATGAAGGGTTTTTCGGCGGTAGTTGGACCTTCACCGGTGGCTTTGGTTTGACGAGTATCGAGCGTTATCAACTAACGCTGGATTTGCTCGAGCAGGGCTTCACGCCCGCACAGGTGCGTGCGGCCGGTGGTGGCGCAACCTCGTTTCGCCTCAACGCGGGGAATCCTTTTGCTGACGTTAGCCAAACGGATTACGGCGTGTTCATTCAGGACGACTGGCGCATCAGGCCGAACCTGACCTTGAGCTACGGTCTGCGCTATGAGACACAAACGAACGCGCACAGCAAGTTTGATTTCGGGCCGAGGCTCGCAGTCGCATGGTCGCCCGGCGCAGCCAACAGCGCGCGTCCACCGAAGATGGTGATTCGCGTCGGCACGGGCTTCTTTTACAACCGTTTCAATGAGAGCAACACGTTGACGGCAAATCGCTTCAATGGTGTCAACGTGATCCAGACCTCGGTGGTTGAGCCTTTCGATCGAAGCGCACCGCCGAGTATCGCCGAGCAATCGTTGCCAAACGTTGCTCCAATCTATGCGCTACTGAATCAGTGGAGTCCGACCGCTGTTCCTTCGGTCGCAGGACTCTCGGCGACCCAGCAAACGATCTGGCAAGTAGATCCAAATCTCCAGGCGCCGACTGTGTTCCTCGTCGGCACGCAGGTCGAACGTCAACTGCCGCGCAACATCACGATGTTCGTCGGGTTCTACAACATCCGCATCGTTCACGTGATTCGCGCGCGTGACATTAACGCGCCGCTGCCGTTCACAATCACGGAGCTGACGCCGAATGGCATTCGACCCGACCCAACGAGAGGTGACATCAATCGTTACGAGGCCAGTGGGCAGTTCAACCAGCGACAGTTCTTCGTCGGTTTCAATAGCAGGCTGAGCCGCATGCTCCAACTTCGCGGCAACTACTCGTTCAGCAAGACCACGAACGACACTGACGGTCAGGGTGGCCAGTTGTTTCCAGTGAACTCCTACGATCTTTCGGGTGAGTTTGGCCGGAGCTCATTTGATATCCGACACCGGTTTACGATTTTCGGCACGGTTAACCTGCCGTGGTGGAAAGTGGTGCTGAATCCATTTGTAGTCGCGAACACTGGACCGGGATTCAATATCACCACGGGTCAGGATCGAAACCTCGATCGGCAGTTCAATGAGCGTCCGAGTTTCGCAGGCGCAAACGCTGATTGCTCCGCGCAAAATATCCGGTGCACGCGTTTCGGTAATTTCAATCTTACGCCGTTACCGGGCGAGACGATCATTCCGCGCAACTTCGGCCAGGCGCCCGGAGCATTCGTAGTTAACCTGCGCGTGAGCCGCGCGTTTGCTTTCGGTAACATCAACCGCGGCAATGCTGCGGCTGCACGTCCTGCGGGTGGACCAGGTGGTCCAGGTGGAGCGCCGGCAGTGGCTGCTGTTGCCGGTGGCGGGCCGAGACCCGTTGGTGCCGGAGCAGGACCTCAAGGCGGCGGCGGTGCGCCAGCGAGTGAGAAGCGATACAACCTGGACGTCTCGATCAACTTCCAAAACCTCTTGAACCGCGTGAATCTTGCGACGCCAGTTGGTAATCTTGCGTCGCCGAGTTTCGGTGAGTCGCTGGGACTGGGAGGAGCGTTTGGCGGGTTTGGCGGCCCGGGCGGTGGCAGTGCCGGCGCCGGCAATCGACGCATCTACGCCCAGGTGCGACTGAACTTCTGATTGAAAGGCTTTGGACATGAAGCATTTGTTTTTCAAACCCCTCGCATTGTCTGTTTGTCTCGCGGGCTTTGGTATCGTGGCTTCCGCTCAGGAGCACGCGCCCGGAAAGACTTCAAGTACTCCGCCGGCGACGACTGCGGCCGCTCCTCCGGCCGTCGTGATTACGGCAGAGAGCACGCCGCTCGAGCTGGCGAAGGCGGCGTTCACCGCGCAGGGCGGTGAGAAGTTTCGCAACGTGCAGAACATGATGTTGCGTGGCTCTGTTTCACTGTATCCGCCGAATAGTCCTCAATCGATTCCGGGAGCATTCTCGATCGTGACTGCGAACGACAAGTTGCGAATGGAGATCGATGCGCGGCCGATCATCGTCTTCAAACAGATCTATGATGGGCAGCAGTCTTACAGCACGATGCCTGGTGTTGAGGTGCCGCCGTTGTCGAAGTTTGGGCTCCCGGTACTGAGCAAGTATGACCAGCCGGGATATAAAGTTTCGGCGATTGCCAACAAGAAAAAGCTTCGTGGATTTCGGATTGCGGATCCGGAAGGTTACGCGACTGACTTTTACATCGACCCGACTAACGGTCGGGTGATGGAGTTTTACCTGACTTACAGTGGGCTTACGTTTGGGACGGCGAACAACAAGTTCAAGGAAGTTGACGGGGTGTTGATACCGTTCAGCTTCTCGCAGCGTTTCGAGATGCCGCAGGGACCATTCTTCGCGGAGTACAGCGTCAAGGAAGTGAAACTCAATCAGACGTTGGCTGAAGATGCTTTCGCGATCCCCAGGTAGTAAGTTGCTGCGGCATGTCAGCTAACATGCCGCAGTAACAACCACAGAACTAGAACGCAGCCAGAAAAGCCGACACATCAAGGATTCCAAAACCCTCTCCTGGATCCCAACTTGAGTTGTAATGCTTTGTCTTCTGTAGTAAGGCCGTGCTGATCTGCGATGCCGTTGGCATGGGCTGGCCCGACTCGGCCATGCGCGAGAGTAGCAGCGCAATAGCGCCGGTAACGTGGGGGGCGGCCATACTGCTTCCACATTTCGGAATGATGCCGGTAGCGGTTCCTGCCTGCGCGGCGCGCACGCCAACCCCGGGCGCAGTCACCTCCGGTTTCTGTCGATTATCACGCGTTGGCCCAAAAGATGAAAAGCTACCGAGTTGCGTCGGCGAAGCAGCTTTCACTGCACCGACAGTGATGACGCTGTACGCGGTACCTGGGACGCTGAGCGTCATCTTCTGGTTTTCGAAGTTAGTGAATATTGTCGGGGTTCCCAGCCCGCGCTCAATCCATGCGTGTAACTGCCTGTCTGGCGGAACCTTTCCGGTCAGAATCTCTAATTGCCATGGTCCGGGCGTAACCTTTGACACTTCGTCGCCGATCTTGATCCGCAGTTGACTATCTCCATTATCAACATGACGTGGTGTGAACTCCATGTCGTATTTGGTACCGTCAGCAAACGAGTTCGCCTCTTTCGGATTGGTGTTGCTCACGGATCGGGTCCACTCGCCCGAGGGATTGCACAGCCGAAACGCAACTTCGACATCGGATTTCCACCAGAGTTCGATACGCTCGGCAACACGGGCTTGCGGATCGCGAGTCCATGGCAAAATTTTTATCGCCGACTGACTGAGCGGTACCTCCGCATGGCCGCGCTTGTCCCCTTCGTTACCTGCCGACTTCACCACCACCCGTCCGGGTTCCCGTCCGCCCTTTGAGAATCCGTCAAACCCAATTTCGAGCAGTGAACGTCCGTCATGCGCCCCCGCATTCATTCCCTGGCTCACGTTTACCACGACGGGAAGTTTCATCTCAGTGGCGACGTTATCGATGAATTTCAGTGCGTCAACGTGACTGTTGTTGTACCCGATGGGACCATTTCCATCGGCAATAACAACGAGGATTTTGGCTTCGGGCGCTACTCCTCCGGCAAAAGCTCCAGCCACATCAATCTTTCGACCAGCGGCAATGCTGGCCACGTGGGTTCCATGCCCATTTCCATTTAAGTTTCTACCAAGCTTCGGCGGAATCGGCTTGTTGTTTAGGTAACCGGCAATTGCAATTTGATCGTGGTAGGTTCCAAACTGGAAACCGTTTGGCGGGTTCCCGCTCGAATCCGTCTGGTCCCAGATTCCCACGATTCGCGATTTGCCATCCGCGTCAAGAAAAGCCTGGTGCAACACGTCGATTCCGTTATCAATGATAGCGACTAAAGCGCGGCTACCCTTCTCCTTATACGAGCGGCCATCGGGCCCCACATAGTCGTCGGCTACGCCGATGAAGGGAACGGAAACGTCGCAGTCAGGTGTCCCGCCGGGCGTACTGTCGTTCACAGAGATTACGTTTGGATCGCTGAGCAGATCTTTAACCGTCGCGTCAGAACCCTGGGCGGAGACAATCGTTCCCAGTTGCGATCCTATAGTTAGATCGGACACGTGGCCCGGCGTCCACTCCGGATCGGAAATCCGTATCAGGAGCGGCCTCGTGGCCGTCGTGGTTGCGAGTCCTTCACTGCCAACGATCACTGGCGGCAAGCTGCTAAAGCTTACGCCGCGATAGCGCTGTACCGTTTCCCATAGTCGATCCAGAATGGGCTTGCCGAGCGGATCGCGACCAAGTTGCAGAAGCTCATTGAACTGGCGATAGGTGGACGACACTTCGAACGCATGCATTTCTGGATGATGCAAGTACTGGTCAAGTGCTGCGGCAGCTTCGTCATACCTCTTGAGCACGAGCAATGCCTCCACGCGCGTTGCGTAGTCCCAGACACCGATATCGCCTGACCGTTCAAGACGGTCGATCTCTTCCAACAAACGGGCCGCAATTTCTTCGGCTTCCTTCAGTCGCACTCCGGCAACGCCGTCGCGATGTGCACGCACGATGCAACTAGCCAGATTTACGCCATGCCATATATGGCGCGGATCCTTCTCGTAGACTATGCGATACGCGTCCATAGATTTAAGCAGCAGCTCATGGGAGCCCGGACGTTCCGGGTCATCTTGATATTGCTGTTTAAAAGTGCGTCCCATCAGCCCGTATGCTTCAGCGACTTCTTTCGGCCGGGAAGCAGGATCTTCCACAATTGAGTTCAGTATCTCGAGAGCTCGATCAAATTGTTTCTGTTCGATCAAAGACTGGGCATACTGTCGCCGTACTTCCTCGTCGCGTGTTCCGGAGAATAAGACGGCCTCGGCGTAGCGACTCATTAACTTGAACTCCCGGTTCTTTCTTAGCACCCCGATATCCCTGATTGCGTGCCCGGGAGCATATGAATAGGGACGTTGTTCGATATAGCGGGTGAATGTCGTTACGAGGGTTTCGGCGCGATTGTGGTCGTGCAGGCTTACCGCACCTTTCAACGCCTCAGAAAAGAGTTCTTCGTTCCATTCGATAGGCTTTGCGACGTTGCTCAGCAGCGGGGATTCGTGGTCGCCAGCCACGGGCAGCAATGCGGTAAGCTCCCGCCACGCTGCGGCAGTGGGTTGGCAGAGATTAACCAACGGCAGCGACCAAACTTCTTTTGGAATACGACGTCGCTCGCTCTCAGTGATCTCTTTGGCCTGGACGAGGATCATGGGAGTCGAATTGAAGCGGCCTTCGTTCATCTCCTCGCGAACGCTGTCCGATTCAGCTGCTGAGGGCGAGACAACGGCGAGAATCACGTCACAAGCCCGCATGACTTGCGAAGGGAAAAAATCCGCATCATCGCGCAGTGATGTAGACGAGATCCAACGCTGGAATCCACGGCTGGGCAAAGGGCGGAGAAGTGTGTTCTGGACAAATTCACGATCGGCGTCAGAGTGAATGATGTATGCGATTGACATAGGCTCTCCATGATTGAACTGACAATGAGAATGAGAAGTCCGGGAATCTTAGGGAACTCAGCCCGGGTTGGGGTTAAGGATGCGGCTCAGCGTGTTGCTGGTCGTGGTAGTTTTGAGAAGCGGGATTGTATTACTGAAATAGAGCTAAGGCTAGTTTAAAACAAGTGTTTTGCCTGAGTTCAAAGGATGTGGGTTTAGTGTTGAATTTGATCGAGGACGTGACGGGCAAAAGTCGTTGCTATGGCGATGTTGGGCGCAAAAACTGACACCTCGATATTGCCCTTTCTAAATTTGATCGTGGGCCACGCTGTGCTGCGCGGCATTCTCCACATGTAGTTCTCATCGCCGAGGTTGGAGAGCGTGCGCTTCACCGAACTCTTACCTCTCATATTAGTGTCAGCGATCGCCACGCCCGCAAAGCTCTCCTGAGCGTCCTGCTCTCTTCTCCAAATACTTACGCTGATTGCCGCCTGGCCCTTTCGCGAACGATAGACAATGCTCTGGCTAAGTGGATCGGATGACATACCCGGCTTTATGTCTTCAAGCTTCCACGCCGGCTCCTTCTCCTGAAACACACGTTCTACCTTCACAAAGAGCTGGGGCTTCGGCGGCGTGTATTGCGCAAACGCGCTGCCGGCCGGGAGCAGTATGCAAAGGAACAGGAGGCAGAGGATCACGTTCATTAAACGCTCATGATCTCTTGCTCTTTGCTCTTCGCGAGCTCATCGATTTTGCCGATGTGACCGTCGGTGAGTTTTTGAACTTCGGCGAGGGCATCGCGCTCGGCGTCTTCGGAGATGGTTTTGTCTTTCAGCATTCTCTTCAGACGATCGTTGGCGTCGCGACGTACGTTACGAATAGCGGTGCGATGCTCTTCGGCGACGTCGTGAATCTGCTTGGCGAGTTGCCTGCGACGCTCTTCAGTCAGTGGAGGAATCGGGACGCGCACGAGCTTGCCATCGTTTGACGGATTCAAACCGAGATCAGCGGCGCGAATCGCTTTCTCGACTGCCCCAAGCTGAGTTTGATCCCAGGGCTGCACGGTGAGCATTTGCGGCTCCGGCGCGTGAACTGAAGCGAGCTGGTTCAGCGGCGTCGGCGTGCCGTAGTAATCAACCACCACGGTATCCAGAATACTGACAGCAGCTCGACCCGTGCGAATGCTTGCCATCTTGCGCTTGAAGTCGTCGACGGCGCCTTCCATTCGTGGCCGCGTTTCTTTGATTACGTCCTTTTCACTCATGTCGCTAACTCCGCTGAAAAAGAATTAACCAACCTTGGTTCCCACGCCGCGTTCACCCGTGACCACACGTCTGATGTTTCCCGGCTCGCGCATGTTGAAGACAATGATAGGCAGGTTGTTGTCCATGCACAACGAGATCGCCGACGCGTCCATCACGCGAAGCTGACGCTCGAGCACCTGCCGGTAAGTGATCTCGTTGAAGAGCTCCGCCGTGGCGTCGAGCATCGGATCGGCTGAGTAAACGCCCGCGACCTTCGTGGCCTTCAGGATGATGTCGGCTTTGATCTCGAGTGCGCGCAGTGCGGCGGCCGAGTCGGTCGTGAAATAAGGATTACCGGTGCCGGCGGCAAAGATGACGACGCGTCCCTTTTCGAGATGACGCACAGCGCGCCGGCGAATGAATGACTCGGCGAGCTGCGGAATATCGATCGCCGAGAGCACGCGTGTCTGGACGTCGACTTTTTCGAGCGCGTCCTGCAAGACGACGCCGTTCATCACAGTCGCCAGCATGCCGATGTAATCGGCTGACGAGCGGTCCATGTTGCCGGCGCTCTTCGAAACACCGCGAAAGATATTACCGCCGCCGACGACCACCGCCACCTGCACGCCGAGCTGGTTAACTGCCTTGATCTCTTCGGCAACACTGCGCGCAACGTTGACGTCGATGCCGTAGTTCTGCTCGCCCATCAGGGCTTCGCCGGAGATCTTCAACAGAACGCGGCGGTAGGCGAGGCTGGAGGTATCGCTATTCATCGTCTCTCAATAGGTCCTATCGGTCCTATAGGACCTATATAAACTATCCCAACATCGAAGCCACTTCACCGCCGAAATCATCAGGGCGTCTGTCGAGGCCTTCGCCCATCTTGTAGCGCGTGAATCTGCGAACAGCGATGCGCTCGCCAGTCTTGGAAACCTTTTCAGTCACGAGCTCGCCGACAGTTTTCTCGGGCGCTTTCACGAACGGCTGATCGACCAGCACTGTCTCTTCGTAAAACTTGTTCAGCCGGCCTTCGACAATCTTCTCGATCACCTGTTCTGGTTTGTTTGCCATCTTGGGATCGTTCTTCGCCTGTGCGCGTGCGATCTCGCGCTCCTGCTCCAGCACGCTCGCCGGAATCTCTTCACGCGTAACGTAGCGCGGCTCGGCCGCGGCGATGTGCATCGCGATGTCTTTCACTAGTTGCTGAAACTCTTCGCCGCGGGCGACGAAATCTGTTTCGCAGTTCAACTCAACCAACACGCCGACCTTGCCACCCATGTGAATATACGAACCGACGATGCCTTCCGCGGCGATGCGCCCTTCGCGCTTCTTCGCAGACGCGAGGCCACGCTCGCGCAAAATGTTGATGGCTTTCTCTTCGTCGCCGCTTGCTTCAACGAGTGCGTTCTTGCACTCCATCATTCCGGCCCCGGTCTTCTCCCGAAGCTGCTTCACTGCTGCTGCTGTAATTTCAGCCATGATTACCAATCTCTCCGAATACTTGAAATATGTAATGAAAAACGCAGCCCGGCGGGTCGTCCGCTTGAAGGCTGCGCTCTTCGATGAGTAAGGATTATCGCCTAGCTCGCCGCCACCACAGATTCGGTGCTTTCATCGGGCGCACTTTCGGTCGCCGCGTTTTCTGCGCCCTGTGATGTCATGGATGCGGATTGCGCCTCCCCTTCACTGACGCTGCCGTTAACGTCATCAGATGCAAGCTCTGCCGCTAACGCTCCACCCGCAGCGCCTTCATCTGCCCCGCCTTCACCTTCACCTGTTTCTTCAGTGGGCTCGGTCGGAACAACGCCGCCTTCAGTCGCGATCTGATTGCCTTCGACGATGGCGTCGGCGATTCGCGAGGCGAACAGGCGAACGGCGCGCAGCGCGTCGTCGTTTCCAGGGATGACGTAATCGATGCCTTCCGGCGAACAGTTTGTATCGACAACTGCAACAATCGGAATTCCGAGGCGGTTTGCTTCGGCGACTGCAATCTCTTCCTTCTTCACGTCAATGATAAAGACTACATCAGGAAGGCGATTCATCGACTTGATGCCCGAGAGGTTCTTGTTCAGACTCTCGCGCTCGCGATCAAGCTTGATGCGCTCCTTCTTGGTCATCTTTTCGTAGCGACCGTCAGTCTGCATACTCTCGAGATCTTTGAGTCGTTTGATCGACTTCTGGACCGTCTGAAAGTTTGTCAGCAGACCGCCGAGCCAACGTTGATTGACGTAGTACTGCCCGCACTTTTCGGCTTCTTCGCGAATGGCTTCCTGCGCCTGTCGCTTGGTGCCGACGAAGAGAACTGTTTTGCCTTTATCCTCAGCGATGGAATTGGTGACGAAAGCGATCGCTTCGCGGAACATTCGCTGAGTTTTTTGCAGATCGATGATGTAAATGCCGTTGCGCTCGCCGAAGATGTATTCCTTCATCTTCGGGTTCCAGCGCCTTACCTGGTGGCCGAAGTGAACACCGGCCTCCAGTAGCTCTTTCATGGTAACCGAAACCAAACTAAAGTCTCCTTCTGGCTAATTGGTTTAATGTACTCACCGCGGCTAATGACTTGTTAAGCAACCAATCGAGCCACGGCAATGGATTGATCGAGTTATCGCTTCGAAAACTGGAACCGTTTGCGCGCGCCCTTTTGCCCGTACTTCTTGCGCTCCTTGATGCGCGGATCGCGCGTCACCAGACCTGCATGTTTGAGGGCTGGACGAAGGTCGGCATTGAACTCGAGCAGTGCTCGCGTGATGCCGTGCCGGATCGCGCCCGCCTGGCCTGCCGGACCACCGCCGGCAACGTTGATGACGAGGTCAAATTTGTTCGTGGTTTCAGTCAGTTGTAAAGGCTGACGAATGATCATCCGCAACGTTTCGTTGGGGAAGTATCGATCGAAAGGTTTGTGGTTGACCTTGACTTCGCCGGCGCCGGGTCGCAGGTAAACTCGGGCCGTTGCCGATTTGCGCCGCCCCGTTCCGTAATACTGAATTTCAGCCACAGTAAATTCCTCTATCTTTTAGTAAAACTATTATGAGTTGGTGTTGTGAGTTAGGTCGTAGGCTTGCGGGCGCTGGGCTGAGTGCGGGTGCTCGGCATCGGCGTAAATCTTGAGCTTTTTCGCCATCGCCCTGCCGAGCTTCGTCTTCGGCAGCATGCCCTTGATGGCGAGCTCGATGACTCGCTCCGGGCGCTTGTCCATCATTTCTTTCGCGGTGACAGTTCGCATGCCTCCCGGATAGAGTGTGTGATGACGATAAACTTTCTGCTCAACCTTGTTTCCCTTCAGGACCGCTTTCCGGGCATTGATCACAACG
>DASTTS010000460.1:0-9810 GCA_035760085.1 Pyrinomonadaceae bacterium
CATGCCGCGACCTGAAAACATTTTGCTGAACACCGGACCGGCGCTCGCACTCACATCCTTGAAAGCGCGGCCCGTGTTTTCGAACAACAGCAAGGGTTCTTTGTGTCTAACGCGTGGAACACGCGATTCGATCATGTCGTCAGGATGGCCGTTGACGAGAAACAGATCGGGATCGCCATCGTTGTCGTAATCAAAAAACTTCAACCCCCAGCCGCTCAGCAGTTGTGTTGCCGGAGCAATCTCGCCGGGCTGATCGGTGAAGATCAACTCCTTGTCGTTGTGGTAAAGACTGAAGAACTCCTGATCGATGTTCGCGACAAACAGATCCTGCCAACCATCACCGTCGAAGTCAGCAGCATCAACACCCATGCCTGAACGTGGTCGACCCGCTTCGCCGTATGCGACTCCCGCTGCAAGTCCGACCTCCTCAAACTTTCCACTGCCTTTGTTAAGAAAAAGAAAATTCGGCATCGTGTCGTTGGCGACGAAGAGATCCATCAGCCCGTCGTTGTTTACATCGGTGGCCACCGCGCCAAACGATTTACCGGGCGAGCCGGCGATGCCCGATTCGCGACTCACGTCTTTAAACGTACCATCACCGTTATTGTGAAAAAGACGCGAGGGTTGCGGCTTGAAGAGGCGTGGGACGCAATAGTAACGGCGTTGCAAGGTCGGATCAGTACAAAGCGGGTTCTGTGACTTATCGTAAAAGACGAAACTCGAGACGAAGAGATCGAGCTTTGCGTCGTTGTCGTAATCAAACCACGTGGCGCAGGTGGACCAGCCGGGCGCTGTCACGCCGGCTTTGTCGGTCACATCAGTGAACGTGCCGTTACCGTTGTTGCGATAGAGAATGTTTGAACCGTAGTTTGTGATGTAAAGATCGATGTTGCCGTCGCCGTCGTAGTCGGCGGCTGAAACGCCCATGCCGAACTTTCCGCCCGCCACGCCCGCTTTATCAGTGACATCGGTGAACGTACCGTCGTGATTGTTACGATAGAGCGCGTTCTTCAGAGGCGCTGAAGGCGTGAAGAAATCGGATGGACCACTGTTGACGAAATAGATGTCCATCCAACCATCGTTGTCGTAGTCGAGGAATGCGCAGCCGGCGCCGACGGTTTCAGGTAGTTGGCGATCGGGTGACTGGGCGTTGTTGTGCGTCCAGGTAAGCTTGCTCGTCGCCGGGGAAACTTCTTCAAAAGTTGGTTTTTGGGGAGCGAAAACCAGCATGAGAGCTAAGAACAAGAGATTTGGAACACGGATGAACACGGATTGGTTACGGATTCGATTTGGGTGGTAAGACGACTACGCCGCCGGGTGACGCGCCTTTGGCTTTGAGTTGTTCGATGATCTTTAATTCCTCTTGGGCGCGCTCGGGCTCTTTGATGCGCGCGTAAAGCAGCGCGAGGTTGTAGTGCGCCGTCGGCTCGTCGGGATCGAGCTTCACCGCTGTTTCCAATTCCTGCCGCGCGCGCACGTAGTTCTTGAGCTTCATGTAACTCGAGCCGAGCGCGATACGCGCGTGCGCGTAATTAGGAAGTTGTTTCACTGCTTTTTCAAACAATAGGATCGCGCGGGCATCGTCGTTTTGCTCCTGGGCCACGAGGCCGAGGTAGTAAAAAACTTCGGGTATCGCGGCGCCGGGTCGCGCACTCTTCTCGAGCCACGTACGCGCTTCTGCGTATTTCTTTTGATTGAGCAGGACGTAGCCGAGGTGCAGTTGGCCTTGTGCGTTGTTTGGTTGCAACTCCAGCACGCGCCGGAAGAGTTTTTCCGCTTCGAAGAGATCGCCTTTCCGCAACCACGCGATGCCAAGTGCAAGCAGGTACGATGGGTCCTTCGGTTTCAACGCGACAGATCGTTCGAGCGCCGATTTCGCTTCGTCAAACATGCCGGCGCGCATCGCTTCTAGACCGAACTTGTAAAGAAACTCAGGTGAGTTTGAGTTAGCCGAAAGAGTACCCACGCGATTTAAGTAGATCGCTGTTTCGCGTTGCTCTCCTTTCAAACGCGAGATCTGCGCGAGACCAAACAACGCGCCGGCGTTGTCGAGTTTGTTGTCGAGCGCCGCGAGATAAGTCTCTTCAGCTTTTTGTAAATCGTTCTTTGCGAGATATGCGTCGCCCAACATCACTTTGGCGTCGAGATTCTCGGGCTCAAGCGTGATCACTTCATTCAGTTGCACGATGGCTTTATCAGGGGCGCGCTTGAGCAGGTAAACATAGACCAGATTCATGCGCGCGCCGGTGTAGGTCTTATCGTTCTGAACAGCGCGGAGAAACAGCGACTCAGCTTCCACCAACCGGCCCTGCTTTGCACGCACGCTTCCCATGAGATTGAGCGCGACCGGAAGGTTAGGCGTAACTCTCAATACACCGGTGAGCTCCTTCTCCGCTTCGGCTAGTCGATTTTGTTGAATCATGCTCGCAACTTGTTCGAACGCCTTCACGACGTCCGTTTTCTGCGCGCGAGCCGGGGCCGCAAAAAGGCACAACATCGAAAGAAGAAGAATCGTGTGTGCCTTATGTGCCTTTTTGTGGCTGTTTGACGAACTCTTTCTCATCGACCTTGCCTTGACCTTCTTTGATCGTGATGATCCTGTTCACACCCACATTCGAGATCTTGTCGACCGTGCCGCTGGGCCAACGCACCTGAATCGAATCAATTTTCGCACGTTTCTCAAGCCCGAAGTGCAGCCGCAGATCGCTCTGCGAAATATAACTGTCCCCACTACGCACCTGATCAGTTTGCGTTAGATCACCGGCCACGACTGTCACGCGTGCGCCGATGCCGCTGCGATTACTCTTCACGCCGATCGTCTTGATCAGAATCGAATTGCTCGCGTTCGCACCGTCGTTACGCAACAGTTGCGGTGGTCCATCGAGATCCGCAATCAGCAAATCCACATCGCCATCGTTGTCGATGTCACCAAAAGCAACACCGCGACTCGCGCGATTCTCAGTCAGCACGGCGCCAAATTCTCCTGACACTTCGGTGAACGTCGTGTCGCGATTGTTACGGTGTAGCAGTCGCGGCTGTCGATATCCCGGCAGTTGCGGGTAGACGTGGCCATTCGCGACAAACAGATCCACCCAGCCGTCGTTATCGTAATCAAAAAACTTCGTCCCCCAACCGACGTGCGGGAGGCTCACCGCTGCAACCTTCGCCGCGTACGAAAGATCGGTAAACGAGTTCTTGCCGTCGTTATGGTAAAGCGTGTTGTATTCGTCCGCGAAGTTGGTGATGAAGATGTCGAGCTTGCCATCGTGATCGTAGTCGCCGGCGGTCACGCCCATGCTGCCCTGCTCGCTTCCGTTCTCGTTAACCGCCGTGCCCGCGCTGAACCCGATTTCTTCAAACGTGCCGTCGCCCTTGTTTCGATAATGAAAGTTCGGCGTCGAGTCGTTCGCAACGAAGATGTCGATCAGACCGTCGTCGTCGAAATCGCCAGTGAGAACGCCGAGACCGTAATAACCGTTCGCATCAGCGACGCCTGCTTGTTTTGAAACATCGGTGAACGTGCCATCACCGTTGTTGCGAAAAAGCGAATCGCCGGCGCCTTTCAAACCTCTCGGACCACACTGCACCGGAATCGATTTGTACTGGCAGGTTTTTCCCTGTCCGAATTCCGGCAGGTTGTTGATGTCGAAGTCGACGTAATTCGAGACAAAGAGATCGAGGTCGCCGTCGTTGTCGTAATCGACAAACGCGGCGCCGGTGGTCCAACGTGGATCATTGACGCCGGCTTTTGCAGTGACGTCGGTGAAAGTGCCGTTGCCGTTGTTTTTCAGAAGGTGATCGGGGCCGAGACAGGCGACGTAGAGATCTTCGAAGCCGTCGTTGTTGTAATCGCCGGCGGCGGCGCCCATACCCCAGCCGATATCGCTCACGCCGGCTTTCTCACCGACTTCGGTGAACTTGCCGTTGCCGTCGTTTCGATAGAGCTCGCTCTTAGTCTTACCTTTTGATTTCACTAGATCGACAGTGAGGGAGTTGACGAAGTAGATATCAAGATCGCCGTCGTTGTCGTAATCGAAAAAGGCAACACCGCCACTCATCGATTCGACGATGTACTTCTTTTCCGGAGAGGCGACGTGTTTGAACGTGATGCCGGACGGGGTGGTGATGTCGGTGAAAGCAATTTTCTTGGACTGTTGGCTTTGAACAGGATTCTCCCGCAGCGGCGCAAAGGCGCAAAGAAGAACGCAAAGAAAAAAAATCCAGATTCTGAGCGGCTTACTTTGCGCCTTTGCGCCTTTGCGGGAGAAAAAATTATTCATTGCCCTTTGAGCGCGCCTTGTCTTTCAAGTCTTTCGACATCTCGAGTTGTTTCTCGCCCTCGGCTTTGCGTCCGGCGGCGATGTACGCACGACCGAGTTGATAGTGAACATGCGCCTGATCTGGTTGCAGTCGCGCCGCGATCTCGAGATTCTCAACACTGCCTTTCACATCGCCCTTCTGTAGCAACGCTTTTCCCAACTCGTACCGCGCATCAGCGAAGTCGGGCCGCTCGCTAACAAGCTCCTGCATCAACTTGATCCCGCGTTCCGTTTCCTGTTGCGCCAATATGACGAAGGCCAGATGATACTTCGCCTGGAAGTCGCCCGGATTCAACGACAGCTCTTGTTGAAACTCGCGTGCAGCATCGGGAAACTTCCCTGCTTTCAGGTGAATCAATCCCATGTAGAAATGCGCCAAACGGATCTTATTATCGAGCGCGAGCGCGGCACGTAACTCCTCGAGCGCCTTGTCGACTTCACCACGCTCATAATGCGCCTGGCTCAGGAGAATGTGCAGTTGCGGGCTGTTTCCGCCCACCGCCACCATCTGTTCGATCACACGATTCGCAGCTTCGAGTTTTCCGTCCTTCAACAACGAGAGCGCGAGCGGATAGTACAACGCCACGTCCTGCGCTTTTACCGTAACGACATCGGTCAACAGCGTCGACGCTTTCGCGTAGTTGTTCATCATGAAGTAGCTGAGTCCGAGTAGCTGTTTGATAGCGATGTTCGATGGATCGATCTTCAGCTCGTTCTCGAGAGCAGGTATCGCTTCTTTGTACGACTCAGATTTGTAGTATGCGAGCCCGAGGTTGAAGTTGAGTCCTTCCTGATTCGGATTCCACTTTGCTGCGAGTGCAAACTGAGCCGCGGCCTCACGAAAATCCTGTTGCTCGGCACGAAGCAGGCCGATGCTGTTGTGACCTGCGGCCACGACTTTCTCGTAGTAACTCGCCTCCGCTTTGAGCTTTTCTACTTTCGCCGGATCGAGATCGGTCGATTCAGCGATCACACCTTCCGCTTTTACCAACTCCGACTTGCCCGACTGATCAGGCAAATTGTTACCACTAAGAAAAGCCCCGACTTTCTTCTCGTCGAGCTTGAATCCCTTCGACTTCAGATCGGCAGAGATCTGTAACTCCTTTTGACCTTCCTCAGTACGACCGACTTTCAAAAGCGCCTGTCCGAGGCGATAGTGCGCCGTCGTCACCTGGTAATCGTTGTGCCCGAGCGAAGGCGTGAGCGCGATGGACTTCTGCAAAACTTCGACTGCTTCCTTGTGCCTGTTAGCGCCCTGGTAAGCCTGGCCCAGATGGAAATAGGGATCGGGATTGTTGGGTTGCTTGCGAACCGCCTTCTCGAGCAGCGCGATCGCGGGCTCGAACTTCCGGTCCATGATGTAAAGGATGCCGAGATAAAAGTTAGCGAAGTACTCTTCCGGATTCGCCGCGAGCTCGATCTTGAACTCCTCCATCGCATCCGGAATCCGTTCGGCGCCGTCCTTATATAAATAGGTCAGTCCGAGGTAGTAGTGAACCCGCGGGAACTTCGCATCGAGCGCAATCGCTTTTTTGAACTCTTCGATCGACTCGGCAAGGAACCCTGTCTCGCGATAAGCACGACCGATGAGCACACGCAGCGCCGGACGATTGCCTAACCGAACCGCCATTCGCTCGTAAAGTTGTCTTGCCCGGGGCAAGTCCTTTTGCTTCAGGTAGCACAGGCCGAGAGTGTACTCGGCGTCGTAGTCGCCCGGCGAAATCTTCAACGTTTGCTGAAGCTCGCGAGCCGCTTTATCAAACTCGCCCATCATGAAGTAGCTCTTGCCGAGCATGTGAAGGGCGGTTGGGTTTCGTGTGTCAGTTGCAAGTACACGCTGGAGCGGCTCGATACCTTTCGCGAATTGCCCGAGATGAAATTGAGCGATCGAGAGATCGATCAGACCGGCGTTCGAGGTGGGACGGTTGGCGTTACCGGATTCGAATGCGGCAACTGACGCTTCGTATTTACCCTGAGCGGAGTAGATCTTGCCGAGTGTTTCGTAAGCCTGGCCGAGAATGACTTTGAACTCCGCTTCGGCAGCAGCGTAATTGCCCGCGCGATGCGCAGCATTGGCGGCTTCGTAGTGTTTACGAAAGAGATCGCTTTGAAAGGCGTAGGTCGAAGAGTAGCCACACAGAGGCACAAAAAGGACAAAACAGAAAATCTTCGTAAGAGCCCGGAGCACTTGTGTGACTTATGTGCCTTAGCGGCAAAAGACAGACGAGTGCTGAGTGAAAATCACTCAGCACTTCGTCCTGGTTTCAAGCTGTGGGGAGTATATCAGAAGGTAAATTTGATACCGAGTTGAATCTCGCGCGACGCCTGAGTCGAAGTCAGGGTACCGAACGTAGAGTTTCGGATATCAAGATCATAACCAACGAAGTTGGCGTGATTCAGGACGTTGAAGAATTCCGCACGGAACTGGAATCCATAACGCTCTTTGTATCGCCAATTCTTGGCCAGCGAGAAGTCGATATTCGTGATCGGCACGCCTCGCACTGCTCCCTTGCCCAACGTTCCGAGCTGGCCGGCTGCTGGTCTGGCAAAGGCCGCCGGATTCAGGTGTCTGGTTGGATCTCCTTCCAGATAGAGCGGCTGGCCGGTGTAATTCGGACGCTGCCCCACTGCGCTGGCAGTACCGAGAGTATTAGCGCCAGTCGTGATGTCGATCGGAGTCGCACCGAAGTAAGACCCGATCGCATTCACCTGCCAATCACCGAGCGCAAACTGGGCCGCCTTGCCCCAACTTCGGAACGACGGCAGAGCGTACACGATGTTGCTTACGAACGTATGTCTTCGATCAAGATCGGCGTCGCCCTTGTCACTGTTGAAGTTGAAAGGATCGCTCGTCGTATTAGTGAACGACGTTAGTGCGACGTCTGAAATCGCGTGGCCCCACGTATATGCAACCTGGAAGGCAAGGCGATCGGAGAAGCGACGATTAAGCCACACCTGCAGCGCATGGTAGCTGGAGTTACCATTCGACTCATCAGTGGTGATGTTGCCAACTCCTGTAAACAGACGGTTGTCGGCAATCAAGATACCCGAATCCTGAACACCAACTCCCAGCACAGGACTCGCTATATTCAACGAGGCGCGAGCGATCTGGAGTCTTGCGGGATCGCTGCTGCCATCGCACTCGGCTCCGCGGCACGCAGTGTTCGGAGCGATGTCATTTCGGTTCACGTTGCGCCGCCAGATGTGCAGGCCGTGGTTACCGATGTACGACGCTTCGAGTGTCGTGTCTTTGAAAAGTTGATGCGAAATCGTCAGGTTCCACTGGTAGCTCTCAGGTGGCCTGAAGTTGGGATCGACGGCATTGAATCCGGCATTTGGATTCACGCCGGCTACGTTGTTGGCAAGTCCTGGATTGATCGTGTCGAGACTGCGGCACGTCGGACAGTTAGCCAAGGTTGTACCAAGACCATTCCAGCCTGAACCCGCGCTGACGGTCGTAGTCCACGGTGGATTAGCAGTCATGCGGAGAAGATCTTCGATGACGTTGGAACGGCTCGTGTAGCGTCCGAAACCTGCTCGAACAGCCGTCTTTCCAGTTCCCCACACGTCCCAGGCAAGACCGAGACGAGGCTGCCAGCCCTGCTTCCAGGTCTTGAGGGTTGATCGCGACAATCCCATCTGAACCGCTTCGTCAGCAGTCACGAGACCCGTGTTGAAGTCAGTTCCGTTGTAAAGATTCGGGAAGAAATTGGAGATGCGATTGTCTTTTTCCCAGGCCGGCGTGAACACCGAGTAACGAAGACCGGCGGTCAACGTCACGCGCGGATGCAGCTTCCACGTGTCATTGGCATAAAACTCGAAGTCGCGCCAACGACCTTCCGCGATTTCCGTATCTGCAATTTCGGAGTAGTTCAGGAGAACGGTATCCTTGAGCAGCAGGTCGGCAATACAGTGAAGGGTTTGCTCGCCGCATCCCTGAATCGTGATCTGCTGATTACCGCCACCCGCGCCGTTGCCGGGCTCGTCTTTGAAGTTGTGACTGAAGAGTCCGCCGAACTTCCACTCATGAGCTCCCTTAACGAGCGAAAAGTCATCTTTCCAGATATAGAGGTCTTCACGATTGGCCCAGGGCGCCTGGTGCCAAATGTTCGAGTATCCGCCTGCACCCCAGAAAAGCGAGGGCACCGTACCACCGACCGATCCGTCGCCGTGTGGGAACACGGTCGGAATCTTGGAAGCGATTTCATCCTGCAGCGCCTGCGACTCAGGCGAAGTGGTGATGATGATGTCGTTGCCGGCGATCGAAAACTGGAATTCGTTGACGGCCTTCGATGTGATGGTGTTCGTCAACTTAACCGCAAAGCTGTGGCTCGGCTGGCTCCAGTCAGACGCGAGCGTCGGATATGCAGAGTCGCCCCAGAAGTTTCCGGTTGCGCCAAGGTGCGTCCAGTTCTCATTGATATAACGCACCATCAGGTTTGTTTTGTCGTTGAGCGTGATATCGCCGCGAATTAGATCCTGGCGCGTATCGATTGGCTGCAATTGCGACGTCGCCCAATCACCGACACCGGGACCAGTCGGATCCGGGAAAAGTTTTACGAACGCCAGGCCTGCCGGGCTGAGGCGGTTCGTTGGAATGATATTGCCCGGGAATGGATCGCAAACGAGCTTGGTGCGATTTGGCTCCTGCGGAGTCGGATCGGGCTCCTGACGACACGTCGTAGGATCGCGCGGCACGGTTCCTGTTAACGAGCCGCTGAAGTCACCGCGCTTCTCGGCTGCGGTCGGCACGTGCGCCGAAAGCACCTGGCCGCGGCGTTCACGTCTCCACTCCTCCGACCAGAAGAAGAACACGCGATTCTTGACGATTGGACCACTGAAGTTGCCGCCGAAATTGTTGTAGTCCAACTGCGGCTTCGGCTGTCCCGCGCGGTTCAGGAAGAAGTTGTTGGCGTTTAGAGAATCGTTTCTGAAAAACTCGAACGCGCTGCCGTGAAAATCATTGCTGCCGCCCTTCGTGATCAGGTTGACCACCGCGCCCTGCGCCTGGCCAAACTCTGCACTGAAGCTGTTGCGCTCAACACGAAATTCCTGAATCGAGTCGACTGACGGAAACACAAGCAACGTGCGGTTCGATCCGACGTCCATGTTGTTGACGCCATCAACCGTCCACAGATTCGAGTTCGACTGGTTGCCGTTAACCGACATGTCGACGCCCGCGTTGAGTCCGGTTCCCCGGGTCGCAAAGGCGCCCCCCGCGCCTGCCTGCGTGACTGGAGAAACACCGGGCACCATCAAAGCGAGTTGCGCGTAGTTGCGACCATTGAGAGGCAGCTCTGTTACCTGCTTCTCAGTGATCAAGCTGCTGACCTCGCCGCTGCGCAACTCAACCGGAGCCGCTTCGCTCGTGACGGTAACTGTTTCCGTTACCTGTCCGACTTGCAGGTCGAGATTCACAGTCTTGTTTTCGTTAACGTGAAGCTCGACGCCCGTCGTGACCGTTTTCTTGAACCCCGTCGGCGCAGTGCTG
>DASTTS010000461.1:0-6902 GCA_035760085.1 Pyrinomonadaceae bacterium
TGAAGACACCGCGATCAAGATCGATCAAGAGGTCAAGAAGATCGTCACCGCGCAGTATGAGCGTGCGAAGGCCATCATCGAAGAGAATCGCGAAACAATGATTCGTTTGGCTGAGTGCTTGTTGGAGCGTGAGTCGTTGGATGGCGTCGAGATTCGCAGGATTGTGGCGGGCCTGCCGCTCGATGAGAATCCGCCGGCGGTAGACTCCGGAAATGATCAGGATCGGCCGCAGTTGAAGGAGCCGACCGCGAAGCCGCTCAAGCCAATTCTGCCACCGATAACCGGCGGCAACCCGCAACCTGCATAGTCAGGTTTAACGGTTTTTTTTGACAGGATTACAGGATTTTCAGAATTAACAGGACTATCTGTTAATCTTGAAAATCCTGTAATCCTGTCTCGCTTTACTGCTCCCATGAGGCGTGCATGGCATATCAAAGGTCGCACTTTACCGATCAGCGAACGCACGCTAATCATGGGGATTCTCAACGTTACCCCGGATAGTTTCAGCGACGGCGGCCAATTTCTTTCTATTGACTCCGCCCTCGCTCACGCCGAACAGATGATCTCGGAAGGCGCCGACATCATCGACGTCGGCGGCGAGTCAACGCGACCTGGTGGCGAGCCGGTCTCTGTCGAGCAGGAAATCGCGCGCGTCGTTCCCGTAATCGAGGCCCTCGCTGAGCGCACCGAAGTTCCCATCTCCGTCGACACAACCAAATCGGAAGTCGCACGCGCTGCTTTAGACGCAGGCGCAGCGATCGTCAACGACATCTCCGCGCTTCGCTTCGACTTCTACGTCGCAGACGCCGTCGCGCGTGCCGGCGCAGGACTCGTGCTCATGCACTCACGCGGAACACCCGCAACCATGCATCGTCTCCCGCCCGTCGCAGACATCATGCACGAAGTCACGCATAGCCTGCGTGCGAGTATCAATATGGCCGAGCGACGCGGCGTCAAACAAGAATCAATCGTCATCGATCCAGGCATCGGCTTCGGGAAGTCACAGGAACAAAACCTCGAGTTACTCGCGAGGCTGGACCAGCTAATCACCGCCTTCCCGGAATATCCGTTACTAATCGGTACCTCTCGCAAATCCTTCATCGGCCGCATCCTCGCCGACGAAACAGGCACACCCGCACCAGTTGAAGATCGCCTGCACGGCAGCCTGGCCACCATCACCACCGCCATCCTCCACGGCGCCCACATCGTTCGCGTCCACGATGTAAAAGCCACCGTAGACACAATCCGTGTTACACATTCGATCCGTGAAAATCTCCGGAGTATGTGAGACAATCGGGCGCCAATGAGTACGCTAATCCGCGCTTCCCTCTTCATCCTAATGCTCTTCTTCGTCTCCGGTTTTGCTGAGTGCTACAAACCGGTTACTAAGAATCAACTTCCTGCTCGATTCAAGACCATCGGTGTGCCCGCGTTTCAGATGGAAAGCCAGGCGCTGCGTTACAAGATTGAATCGCGGTTTACGGATGCAGTGATGCGAGAGCTTGTGCATCGCGGTCGTGGGCTTCGTGTGCAGGGACACCGCGAAGGCGCGGACGCTGTGATTGAAGGTGCCATCAAGAGATTCAACTTCTCAGGCGTGTTGCTCGACGATAAGGGCCGCGCCCGTATCTTCGAAGTCACGATCGAAGCCGCCGTCACCGTGCGTGATCAAACTGAGAACAAGGTGCTTTACGATAATCAAAACTTCGTCTTCCGCGGCGAGTATGAGTTCGCGAGCGATCCGCGCACGTTCTTCAACGAAGAGGATCCGGCGATCCTGCGCATGTCGCGCAGTTTTGCCGAAAGCATCGTCTCAACGCTCATCAACGCAGTCGAGATCGAAAAGAAATGAAAGCGCTGACTCGAACCGAGCTTGAACGCTCTTTGCGCGACGGCGTGCGCCCGCTGTATCTGCTCCTCGGCAGTGAGATCTACCTGCGCAGAGTCGCAGCGCAAACGATCACAGACGTGGCGCTGAGTCGCACCTTGCTGCGCGAGTTCAATGAATCGTCATTTAGCTTGTTTAGCGATCAGGTGCAATCGGCGATCGCGGCGGCAGACCAGTTGCCGATGATGTCTGACACGCGCGTCGTGCGCATTCGCGACTTCGCGAAGCTGCGCGAGGCTGACGAGGAGCTCCTGATTCGTTATCTAAACAACCCGTCGCCTTCGACGGTCATGATCTTCACGGCCGACGAGCTCGACAAGCGAAAGAAATCGAGCAAGGTGCTGCTGGATACTTGTACAGTCGTCGAGTTTGCGCCATTGAAAGATGCGGAAGCAAAAGCGTGGGCCAAGTCACGGCTCAAAGAGCTGAAGATCACGGCTGACGATCAGGTGTTGAGCGAGGTCATTAGTCTCGTCGGCAGCGACGTCCAAACGCTCTACAACGAGATCGAGAAACTCGCTTCCGCAGCGGCCAACACGGGCCGTATCACTCCCGATCTCGTTGACGAATTGATCGGTCGTTCACGTGAGTTGTCAAACTTTGAACTTGGAGATCACCTGCTGGCAGGCAATCGCAAGAAAGCACTCGAAACACTTCATCGCCTCCTCGAAGACGGCGCGGAACCCGTGATGCTCGTTGGATTGATCGCGGGCAATTATCACCGGCTCGCACTCGGTAAACATTTGCTCGCGCGTGGCGGTCGTGAAGAAGTCTTCCGCAACATCGGTCTGCCGCCGTTCAAACGCGACTCCTATATTTCAACTCTGCAACGCAGCACCCCGGCGAAGATCGCGCGCGGCATCCAACTCACAGCCGCCACCGACCTCGCCATCAAAACATCCCAAGCCACCCCTCGCCTCCAACTCGAGATGTTGGTATGTGAACTTGCTTCTTAATCCGTTTTTAATCCGCGAAAATCCGCGGCTAAAACAGCATTACACTTCTCAACCACCGAAACCTCAGGCCCGATCTCATTCAACTTCTCCACTATCTTATCGATATAAAACACGGTAACGGTCTCGCTATACTTGCTCGTATCTCCCTCATAATGATCTAAAAACCGCAACAAGCCGGCGCGCATGCGATCGAGCGCCGCATCCCTGTCCATCGTGTGCAAGTACCAGACTGCCACGGCAAGGTGTTCCGCATGATGGAAATCGTCCGCACCTGTCTCACATGCCTCAAAGCCCCGCACCACCTTCTCGATCTCGTCTTCTGACTGGTACCGGTTCATCACGTTCTCCTTTCCAATAAAAAACCGGGGCGGACCGAAATGTCGATCCGCCCCGGTAAAAGTTTAAATGTGAACTTAGGTTTACTTAGCTGTCTGGTTCGCCCGAACCGTCAACCGCGATTTGTAGCGCGCCGCCGCATTCTTGTGCATAACACCTTTTTGCACTGACTTATCAATCACTGAAATGACTTCTGGAAGCACCGTCTGCACATCCTGGCCGTTGCCCGAGTCGAGCGCCGTACGGAGCTTCTTGATATAAGTCCTGACCTTTGATCTGTGGCTACGATTAATAACGCGTCTTTTCTCACTCTGCCGGACGCGCTTCTCTGCTGATTTATGATTAGGCATTCACTTTCTCCATACTGCGCCGGGCACACCCGCCCAAAGCGCAAGTGACGGAGTATAGAGATCCAGTCCCTGGGTGTCAAGGCGCGATGAATCAGCCACAAAGAGGCACAAACAGCATAAAATCGAGGGGGTTCGTTGAATCTCTTGTGCATTTTGTGCTTCTTTGTGGCAGCATGTCTGTGAAGGAGAAAGTTAATAGAGTTTGAAGAAGATTGAGTTGCCGCCTCGTGGTTTGGAGACGCTGTTTGGTGTTCATGACCAGAACATCAAATATCTCGAGTCTCTGCTGGATGTAAGGATTGACGCCCGCGGTCAGGACGTTTCCATCGACGGCGATCCCGCCGACGTCGAGACTGCCCAACGCATCCTCGAAGACTTTTCCGACCTCTTCAAGGAAGGAAAACACTTCACTGATAAAGAGCTGCGCGAAGCGTTTGCGCAGATCGCCGAAGACCGCGCCTTCAGCCTGCGCGATTACTTCACCAAAACACGTTTCAATCCCGCCGGAAAGAAGCAGGTCGCGCCGAAGTCAGCGAACCAGCGTAAGTACATTCAGGCGATTCAGGATAACGACGTCGTGTTTGGCATCGGTGTCGCCGGCACCGGTAAGACTTACCTCGCCGTGGCGATGGCGGTCCAGGCGCTAATGCAGAAACAGGTGAACCGCATCGTGCTCGCCCGTCCGGCTGTCGAAGCCGGGGAGAAGCTCGGCTTCCTGCCCGGCGACCTGCAAGACAAAGTCGATCCATACCTGCGTCCACTTTACGACGCGCTCTTTGATCTCATCGATTACGAGCGCGTCACGCGCCTGCTCGAAAAGCGCGTGATCGAAGTGGCGCCGCTCGCATTCATGCGTGGTCGCACATTGTCAGATGCGTTTATCATCCTCGACGAGGCGCAGAACACGACGAGCGAACAGATGAAGATGTTTCTCACGCGCATCGGTTTCGGATCGAAGGCCGTGATCACGGGCGACGTGACGCAGGTCGATCTACCGACCGGCAAACGCAGCGGTCTGATCGAAGCAGAACGATTACTCTCAAAACTCGAAGGCATTGAGTTTGTCTACTTCACTGACAAAGACGTCGTGCGTCACAAGCTCGTGCAGATGATCATTCGCGCGTACGAAGAGCAAACTAAACGCAGCCAGATGTAACGATGGTCGAGGTTGTCAATCGCCAGCGACGTTTGAAACTCGATACTGAAGCGTGGTCGAATTTCGTTGCCAGGGCCCTCGACGCAATTGGGAAGAGCGAATCCTCAGCTACGATCGCTTTCGTTTCAGACAAACGGATTCGAGAACTCAACCGGCAGTTTCGTGGAGTTGATAAAGCGACCGATGTGTTGTCGTTTCCGGCGGAGGAAAACTTAAATCTGGGCGATGTTGCGGTGTCAGTCGATACGGCAGCGGTGCAGGCGAAGGAGAACGGGTTGACGTTCGACGAGGAGCTAGCGCAGTTGATATTGCATGGGCTGCTACATCTTTGCGGGTATGATCACGAGACAGATAAAGGCGAGATGAATCGACTCGAACTGAAATTGAGGAGGAGGTTAGGCGTTTAGACAGTCAGTTGACAGGATTACAGGATTTGCAACATTTACAGGACTAAGAGACGCGAATCTATCTTGTTAATCTTGTAAATCCTGCAAATCATGTCCATACTATTTTCCCATCGATGGAACTTGAAATAGGACTTGCGCTCCTACTGCTCATAGTGCTCTCTCTGCTGGCCACGGTTGATATGGCCTTCGCCCAGTTGAGCGACGTGGGTCTACGCCGCATCACAGGCGAAAACGGAGACAAGCCTGACGAACGACCATCCCGACTCTTTCTTCGCCAGGCACTGGAGAATCGCCCGCGCTTCAGCTTCGCACTCTCGGCGGTGATCCAAATACTGCTCGTCGTCGTCGCTGTCCTTATCACATCAATTTCACTAAGCCTTTTCCCTGATCCGCGGCTCGTGCTCGTTGGCCTGTTCGCGGGACTAATCCTCGCGGGTATCTTTCGACAACTGGTTCCACTCTTCATCTCGACGCGAAATCCGGAAGGCACGCTGCTCTTCCTGCTGCCGGTGGTGCGACCGTTCTTTCCGATCATGACGTTCGTCGCCGATCCTTTTCAGCGTCTATTCGATCGCTCGCGCCGGAAGGATCAAGTGACTGAAGACGGTGAGGAAGAGGAAGAAGACGACGACGGTGGCGATCTTCAGGCGCTGATCGACGTCGGTGAAGCAGAAGGCATTCTGGAAGAAGAAGAAGGCGAGCTGATTCACTCGATCATCGAGTTTGGCGATACGCGCGTGAGTGAAGTGATGACGCCGCGGCCTGACATCGTCGCGGTTCCCGAAAACGCAACCGTCCGTGAAGCACGTGATGTTATTCTCGAATCGAAGTACTCGCGTCTTCCCGTCTATCGCGAACAGATCGACAACGTCGAAGGCATGATCTACGTGCGTGATCTGCTTCAGTGCTGGGCGGAGGGCCGCGAAGAAGAGTGCATCAAATCTCTCGTGCGTTCGGTCTACTTTATCCCGGAGACGAAACCCGTCGCCGAGCTGCTCGAAGAGATGCAGAAAGCGCACGCGCAGCTCGCGATGGTCATCGACGAGTATGGAGGCGTTTGTGGACTAGTAACCGTTGAAGACATTCTGGAAGAGATCGTCGGCGAGATCGAAGACGAAGACATCGCAGGTGAAGAGCTTGAAGAAATAGTCGAAGGCCCGGATGGTAGTTACGAAGTGCTGGGCTCGACTGAAATCGGAAAGATCGAGCGGCTCTTCGATATGGAGATTGAAGACGACGACTTCACAACGATCGCCGGGCTCGTGATCAACGAGTCAGGAAAAGTTCCGGCCGCCGGGGAGCGATTGACGATACGCGGTTTGGCAGTCGAAGTGCTTGAAGCAGACGAACGGCGCATTTTACGACTGCGCGTTAGACAGGCGCAGGAAGTAGATGCGTCTGAAGTAGATCACAAAGAATCACAGAAGGCACAAACGCCTTAACCGAAGAACAAATGGGTAAACAAAAAAGCAAATTCCTGCGCGGCAAACGAATCGACCCGGCTCCAATCGAGAAAAACGTAGCGGTTGCGGATTTAATCGACGAGGCTTTTCTCGCCTACAACGCCGCGCGGCTGCGTGAAGCGTGCCAGCTTTTCACACAGAAAATGCTGGAGCCCGAGGTCACGATCGCCGTGTCGCTGACTGGCGCACTGACGCCCGCCGGCCTCGGCATCTCCGCGCTGATTCCACTAATCAAAGCGGGCTTTGTCGATTGGATCATCTCGACCGGTGCAAATCTGTATCACGACACGCACTTCGGCATTGGTCTCGCGATGCACCAGGGCAACGCGCACACGTCCGACGTGGT
>DASTTS010000462.1:0-8658 GCA_035760085.1 Pyrinomonadaceae bacterium
ACGGAGGGCCGCCCCTACAGTTGTCTCCAAGGATGTGGCGTGGTCAATAACAACTGTAGGGGTGGCCCTCTGTGGCCACCCGTGCCGTTAATAATTGAGCAAGCTTAGAAGGATTGATGTTTCCGCCGGAGATGATGCAGACGATCTTACCTTTGTCGGCGGCGCCGGAGAGGGCGCAGGCGACCGGGCAGGCGCCGGCGCCTTCGGCGATGATGTGATTGTTGGTGACGAGGAGGCGAAGGGCGGAGGCGATTGAGTCGAGACCGGCGACGAGGGCGCCGTCGATTAACGTGCGCGCGCGTTCGAACATCTGCGGGAATACGGCTTTCGCGCCAATGCCGTCGACCCATGATGGTTGGTAGTCGATCGCCGTCGGAGCACCTGCGGCTATCGATGCTGCGAGTGGTGCGGCTGTTGAAACTTCGGCGGTGAAGATCTTGCAGGATGGACGTAACTGACGTAACGCAGAAGCAATGCCGCACGTGAGCCCGCCGCCGCCCCACGGAATCACGACCGCATCAACGTCAGGCAAGTCTTCGACGATCTCCAAACCAATCGTTCCATTACCAGCCATCACAAACGGATCGTCAAACGAATGAATGAACGTCCCATCAACACCTGCAAAACCACGCTCTTGAAACGCGCGCCACCATTCGTCAAACGAAACCTTGATCACACGTCCGCCAAGCCGCTCGATTGCTGACACTTTCGCCTCGGGCGCGGAAGACGGCGCGATCACCGTGCACGGCACACCAAGTTCGCGCGCACACCACGCGACGCCCTGGGCCATGTTTCCCGCTGACGCCGTTACCACTCCACGCTCGAGGCGCTCCGGCGAGAGGCGCGCAATCGCGTTCGCCGCGCCACGGATCTTGAATGATCCAATTGGTTGGAGATTCTCCAATTTCAAGTAGATCTCGCGCGGCGCGTCGAGCAAATTCAGACGCACGAGCGGCGTGCGGATCGCTTTACCGGCAATTACACGCCGCGCGTCCTCGATCTCAGATAATGGAATTAAATCCACGATTTCGCAGATTACAATGTTTGTTGACTTTCGAGCTACTCCAGAGTAAAAGTTTCGCAACCTTCGTTCGATTCCAACTCCAGGGAGACGCTCATGAAATTCTTCGCCACACTTCTGACCCTACTCGTCCTTTTCACTGCAACCGCCACCGCGCAAACATGGGAACCCGAAATGCAATTGAAGTTGAAAGCGGTCGGCACACCGAGAGTTTCTCCTGACGGAAAGCGAGTGGTCTACACCGTCAACGAAGCAGTAATGACTGCCGACAAGAGCGAGTTTGTGACGCAGATCTGGCTCGCGAACATCGCCGCCAAACAGCACACACAACTCACGTTCGGTGAGAAGTCTTCGACAAATCCGAAGTGGTCGCCCGACGGCAACTGGATCGCGTTCACGTCGAATCGTAAAGACAACCGAAACCAACTGTACCTCCTGAACTTGAACGGCGGTGAAGCTGAGCCATTGACAGACGGCAAGAGCGCCGTGGCTAACTTCGAATGGTCACCTGACGGACGCTCGATCGCGTTCACGATGACTGATCCAAAAACCGATGAAGAAGAGAAGAACGACAAAGGCAAAAACGATTTCCGCTGGATCGATGAGAACGTGAAGCTCGCGCGTCTCTACGTGCTCCCGATCCAGAAAGACGCAAACGGCAAACGTGAGCCACGTAAACTCACGACTGCTAACTATCATGTCGAAACTTTCGACTGGTCCAACGACGGCGCGCGCATCGCATTCAGTCACGTCAAATCGCCGGTCGTGAACGATTGGCCCACATCCGATATCTCGATCATCGAAGTCGCAAGTGGGAATGTTTCTGTGCTGGCCAACTCGCCCGCCGCTGAAACTTCTCCACTCTATTCACACGATGGAAAATCGATCGCGATCAGCGCCACGGACAACCCGCCGACCTGGCCGGGCGCCAGCTTCATCCAAATCTTTCCCGCGAGCGGCGGCCAGCCTAAGACTCTTGCAACTTCTTTCGACGCCGCGCCCGGCGTTGCCGGCTGGTCAAGCGACAGTAAGCGGATCTATTTCAGCGAACCGAAAGGAACAGGCACCCAGATCTACGCCGTCGATGTGGCCGCGAATCGCATCGAAGAAATCAAAACCACGCCCGCGGTGATCGGTGCTCTAAATCTCAACAACTCCGGCACAACCCTCGGATTTGTCAGGCAAACTTCCGACACGCCGGGTGATGTTTTCGTCGCTTCGGTAACTGATTTCAACCCCGTACAGATCACGACTGTCAACGCCGACATCAAAACACCGCCAGTCGGTCGCACCGAAGTGATCACCTGGAAATCGAAAGACGGAAAACAGATCGAAGGCTTGTTGACTTACCCGGTCGGTTATCAAACCGGTCAGAAGGTGCCGCTGATTCTAAACATCCACGGCGGACCCGCGGGCGTTTTCCAACAGACATTCATCGGTGGTCGCGGCGTTTATCCGCTCGCGACGTTTGCCGCACGCGGTTACGCGATCCTGCGCCCGAACCCGCGCGGCTCGAGTGGTTATGGCATGGAGTTTCGTCATGCGAACCGGAAAGACTGGGGCTTCGGCGACTTTCAGGACTTGATGACCGGAGTCGATCGAGTGATCGAAATGGGCGTTGCCGATCCGGAGCGACTCGGCGTGATGGGTTGGAGCTACGGTGGCTTCATGACGTCGTGGATCGTCACGCAAACGTCACGCTTCAAAGCAGCTTCAGCGGGCGCGCCGGTCACGAACCTGATGAGCTTCAATGGCACGGCTGACATTCCCGCGTTCGTTCCTGACTACTTCGGCGGGCAGTTCTGGGAAGTGATGGACCTCTATCAGAAGCACTCGCCGATTTTCAACGTGAAGAACGTCACGACGCCGACGATGATTCAGCACGGCGAGGCAGACATTCGCGTGCCAATCTCGCAGGGATATGAGTTTTACAACGCGCTGAAGGTAAAGGGCGTGCCCACGCGGATGCTCGTGTTGCCGCGCCAGCCGCACGGACCGAACGAGCCGAAGATGCAACTGGCGACGATGAAGGCGAACCTCGAGTGGTTTGAGAAGTACATTGGTTCGAAGCGCGAGACGTCGAAAAACTAGGTCGCGGCTTAACGCGGATTTCCACAACGCGGATTTAAGAACAGTGAAGTGAAGATTCATATCGGCACTTCCGGTTGGCATTACAAACACTGGCTCGAAGGCGTGTTCTATCCGCCTGGCACGAAGGGCGCGACGATGTTTGATTTCTACGCGCGTCACTTCGATACCGTCGAGATCAACAACAGCTTCTATCACTTACCCGCGGCGAAGACTTTCGACAACTGGCGCGAGTCTTCGCCGCGTAATTTTGTGTTTGCGGTGAAAGCGAGTCGCTTCATCACTCACATGAAGAAGCTAAAGGATCCGAAGAGCTCCTCTGAAAAATTCTTTGACGTTGCCGACCACCTGGAACGCAAGCTCGGACCAATTCTTTTTCAACTGCCACCGCGTTGGAAGCTGAACGTCGAGCGATTCGCGGAGTTTCTCGAGATATTGCCGAAGGAGCACAAGTACGCGTTCGAGTTTCGCGAGGAGAGCTGGTTTGCGCCGGAAGTTTACCGGCTCTTGCGGAAACACAACGCAGCGTTTTGCATACACGACTTTGCGGACATGAAAGTACCGGATGAGATCACTGCCACATTCTCTTACATCCGCTTTCACGGGCCGACGAGTGCGAAGTACTGGGGCTCGTACACGGACGAAGAGCTTCAGAAATGGGCTGAGAGGATCGAGAGCTGGCGCCAGAAGTTGAAGGCGGTTTACGTCTACTTCAACAACGATCCGGAAGGCGCGGCGGTGCGAAACGCGCTCACGCTCAAGTCGCTGGTACGCGGGAGCAAATAAAACCTTTGACAGGATTTACAAGATGTAAACAGGATTTACATGTAATCCTGAAAAATCCTGTAAATCCTGTCAAAGCTTATCTCAACATCACACGCACGCCGCCCCTCACCAAAACCGGCGGGCCAACAGTCAACACTGGCGTACTGCTAATCTGATACCGACTCCCCGTCAAATTCTGCACGGCCACGAACAACCGCACCCTTTCCGATAAGCCACGCGACACGTCCGCATCAAGCGTGAAAAACCTTTCCAACGGCAACAAATTCTGGTCGTCATCAAACTGCCCGCTCACAAACCGCCCCTGCGTTCCCACCAACCACTTCCCCTCCGCATACGTCACCTGGAAATTGAATTGATGCCGTGGCACCTGCGGCACCATCAACCCTTCCAAGGCGCGATTCGCCGGAAAGCGTAGCACCGTGCTGTCCGTCAATAAATACTCCCACGAAATTTCCCAATGCCTCTGAAACTTTGCGACCGCCGACAACTCAACTCCACGCGCACGAATCGCTCCGAGGTTTTGTCGTTGTCTCGTAATCAGTGCCGGCGTTGTCGATAAGGTTACGTTCGCAACAGAATCATCGATATCACTCCAGAAAACATTCCCTCGCACAAACAGTTTCCCACCAAATCGATTGACACCGATACCCGCTTCGCCACCAGTCAGTCTCTCAGCACTCAAATCCGCGTTCGCGTTTGTCACCACATTCCCAACACGAAAATTGCGGTAAAGCTCGTTGAGCGTCGGCGCGCGAAAAGCACGATACGCCGACGCATTTACTTCAACACCTTTATCAAATCGCTTCGTCACCCAAAGTCGCGGGCTAAACGCCGTTTCCGATCTATCCGGAAACACATTCAACGTTGGAATCCCGATCACCGGCGTGCGATTCGAGAACCCATCATAGTTGTGCCAGTAATCGAGCCGTCCTCCAAAACCAAACTGCCACGATCCAACGTAAACGGAATCACTCGCAAACACTCCCAACGATCTTTGCCGTCCACCCGCATCGACAAATGCCGTGATCCTGGAATTATTAAATGTCGTCTCGGCGCTATGACCGCGCACGTCGCGACCCTCAACACCGATTCCAAGCACGTGATGACTGCCGATAACCGGCGTCAACTGAAAAACAAAACCCGCCTGTTGCGACGGATTGCGCTGCCGGTTCGTCAACGACTCGGAATTCCGATCAGCCGCAACGGCGGAAAAGCTTTGATTGAATGTCTCGCTTGATCCATACAGCCTCATCGAAACAGGACCGAGTTTTGTGCGTGACGAATCGAATCCGAGGTCGATCGAAGTGATGCGTGTGTCGTTGACTTGAATAGGCGTGCCATTCCGACGACTCTCGCCAAACGAGCTGAGACGCAGGAACGAGTAACCATGCGCGCTGTTTGAAATCGTCACTGAGCCACTCAGATCGCCTGTGCCGGCCGCGGTATCGACCGGGCCTCTCTGGTTCTCAGGTACGAGAACGTACCCGTCTGTGTGAAGCGCTTGTCCTGAACCGGCGATCGCCCAGTCGCCAAAAGATTTCCCGGCGGTAAACGATGTAACAGCCGTGCCTTCATTTCCCGCGGAAGCTTCAAAATCGAAACCGGTTACGTCCTTCGTTCTGCCGCTGATATTTACAATACCGCCGAGTGCGCCGCTGCCGTAGAGATTGGAAATGCCGCCGTTCTGTACGAATACATTCTCGATACTCGTGCGTGGAATGCGATTCCAGTAAACCCAGCCGCCAAACGGGCTGTTCAGCGGCACACCATCGAGCAATACGACGGCGCGGCTCGCCCCACTCGCGCCGACGCCTCTGAGCGAAACGCCTTGTGCCGTCGGATTTGTAGTTAGACCGCCCGAGCGCCGGAAGAGAGAGAAGCCTGGCACTTGCCGCAGCACGTCATCGATCGTGAGCGCTCCGGAAGAATCGATCTCGCGTGGGCCAAGACTGAATTGACTGACAGGCGTGTTGAGAATGCGCTCGTCGTAATCGACGGGCGGTTTGACAACGATTCGTTCCATCACGCCTGCGGGATAAAGCTGAATGCGCAGTGGATCATCCGTCGTTGAGACTTTGATCCGGACACTACTGAAACCTGGCGCGCTGATCGAGAGTGTTCCGTACGTTCTTGTACTCAACACTGTAAAATTTCCGCTGACGTCAGTCGTTGAGCGAGTTGTATTTCCATTCGCGTCAAACTCAATTGTGGCGTTCGCGATCGCTGCGCCATTTTGATCGGTGACCTTCCCATTGATCGATTGCTGTTGGGCCGAGACACTCAACACACCGACGATCAACCAGAATAAGGTCACGCAGAACCAACTGTAGGGGCGACCCTCCGTGGCCGCCCCAGGTTGCCACCTTTTGTTTCTACGCTGGGGCGGCCACAGAGGACCGCCCCTACAGTTGTACGCTTGCAAACGTAATTCAAGGAGGCGTTGTCTTCTGGTACACCAGATTGCCGATGTTGTTCTGTTTCTCACTACTGCGATCAAGGTTCACCGATCAGCGTCGAACTTGAAGCAACGATAATACCTGCACATTTCTCAGTAGGACCAACCGTGATCCAATTGCACGAGGTTTGTATGTAGCCGTGTGCTGATACACATAACGAACCAGGGCGGGGAAGTGAAACAGAATCTGTCAGCCGGTTTCTGCGCAGCAGCGATCTTCGCGTGCGGACTTTTACTCGCGGTCGCCTGCACCAGAAATAATCCAACACAACAACAAAGCGCTCAGAATCAAGTGCTTACGGCGCCCACCGGCGCCACTGTGGCCACCGAACCGGAAGACGGGCAGTGGACAATGCCCGCGAAAAACTACGCCAGCACGCGCTTCAGCGGTCTCCAGGACATCAACACCGGCAACGTCGCAGCCTTAAAGCTCGCATGGTCCTTCTCGACCGGAGTCGTGCGCGGACATGAAGCCGCACCAATCATCGCGAACAACACGATGTATGTCATCACGCCTTATCCAAACGTCGTGTACGCGCTTGATCTGGCACAACCCGGTGGCCCGGTCAAATGGAAGTACGAATCGAATCCCGCGTCATCCGCGCAGGGCGTCGCGTGCTGTGATGTTGTCAACCGCGGTGTCGTGTACTCAGACAACAAGATCTTTTTCAACACGCTCGACAACAACACGATCGCACTCGACGCCAACACCGGACAAGAGATCTGGAAGACAAAAGTCGGCGATATCAATCTTGGCGAGTCGATGACGATGGCGCCGCTCGTGGTGAAAGGAAAAGTGCTCGTCGGGAACAGTGGTGGCGAGTTTGGTGTGCGCGGCTGGCTTACGGCGCTGAATGCAGCCGATGGAAAGATCGCGTGGCGGGCGTATCACACCGGACCCGATGCCGACGTCCTGATTGGTCCGAACTTTCATCCCTTTTACGCGCAGGACCAGGGAAAAGAGCTTGGTGTTTCGAGCTGGCCCGCTGACGCGTGGAAGATCGGCGGCGGGACGATGTGGGGTTGGATCTCGTACGACCCCGAACAGAACCTCATCTTCTACGGCACCGGCAATCCGGGACCGTGGAATCCCGATCAACGTCCGGGCGACAACAAGTGGACCTGCGGCGTCTTCGCGCGCGATGTCGACACGGGCGAGGCACGCTGGTTCTACCAGATGACGCCACACGATCTGCACGACTACGACGGCGTCAACGAACAGATCCTGATGGACATACCTGTCAACGGGCAGAGGCGCAAGGTGCTCGTGCGGCCGGAACGCAATGGTTACATGTACGTGATTGACCGCACCAATGGTCAGGTCCTTTCCGCAAATCCTTTCGCATACATCACCTCGTCAAAAGGCGTCGATCTCGGCACTGGACGATTGATCGAGAACGAAGAGAAGAAGCCGGAAGTCGGCAAGGTCGTGCGCGAGATCTGTCCGGCATCGCCCGGCGCGAAAGACTGGCAGCCGTCTGCATTCTCGCCGCAGACCGGGCTTCTTTACGTCCCACACCAAAATCTCTGCATGGACGCGGAAGGGCTGGAAGCGAATTACATTGCGGGCACGCCGTATGTCGGTATGAACGTGCGTATGTATGCCGGACCGGGAGGGAATCGCGGTGAGTTTCTGGCGTGGGATCCGGTGAAGAACCAGAAGGTGTGGGCAGTTAACGAAAACTTTCCGGTGTGGAGCGGAGCGCTTGTGACTGCGGGCGACGTTGTTTTTTACGGGACGATGGATGGGTGGTTCAAAGCGCTTGATGCGAAGAGTGGGACGTTGTTGTGGCAGTTCAAGTGCGGCTCGGGAATCATCGGGCAGCCCGTGTCGTATCGCGGGCCGGACGGGAAGCAGTACATAGCGATACTGGCGGGTGTTGGTGGTTGGTCCGGAGCGATCGTGGCGGGCGGATTGGATCCGCGTGATGTGACGGGCGCGCTCGGGTTCGTGGGCGCGATGGCCGATCTGCCGGATTACACGACGAGGGGAGGCATGCTCTATGTTTTTGCACTTCCTTAGCTCAAGAGAAGATTTCTCCCGCAAAGGCGCAAAGGCGCAAAGGAAGACGCAAAGAATGCTGCTTGGGGTCCGGCAGGCTTTGCGCCTTTGTGCCTTTGCGGGAGTAATTCTTTCTTTTTCGTCCTGCGCAAATCACAAGGAGGTCAGCACCGTCGCCGCCGCGCAACCGATCACACGTCCTGCCGGTGTCCTGCGTGTTTGCGCTGATCCAAACAATCTTCCGTTTTCTAATCAACGTCTCGAAGGTTTCGAAAACAAGATCGCGGAGTTACTCGCGCAGGATCT
>DASTTS010000463.1:0-4422 GCA_035760085.1 Pyrinomonadaceae bacterium
CGAGCGATATGGAAGCATCGGCCGATCCGGTCGCGTGATTCTGACGTCGCTTGCGCCGGGACAGCACGTGTTGCGCGTGTCGAAGTCAGGCGAGCCTGACGACGAGCGCGTGATCGAGATTCGTAGTGACATCGCCGAACAAATCATCGAAGCACAACTGAAGATCGGTGTCTCGAGTAATCAACTATCACCGTCGCGCGGCGGCAGTCTCGACAGCAAACACGGCGCACATTCGACCACGCTGGCCGTCGTGATGTGCACCAAGTGTCACTCGCGTTTTGCGGAAGGCGTGAAGTTTTGCGGCCGCTGCGGCAACACGACTTTCCAGGCAGTCACCGGAGATTTGCAGACGCCAACCTTGAGCGGAGTCACCTGTCCACGCTGCCGGCACGAGTATCCCACCGGCACAAAATTCTGCGGACGCTGCGGTATTCCGATTGGCGCCGCGTCGCTCGACTGGCGCGCGCCGAAGCCGGTCGAGGTGTTCTGTAGCGGTTGCAGCAGCAGTTATCCTGCCGGAACGAAGTTCTGCGGGCGTTGCGGAAAGCCTATTAGAGCTTGAGCGCGCGTCACCTTTCCGATAATCTTTCCGACTGTTTTGGACGGCGATAAACAAAGATGAAGCGCTGCCCCACTTGTAACCGCACGTACACCGATACGTCCCTGAACTTTTGTTTGGAGGACGGGACTCCGCTAACCACTGACGCGCCAGTCGATCCGAATGCGACGATCCGGTATCCGTCGGCGCGGGACACTACTGAGCCTCCGCCAACTGAGATCTATCGTCCGCAGCAGCCGGTAGTAACTCCGCGACCGACAACGCCTGTGGCACCACCACCACCGCCACCAGCACCGCAGTGGACGCCTCCCGGGTCGCCACCGCCACGCAAGAAATCCAACGCAATCTGGTGGATACTCGGGGCGATAGCTGCGTTCCTCGTTATCGGTGCGGGCCTCGTGGTAATGGTCGTCTTTCTGGCGAGTCTTAACTCAAACAAGAACACGAACACCGCGAACGCCAACACACTTAACACAAACCGCGTAGTATCCGTAAACACGAACAACTCTAACGCCAACGCAAACGCGAATGCGACGATTCCTAACTCGCTCGTCGACGACTTCAGCCAGCAGAAGTGGGGCACGGGGCTATCGCAATACGGCCGTATCTGGTATTCCGGCGGCGAGTATCACATGAGCTCGCGTGAAAGAACGTTTGTCGTGATGTACGCGCCGTCAGACGAATACAACACGGAAAACGCGACCGTGAAAGTTACCGCTCGCAGCGTCAGTGGCGACGTGCCGGCGTCTGGTTTCGGATTAATGGTCCATTGTGCACAGTCAAAGGCAAAGCAGCTCGAAGACTATGCCTTGCTGATCTATCCGTCAGACGAGCCGGAGTATGAGATCATCAAGCACAAAGATGGCGTTCAGTCGTCAGTTGTAACGAGAACAAAGGCGAACGCCATCCGTTCAGGTAGCGCGCCGAATCTGCTGGAGGTGCGCATCCGCGGCACCGAGTTGTCGTTTTATGCAAACGGACAGTTTTTGACGCGGATCAACGATACGGAAAACTACAAGCACGGACGCACCGGTTTCTACACCAGCGACGTTTACGAAGTGGCGTTTGACGATCTGAGTATCAATCGCTAATCCCCAATGCAAGTCAATCTGAAAGTCACAGCCGGCCCTTACAAAGGCCGCATCTTTTCGTTCACTCAACACGACTCTTTTCTGATTGGCCGCAATCCCGACGCGCATCTCTGTTTGCCTGACGATCGTTACTTTTCCCGGAATCATTGCCTGCTGGAAATTAATCCGCCCCATTCGCACTTGCGCGATCTCGGATCAACGAATGGAACTTTTCTCAACGGCCATCGCGTGCAGAATGCGTTTCTAAACAACGGCGATCGGATCCAGTGTGGTGAAACGATTCTCGTCGTTGAAGTCACCACTGAATCGATTGATCTTTCGGAAACAACTCAGGATGCGGGCGTGCCAAAGCGACCGGTGCTCGTGATGGTCGAGTGTGTTAACTGCGGCCGGCGTGAACAGGCGCAGGCGTCGGCGCCTGATGAACATCTGACGTTTCTTTGTGAAGACTGTCGCATCGAGCTCAAGCGTTCACCTCAGTCAATTCCCGGTTACGACACCGTGAAACTGCTCGGACGCGGCGGCATGGGTTGCGTGATGCTCGGGCGCGATCAAAAAACCGGACGTGCAGTCGCGATCAAAACGTTACTTCCTGAATTCGCCGTCAGCGACAAAGCGATGAAACGCTTCATGCGTGAGATCGACGTCGCCGCGACGCTCAAACACAAGAACATCGTCGAGTTCCTGGATCGAGGCACACACAACGGTGTCGTTTATCTCGTCACTGAATTCGTCGAAGGTGCCGATGCTTCGAAGCTTGCCGAGACTAGCGGTGGGCGACTTTCTTACGAAGACGGCATCTCGATCATCTCGCAGGCGCTCGATGCTCTCTCTTTCGCGCACGCGCAAGGCTACATTCATCGCGACTTCAAGGACCAGAACATTCTCGTCGCTGGTCGTTCACCAAACTTCGTCGCAAAGCTCACTGACTTCGGGCTAGCGAAGAGTTTTTCCAATTCGGGCATGAGCGGCGTCACGATGGCGGGCGAGATGGCGGGTACGCTCGCGTACATGCCGCCCGAGCAGCTTCGGAATTTTCGCGACGTCAAGCCACAGTCAGACATTTACGCGGTTGGAATGACGGCTTACAGCCTGTTAACCGGCTCGCTTGCACTCGACTTGAGCAAGAGCAGTAGCGTCAACGACACCATCCGCGCCATCTTTGAACAGCCGGCGGTCCCATTGCGCCAACGGGCATCTCACGTCCCGCAACCAGTGTGCGACATCATCGATCGGGCCCTTGCAAAGAATCCTGCACAGCGCTGGCAAAGCGCCGGAGCCATGCGCAACGCCCTGCTCCACTGTATCTAAATACACTTAATCACCCCGCCGCGGTCCACATAAATCTGTGGAAAACGAAAACTTTCGTGGCATAATCCGCCTTGAGGAGAGGCTGATATGCGCTCAATCTGGAAGGGTCACATACGATTTTTGCTGGTTGCGATCCCCGTTCGCATCTATAACGCTATCGAGACCAGCGAGAAAATTCAGTTCAATCAACTGCACCGCGACGATTTTGGTCCAATCGGTTACGACAAGCGCTGCAAGAAGTGTAATCAGGTTGTTACTAACGATCAGATCACGAAGGGCTACCAGTATGAGCCCGATCGTTATGCCATAGTCGAACCTGACGACATCTCGAAGATTAAGATCAAGACCACGAAGGCTGTCGACATCGTCGGCTTTGTTGATCGCGAAGAGATACCGAGCACGTTCTACGATGCTCCATACTTCGCCGGGCCAGATGGTGCAGTTTCAGAGAAACCGTATGCGCTCTTGCGCGAGGTGATGAAGCAGACCGGCAAGATTGCAGTCGGGAAAGTTGTTCTCAGAGATCGCGAAGATCTGGTAGCCGTATTTCCGCACGAGGATGGCTTAGTGCTTCAGAAGCTTCACTACCCACACGAGCTGCGGAAGATGGAAGACGTGCCCGATCTCGAAAGCGTCCAAAAACTCGACGCACAAAAATTGAACAAGAACGAGTTGAAACTCGCGACCACATTGGTTCAGGAGATGTCGACGACGCTCGCCGAGGTCGACACGGAAGACAATTACTTCAACGCGTTGCGATCGCTCATCGATTCGAAGATCAAGGGTAACGTCGTTACCGATTTTGAAGAGGTTGAAGAACTACCAAGACTTGATATTATGAGCGCGCTGAAGAAGAGTTTGCAGGCGTCGAGCCGCAAGCCGATGGTGAAGGCGCCGGCATCCGCGGCGAAGAAGAAACCGCAGATCACGCTGGTGAAACCTCGCGCCGCGAAAAAACGAAAAGTCGGTTAACAGGATTAACATGTAAATCCTGTCTCAAGTTTTAATGAAAGATCCAAGCACTAAGGTAATCTCGTTTCCCTCACCTGTCCCGTCAAAGGCAGATTACCAACGTGTCAAATCCTCCTACTCCATCAAAGAGATCAAACAACTGTTCGGTCTGAGCGAAAAAACGCTTCGTCGCTGGACTGAGCAAGGCATCATCCAGGCTTCGTCAACCTCGCAGGCGCCTGATTACGTCTACGACTTCAACGCGCTCACACAGTTTCGTCGCGTGCGTGAGTTGCGCGCGCAAGGTCATAGTATTCGCCAGATTGAAGCTGAGCTTCAGGGCCAGTTGAACCTCTTCCGCATCGAAACCCCGAGACTCGCACGCCTGCTTACGCCATTCGAAGAAGCTTTGCTTCTCCACGAGCAAGGCGACACAAAAGCAGCCGAGCATTATCTGGAAGCGATCAGCGAAGGCGACAACGTTGCCGAAGCTTATTGCAACCTCGGCAT
>DASTTS010000464.1:0-13876 GCA_035760085.1 Pyrinomonadaceae bacterium
AATCTGCCTTCGGGTACATCGAGATAAACAACTGCATTAGATTCAAGACGGCGCGACTCCCCATCACGTGCGATAGAAGTCTTCGTCACGATAGTCTCGCCGGCAGCGTTGACGGTAGTGATTGTACGGACGGCGCGGTAACGCTCAGGCTCTTTAGTTTGAAACGGAGGAGTTGCGGAGACGACAGTGTCTGATGATTGGTTATCATTCGTGAGGGTTTCGGTTTGCGAGCGACACGAGGCGACTGCGAGTAGGACCACGGAAACTGCGACCACCCGCAGGATGATCATACACGCTCCAACAGAAGCGCGAGTCCCATGCCGCCGCTGACGCAGAGTGTGGCGAGTCCAAATCTGGCTTGTCGCTTTCGCATCTCGTACAGCAGAGTCGTCGTGATGCGAACACCGGTGCAGCCGATCGGATGGCCCAACGCGATTGCACCGCCGTTGACGTTCAGGCGATCAGCGTCGATGCCAAGCTCGCGATCGCACGCGATCACCTGCGCCGCGAATGCTTCGTTCAATTCGATCAGATCGATCTCGGAAAGTGAAAGCTTCTGTCGCTCGAGTAGCGCGCGCACGGCCGGGACTGGTCCAATGCCCATGATCTCCGGCGCGACTCCGGTGATCTCATAATCGACGATTCGCGCTTGCGGCGTCGTTCCGAATCGCTTGATTCCTTCCTCGCTGAGCACAACCACGGCTGCTGCGCCGTCAGTGATTCCGGATGAATTGCCGGCCGTGACCGAGCCGTCTTTATAAAACACAGGCGCGAGCTTCGCGAGATCTGCGAGCGTCGTTCCGGCGCGGCAATGCTCGTCTTTGGCGAAGCTCGTCGTCTCGCCTTTCTTGCCACTGATCTCGAGCGACATCACTTCATCGTTGAATCTTCCCGACGCGATCGCTGCTTCCGCTTTCTGTTGCGAGGCGAGCGCGAACTCGTCCTGCTCCTGCCGCGAGATTTCATACTGGCGCGCAAGCTTCTCAGCGGTCTGGCCCATCAGCAGTCCGGAAAGTGGATCGCTGAAGCCGTCGCGATACATGCCATCGACGAGTTGCGCGTTGCCCATGCGCGCGCCCCAACGTGCGCCCTCCGCGAAATAAGGCACGCGCGACATGCTCTCTGTGCCGCCGGCGAGGACTGCGTCGGAGCGTCCGAGCATGATTTCCTGCGCCGCGAGAATGATTGCTTTGAGTCCTGAGCCGCACGCCTGGTTGATGGTCGCCGCGGGAATGGTTTGGGGGACCCCGGCGCGAAAAGTGATCTGACGTGCGACGTTTGGACCACCTCCGGCCTGTCGTGCACAGCCCCAGATCGAGTCGGTGATTTGATCGGCGGCGACACCGGCGCGACGGAGGCTTTCTTTTGCGACTGCGACGCCGAGATCCGCGGCTGTCCACGATGCAAGCGTGCCGCCAAACTTGCCGATCGGTGTTCTTACTGCTCCAGCGAGATAAACATTCTTCATAATTCAGTTGACCAAAAATGTAGCACAAGGTAGAAGTAGGCCACAAAAAAGGGACAAAATCGGTGGTGTCTTAAATTGAGCGATTTTTCTCTGCGTCCTCGGCGTATCTCAGTGTTCTCTGCGTTAAAGGGGCAACTCAAACGCAGAGGGCGCAGAGAAAGATTTTTAAATTAAGACACCACCCAAAAATCGTTACCTCACATGCTTCGAAGCCTCACAACGCCGGGACAAGTTGAATCTGCGTATCGCGAGATCAGTGCGCTTTTGCGTGAATATGCGGAGTGGCTGTTTGTGTCAGATGATGTGGCTCAGTCGCTGCGAAGGGATGAGATTGAGGTTGTAGTCGAGCGGGAGCGGCTGTTGGTTTCGTGCTGGACGGAGAAGGGAACTCGACTGTGGCGCGTCGTCGCGTGGGACTGGAATGGACAGTTAGTCGCGCTCCAGGTGTCGCGCAAGACTGTGGTCTCGCTTATCGAACTGATTCCGCGCACATCGGCGAAGGCCATCACTGCCACGATTCGCGTAGCGCGGCAAACGCGTTGCGAGCGGTTGGCCCAACTCGCAGCCGCTTCTTATTTTGGAAGCAGTGTCGAGCGGTTCTCGTTGAGTCGTGGAACGAAGCCGGGACAGCCGGGTCGATACGCACAGGTCCTGCTGAAAACGAGACGAGAACGAGTCGCTGTCGTTGGTCCAGTTGTGTCGAGCCAACCGGCGGCAGTGGACGCGTTTCTGTCGTCGTCATTGTTGTGGTTTCGTCGCACATGCGATCGCGTCAAGCCGCCGTACGTTCAGCAGCTCTGGCTGATCGTTTCGCCCGATCTGCTCAAGCCACTGCTGTATCGTGTCGCACTCTTGCGCGAGAGTTTGAGAAGCATCATTAAAGTCTTCACCGTTGATGAAGACTTAACTTTGCTGACCGAGGCGCTTACTCCCGACAAAGACGATTTGTGGCACAAGAAACTCGCGCGATTTCCACCTGTTGCAGCCGCAATAGCGAGCGAGCTTAGTCTTGCGATCGTCGCTGAAGCGCCTGACGCAATCGATATCGTCCATTCGCGTCACGGCGAGACGTTGCGCTACTTCGGTCTTCCATTCGCGCGCGTGCGCTCGTTGCTCGGACGCGAAAAACTCTGGTTCGGAATCAGTCGCGCTCATCGTCGCCTGCTCGATGAATCAACTATGAACGACTGGCACAACCTCTTGCACGACTTGCGCCAGCATCGATCGGCAACAGCCGTAGATCATCGTCACGCGTTTTATCGTGCCGTGCCGGAAGCGTGGCTGGAATCTCTACTGCGTCGCGACATAACCAAACTCGATCCAGGTTTAATCATTGCGCCACTGCACGCACAATTTCGCACCGCACGTGGCGCAAAGCTCGGCATCCGGCCGATCGACCTGCTCGCGTTGCGACAGGATGGACGACTGGTCGTGATCGAGTTGAAAGTCTCAGAAGACCGCGAGCACGTGTTGCAAGGTGCGGATTATTGGCGACGCGTCGAAGCACATCGCCGCCGCGGCCACATCGCGCGCGCAAAACTCTTTGGCGCGCGAACTATCAAAGACGAGGCGCCACTCGTCTATCTCGTCGCGCCAACGCTGCGCGTGCATCCCGCATTTCAGACGCTGGCGCGCTTCATCTCCTCCGACATCGAAATCTATCGTTTCGACATCAACGAAGACTGGCGCACCAGCGTCCGCGTCATGCGGCGCGAAAGAGTTAATTAGCCGTACAAAGCGGCACCAGACATGGTTTCGGTTTTGGTTCTTCCTTCGGCTTGGGAGTAGGTTGCTCCGCAGGTTTCGGCGGCTCCTTCGGTCGTTGCACCACCACACTCGCCACTCCACTAGTCACATTATCCCTTAGGGAAATTACAACGGTCGCCTCCGGATTGATGAGTCTGACGATGGCTTCTACCGAAGTTGCTCCGGGCGTTGCCGTGGCGGTAGAAGCCCCCTGAATGGTATCGATGCTTAGACGTCTCGATGGAATCGAAACCTGAAGTTTGACTGTCATTACGCCAGGTGATTTTTTCGCTACCGGTGGATCATAGCTCACTACAGTTGCGCTAATGATTTCGAGTGAGCCAGGGTTTGGAACAAACTTAGTAGCGACTTCGTTCGCCTGGACGATCTTGAATTCCAGAGTATCTGACGAGTCTTTCGGAAAGCTCAGCTTGTACAAACCTGGCGATTTAAGATCTTTGCGCAGTCCCCGCACCTCGACATCGTTCACATAAACCCGATCCGATAGAACATCGAAACCGCGTCCCTCTACGAGCGCTTCCATAGTTCCGGAATTCGAATCGACGTTTAGAAGCTGCACGTCTGAAATCGAAAGCCGAGGTGGTCGCTTGCCAAACATAAACGGCCCATCGTCCCGCAGCATGGAATTAGATTTCCGGTTGATCCGCACGTTCGGGATTGTATTCAGGTCGACAGATTTACCGGGTGCAACCAGCGTGATGGTGGGGATACCTTTGAATGCGTCGTGCATCCTGAAACTAAACACGATCTGTTGCGGGTCGATACGTTCGTATCGACCACAGATACCCTGAACGTTTGTGCAGTCGCTTACCACTGCGGGTGCGGCGCTGTTGGTCGTGGACCTCGGCATCAGTTGCGGATGGGCCAATCCGACGGTCGGCAAAAGCGGAACGCCATTAATCAGCACACCCATTTGTGATGAGAAGTTATTGCCTCGTACCGAGACGGTTTGGAAGTCGCCGTTGTTCTGTCCTTCCTGGTAATCGATGTTGGTGACCCAGAAGTCGCTGGTATTCCCGCCGCCTGGAATGGTCAAGATGTACGTTTCGTTGTCGCCGCAGTTGGATTTGTTGAACCTGTCGGGGTTGCTCCAATCACTGTTTCCGGTGTCGTTGAAATCAAGTGGCTGGTAGTTCTTTCGCGGGAAATAACAGCCACGTGCCGACATCACGAGCGATTCCGCGTCGTCAGGTACTACCAGCGCAGCATAGGTCGTGCGAACGCCGGGCGCCACACGCTTTGTTCCGGGCAGCGCGCCGAACGTCCAGCCGAAATCGCGATTGCCCTTTCCGAAGCCGGATGCGTAGAGCTCCTGATGAAGAAACTGTTCAAACTGCTCGCGTTGTCGCTGGAAATTGACCTGGCCCGCAAAGCCAAACAGGAATTTGAACCCCGCGAGAATGCCGGTCGCTTTCACCGTATCCTGGATATCGTTCACATTCAGCGAGCTCTGGCGTGGGATGATATCCACAGTTCGGACAGTGCGACGCTGAAGATCCGTCAAACCCTGCGCCTGAATTTGCTGATCATCGAGCCTCATCAATTCCAGCCCTTGATCAAGTGAAAATCGCTGCCGCTCGCAGACGTTTGGTTGTTTCTGGCTCAGGATATTAAGCAGCTCCCATTTGATGTTCTGGACGCGTTCGTGTTCGGAGACTTCAATGGTGCGTGGCTGCGTGGGTTTCAGAGTGAGCAAACCGTGTTGGTCTAAAGCGAACCGCTTTCTGACCGCCTCGATCGTTTCGCTGGTGTCTCGTGCGCCGTTCTGCTCAACGCGTTCGAAGTTAACGTTAGCCTCTCGAAAAATCTGTTCGATGATCCTTCTACGAGCGATCTCGTGCTCGGCTCTGAGGGCGTCGTACAGTTCCTTGAGATCGAGATATGTGGTGTTTATGTTTGGTGTTTGCTGTGTACTATCTGTCGGGCACGCCTGGAAGTCTTTCACAAAATCCTTAAAACCTGGAACTCTTTGAATGTCGTGCCATCTTTGCTCGAGGTCATAAAACTCGAGGAGCAAGCGTAACAGCGGATCTGTTCTCGTGTAGCCGTTGACGTGCCACCACGCCTGCGCCATCTTCTCGTCTCCTGAACCTGGAGTCGTGTAAATCGATTGCGGGAGTTCGAGAAACACAAGCCGCTCGCCTGGACCAACCTCGTCGCGTAACAGGGTTAACTGCTTGGCGATAATCTCGTACTGTAGCTGGATCGTGTTATCCAGCATCGTGGTGGCATTGAGTTTCGGATCTTTCGCTGCTTCCAGCAGCTTATCGGCATTTTTCTCGATGAGTTTCTCGAGTACGCTGGTGGGAAGTTGGGCGGGAGAGGCGGACGCCGATGGGGAAGTTGGCGTCCCGGATGGTTCGGCCATCAGTGTTTTCAGCTCGTCGTTCTGTTGAGTGATTTGTTCTTTGACAACGGCTTGTTCGTCCTTTTTGGCCTGAATCTCCTTGTCTTTGAGAGTCTTTTGTTCTGCTGTGGCAGACGTGTCGGAATTCATCCGCTCGCGCTCAATCGTCAGACTGTTTATTTCGCGAGTGAGCGAGAGGGAGTCTTCCTGTAACTTGTCACGCCGGGTTAGCAGGTCGCGCCGGCGCGAATCGTTGAAGCGCGCGTTATCGACGAGGCGCTGGTTTTGAAACCCGATACCTTGATCAAACTGCGCGTCAATTCCGAGAAGCTGCCGGAGTAATTGAATGCGCGTGCCGTGCGTGGCGTTTGCGTCGAGATCGTTGGCTGTCAGCGTCTTGGCCTGCAATTCAATATTTGTCATGTGCATCCGGGCGAGCAGGTAGTGGGCCTGTTCGAGTGACCAGATGTTCGGTTGGCCAAAGCTGACGACGACGGGCTTCCTTTTTCGATCATTTGCGAAGCCGGTAAGTGGTAAGAGTCCGGTTAAGAATACGGAACTGATGAGGACTAGACAGACACAGTAATTGCGACGGGGGCATGCCTTCGACATTTTTGCTCCTTTGATTGTGCGCAGAATTCGACGTACATATTGAATGACAAAGAAGCGATATTTATTTCAAGCCAAACACAAGTAGCCACAAAACGCGCAAGGCACAACGCATCGTTAGTGCTGTTTGCGCTTTTTGTGGCTAATTAATGCTTGACGAAAATGCTGTCCGGTTCGTTGCTGGGTGGCGGAGGGGTAACTTTCGCTGTGGCCGGCGTGGTCATGTGAGAGAGAGTGTCGTCTTTTGAGTAGATACCCGAGACGCGCATCTTGAACTCGTCCGCATTGGTCGCGTTATGCAGTGCCTCTTCCTGCGTGATGAGTCCAGCCTGTAGCAAGTGAAATAGAGATTGATCGAAGGTCTGCATCCCGTACTGCGATGTGCCCGCCGCAATCGCCTCGCGAATCAAATATGTCTTTTCTTCGTTGATGATGTGATCGCGAATGAAGGCAGTCGACACGAGCACTTCGATCGCCGGCACGCGACCCGCACCCTTCGCCGCACGCACAAGACGCATCGAGATCACCGCTTTCAAAATTCCGGCAAGCTGAATACGCACAGACTTCTGCTGGTGCGCAGGAAACGACGAAACGATGCGCGTGATTGTTTCCGTGGCGTCGAGTGTGTGAAGCGTGGAGAGAACGAGGTGTCCGGTTTCAGCGGCAGTGAGCGCTGTTTCGATCGTCTCGTGGTCACGCATTTCACCGACGAGGATCACGTCCGGATCCTGTCGCAACGCCCCGCGCAGTGCTTCCGCAAACGACCGCGTATCGACGTCAACTTCACGCTGCGTGACAAACGAGTACTTGTCGCGATGTAGAAACTCGATCGGATCTTCGATCGTGACGATGTGCCCGCTGCGCGTCGAGTTGATGCAATCGATCATGGACGCGAGCGTGGTTGATTTACCTGAACCGGTGGCGCCAGTGACGAGGATCAGTCCGCGTCGCTCTTCGGCAATCTTTTCGATGACGGGCGGCAGACCGAGTTGTGCAACAGACTTATTGTGATCGGGAATCACGCGCAACACGATGCTCACGGTGCCGCGTTGCTGAAAGATGTTTGCGCGGAAGCGTCCCAGCCCGGAGACGCCGTAACCGATGTCGACTTCCGAGACTTCCTTGAATCGCTGTTTTTGCCGGTTCGACATCATCGAGAAGGCCATATCGAGCGTGTCTTCCGGCTTGAGACGCGGCGCATTTTCGACCGGGTGCAACTCGCCACCGATACGCATGACGGGGAAGGCGCCGACCTTCAGGTGGAGGTCGGAGGCGTTTTGACCACACGCAACTCGGAGTAAATCGTCGATCTTTAAGGCCATGAAATATCCTGAAAACTAAACCTTTGCGGGATTTCGAAAGGCTTTGGGGCGGGTTCGCGCAGGAAGTCGCGCTGGGCACGAATATAGCTTGACGGTGTGAGGTCCGTCAATAAATTCCGTTTTTAGCCGCGGATTTACGCGGATTTGACGATGATGGCAGCCGTTTCAGATTCAAGGGCTGCGGTCGAAAAGCTCTTACCACCAGTCGACGGCGGGGCCGCCGCTTTGTTGACGTAAGTGAGCCAGTTGCCCGGCGCGGGTCGCTCGCCCTTGGTGATCTCGAAGAAGCGCTTTTGAATCTTCTCGGTAATCGGACCGCGGCCGCCCTGCCCGACCTGGATGCGGTCGACGGAACGGATCGGAGTTATCTCTGCTGCTGTGCCGGAGAAGAATAGCTCGTCCGCAACATATAGCGCCGCACGCTGGATCGTGCGTTCTTTGACATGGATACCCAGTTCCTGGCAGATCTGGATGACGCTGTCGCGCGTGATACCGGGCAGGATCGAAGACGAGAGTGGCGGCGTCAAAACGATGTCGCCGGTCACGAGAAAGATATTCTCGCCCGAGCCTTCCGACACGTAGCCGCGATCGTCAAGCGCGATGCCTTCTGCAAATCCATTCAGCAGCGCTTCCATCTTGATCAACTGCGAGTTCATGTAGTTCGCGCCGCTCTTTGCCATCGCGGGCATCGAGTTCGGAGTCAGCCTGTTCCACGTGGAAACGCAAACGTCCACGCCCTGTTCGATCGCTTCGTCACCGAGATACTTGCCCCAGTCCCACGCGCCGATGTAGCACGCGAGCGGGTTGGGAAACGGGTTCACGCCAAAAGCAGGATGCTCTTCGTCGAGACTGCGAAACAGTATCGGCCGGATGTAGCACTGATCCATCTGGCTGCGCTTGACCAGGTCTACAGACGCGTCGCACAACTGATCGAGCGTCCAGGGGTGGTCCATGCGATAAATTTTGGCGGAGTTAAGAAAGCGTTGCAGGTGTTCGCGCAGGCGGAAAATGGCTGGTCCCTGTTTGGTCGAGTAACAGCGAATGCCTTCAAAAATGCTGGAGCCGTAGTGTAAGACGTGCGACATTACGTGCACGCGCGCATCCTTCCAATTGATAAACTCGCCGTCGTGCCAGACAACGTCGCAGATGCGTGGTGTTTTAACGTCCTTGTGTTTGCCGTCTTTTGAAAACATGCGTTTTTACTCCTTCAGGAATTACTGGGATAGAGGGGGAAGGCCCTCATCGCCGCCGCACACTTCGAACCAAGGGAAAAACAGTATTTCTACTTGCGCTGAGTGGGTTAAGCAACAACGCACAATACAGTAGTTTCGAGCCGGTTGGCAAGAACGCTTGCCTGCGATAATCATGCTTGCGTAACATCCAATTTGCGACACCCTAATTTAGAGATTACTAATTCGTGGGCCTTACCCAAAAACCGCTCGAAAACTTTCCGTTCGCCCTTGTATTTACTATTTTGCTCGCAATATTTATTCCCGGCTGTACGCAAGGAAACATGAACCAAGAAACCCAAAAAACCGCGGCAGAAACGTCTGCCGCCGACCCACTTTCCATTCACCAAAAGGCCATCGCGGTCGACATGCACGTCGATACCGCGCAGCGTCTGCTCGACGAACACGTCGATATTGGGCGAGAACTGAACGACGGCCACTTTGACGCCGTCCGCGCGAAAGCCGGCGGGCTCGATGCGCAGTTTTTCTCGATCTGGGTTGAGCCGCAGTTGTTTGGTGGTGGCGGAGCGAAAGCCATGAAGCGCGCTGACGATCAGATCGCGGCTGTTCGCGCGCTCGCTGAGCAACATCCGGAGACGTGGTTGCTGGCGACTTCTGCGGCTGACATCCGGCGTGCGGCGAGTGAAGGAAAAATCGCCGCGTTACTGGGCCTTGAAGGTGGTTATGCGATTGATGAGAGGATCGAGAATGTGAAGCGCTACTACGATCTCGGTGTGCGTTACATGTCGCCGGCGTGGAGTGTGAGTACGAGTTGGGCGGGATCTTCCGGTGACGATGTGGGCGCGACGCGCGGGTTGAATGAGTTTGGGAAGAATGTCGTGCGCGAGATGAATCGACTGGGAATGATGATCGACGTTTCGCACGTTTCCGATCCGACGTTCTGGGACATCGTGCAGACGTCGACTGCGCCGGTTGTGGCGACACATTCCGCGTGCAGAGCGATCGCGGATGTGCCGCGTAATTTAACTGACGATATGATTCGCGCGCTCGCGAAGACTGGAGGTGTGGTTAATGTCATCTTTTATCCCGAACACCTCGAGCCTGGTTGGAGTCAGAAGAAGAAGCAGGTTGATGCCGAGATCGCGACGATGGTCCAGGAGGCGTCGGCGGCTGAGCCGGGTGATGCAGTGCACAAGAAGATGGCGCGCGATCAGGTGCGGTCGCGCGAGTATACGCGCCGGTTACCGCCGGTGAAGGTGGCGCGCATCGTGGACCATATCGATCACATCGTGAAGCTCGTCGGTGTAGATCATGTCGGGATCGGATCGGATTTTGACGGCGTGCAGATCACGACTGCCGATCTCGCGACAGTGGCTGACTTGCCGAACCTGACGAAGGAGCTGTTGCGACGTGGGTACAGTGAGAGTGATGTGAGTAAGATACTTGGTGGGAATATGTTGCGAGTGATGGAACAAGTCAGTCGTTAGACATGATTTCATGATTGAACAGGATTTACATGTTAATCCTGAAGAATCTTGTACATCCTGTCTAAAATTACCGTCGTAATCAGAATGCCTAAAATTGGTTTTCATGCGCCTATCAAAGGCGGTGTGCACAATGCGCTGATCGTCGCGAAGGACACGGGTTGCGATACGGTCCAACTCTTCTCACGCAACCCGCGCGGCTGGATGGCGAAGCCCCTGACCACCGCCGACGTTCTCCTGTTTAAGAAGACACGCAAGCAAACAAAGATCTCGCCCGTCCTCATCCACTGCAATTACCTCATTAATCTTGCCGCCGTGGATGACCTGTTCTTGCAGAAGTCACGCGCATCGTTTCGCGAGGAAGTCGAGCGGGCGCTGTTGTTAGGCGTCGACTATCTCGTCTTACATCCCGGAAGTGCGCGTGGCGCGTGCGAGGCGGACGGAATCGGATTGTGCGCGGCGAGTTTGCAGATCGCATGCAAAGGCTTGCGATTTGGCAAACTCAAAATTCTTCTTGAGAACACTGCCGGACAAGGTGACTGCATCGGACATCGTTTCGAACATCTCCAGGAGATCATTCGCGTCTGCCCCAAACTACCGCTCGGTGTTTGTCTCGACACGGCCCACGCATTCACTGCCGGCTACGACATTCGTGAGGAAGACGGCCTCGAAGCGTTGATCCAACGGGTGCAAAAGACCGTGAAGACAAAAAACGTCCACGCCATTCACTTCAACGACTCGCGCGCGGCATACAACTCGCGCGTCGACCGTCACTGGCACATCGGCGAAGGACACATCGGCGCCGACGCCCTGCGCCGCGTCGCCCGCCACCCAAAACTGAAACACGCCGCCTTCATCCTCGAAACCCCCTACGACGACCCCCGCGCCGATCTCAAGAATCTCGCAATGCTCAAATCATTTGTTGATCCGTCCCAATCTGTGTAAAATCCGTGGCTAATGTTTTCGTACATAGATTCAACTAACCTCGTCCTAACGGTGCCGCTTCTGCGCCGCGCCTGAGGCGCGTGTTCTCGCGGAGCGGCGATTCCATACTCAAATCAATAAATTTTCCAAACGAAGCTGTGACAAGGCTTTGTGCGGTTTGCTGAAACGTGTTACGTGTATGATTGGATAACGTTATGGACGAAAAATACTTTCCTGAACAGATCGAAAGTAAGTGGCAGCAGCGCTGGAACGATGACGGCGTTTTTCACGCAAAAAGCGACGATCCGCGCGAGAAGTTCTACTGCCTCGAGATGTTGCCCTACCCGTCAGGCTTCCTGCACATGGGGCACGTGCGCAACTACGCCATCGGCGACGCGCTCTCGTGGTTCAAGCGCCTGCAAGGTTTCAACGTGCTGCATCCCATCGGCTGGGACAGCTTCGGCCAGCCCGCGGAGCAAGCCGCCATCAAGCGCGGCATCAATCCACGCGATTGGACCGAAAATAACATCGTGCACATGCGCGGGCAGATGAAACGACTCGGCATCAGTTACGACTGGTCGCGCGAGATCGCTGCGCATCGTCCCGATTACTACCATTGGGACCAGTGGTTCTTCCTGAAGATGCTCGACCGCGGCCTCGCATATAAAAAGGTCTCGCAGGTCAACTGGTGTCCGAAAGAAGAGACTGTGTTGTCGAACGAGCAGTCGTCAGGCGGGATCTGCTGGCGTTGCAGTACGCCCGTCGAGAAGCGCGATTTGGAGCAGTGGTTTTTACGTATCACTGACTACGCCGAACAGCTCGTCGCCGGCATCAAGCAGATCGAAGACGGTTGGCCCGAGAAGGTGCTGAAGCGTCAGAGCGATTGGGTCGGTCGCAGTGAAGGTGCATACATCGACTTTACTGTGAAAGACAGCAAGCAGAAGATTCGTGTATTCACTACGCGCATCGACACTATTTACGGCGCGACGGCGATCGTGATGTCGCCCGACCACCCGTTACTCAACGAGTTGCTCGAAGGCTCAGCATTGAAGCCCGACATCGAAGCCTTCGCACAAAAAGTGAGAACCCAGAAGGCTGCCGGTCGCGAAGTCGGTGAAGAAGAGAAAGAAGGCGTCAACACGGGCGTGCTCGCGATCAATCCGTTCAGCGGCGAGACGTTGCCGGTGTGGGTGGCGAACTACGTCCTGATGGAATATGGCACAGGCGCGATCATGAGTGTTCCTGCTCACGACGAACGCGACATGGAGTTCGCGCAGAAATACTCGTTGCCGATCAGACAGGTCATCGCTCCGGTGACGCACGAGCAGATTGCCGCTGAGCCGTCGCCGACTACAGGTGGTGACGCTTCGGCGGAGATCAAGCAGGCGTTTACGGACTACGGCATCCTGATCAATAGCGGCGACTGGGGCGCCAAACTGTCGGAAGTAGCGATACCGGAGATGTCTGCGTTTGCGAAGGAGCACCGGTTCGGTGAACCGGCCGTGACGTATCGCATTCGTGACTGGGGCATTTCCCGTCAGCGTTTCTGGGGTGCGCCCGTGCCGGTGGTCTATTGCGATAAGGACGGCATGGTTCCGGTGCCTTACGATCAGTTGCCGGTCGTGTTACCGCAATCCGCGTCGTTTACAGGAACCGGTGAGTCGCCGCTCGCGGGTGTGCCGGAGTTTGTCAACACGGAATGTCCGAAGTGTCATGGTCCCGCGCGTCGTGACACTGACACGATGGACACGTTCGTTGATTCGTCGTGGTACTTCTTCCGCTATCTCGATCCGGGCAACGAGGCAGCGCCGTTTGATCCAAACATTGCAAAACGCTGGACGCCGGTGGACCAGTACATCGGTGGCGATTCACATGCAGTGATGCACTTGATCTACACGCGCTTCTGGACCAAGTTCATGCGCGACATCGGTCTCGTCGATTTCGACGAGCCGGTGAAGCGGTTGTTGACGCAGGGTATGGTAACGAACCGTGTCGAAGGGACTGACGAATGGAAAGCGATGTCGAAGAGTCTCGGCAACGGCGTCGACCCTGACGAGATGATCAAGGCGTTCGGTGCTGATGCGACCCGGCTGTTCGTCTTGTTCGCAGCGCCGGTTGAAAACGAGTTGCGCTGGTCTGAGACAGGCATCGAAGGCGCGGTTCGATTCTTGAGACGCGTCTACACGATGATCTGGCGCTGGCAGGAGAGATTGTCGAATCCGATCCAGGCTGGCGCGATGGAGTTCAGTCCGGACGCGCGGACGTTACGAAGAAAGACGCACCAGACGATCGCCAAGATCACGAGCGACTTCGAGCAGTTGCACTTGAACACGAGTGTGGCGGCGTTGATGGAGTTGTTCAATCAGATCGTTGACTTGAACGCCGATCCGGCACAGGCGTCGAATGAAGATGTGTTTGCGATCCGGGAAGCGTTGGAGTCGCTGGTGATCATGCTCACGCCTTTTGCGCCACACATTGCGGAAGAGATGTGGGAAGCACTCGGTCACGCCGGTGGGTTGCTGAGCGAAACACCGCGCTGGCCGGTCGCTGATCCAGAGCTCGCGCGACGTGAAGAGTTGGAGATTCCGATCCAGGTGAACGGCAAACTCCGCTCACGTGTGATTGCGGCGCCGGATGTTTCCGAGGAAGATCTGCGCGCGTCCGCACTTGCCGATGAACGCGTACAAGCATTGATCGACGGCCATGAGGTCGTGAAGGTGATCGTCGTCCCGCGTCGGCTCGTCAATGTCGTGATACGATGACCC
>DASTTS010000465.1:0-2135 GCA_035760085.1 Pyrinomonadaceae bacterium
CCTCCGTGGCCGCCCCTGTTCGGAAACACAATGTGGCAGCCTGGGGCGGCCACGGAGGGCCGCCCCTACAGTTAAATCGACGTAGCCATTATTCTTCTTCGGCTCTCAATTTTTCCAACACCGAAAAATCTTCCAGGGTCGTGACGTCGCCGGCGACTGAGCCGCTCGTTGCGATCTCGCGGAGTAGCCGTCGCATGATCTTGCCCGATCGAGTCTTCGGCAAAGCGTCGGTAAAGCGAATCTCGTCAGGTCGGGCGAGTGCGCCGATCTCCTTCGCCACGTGTGCGCGCAGCTCCTGGTTCAACGCGTCTGAGGCGCTATGCGATCCTTCCAGTGTCACGAAGGCCACGACTGACGAGCCCTTCAATTCATCAGGCCGCGCGACGACTGCCGCTTCAGCAACCGCATCGTGCGACACGAGGGCGCTCTCTATTTCCGCTGTTCCGAGACGATGACCGCTTACATTAATGACATCATCGATCCGGCCCATAATCCAGAAATAGCCGTCCTGATCGCGGCGTGCGCCGTCGCCGGCGAAATAGATGCCGTCAATCTGAGACCAATACTGTTGCTTATAACGATCGTCGTCGCCCCAGATCGTCCTCAGCATCGACGGCCACGGTCGCTTGATAACGAGATAGCCGCCTTCATGTGCGCCGACAGGTTTGCCGTCGCGTGTCATCACGTCGGCTTCAATGCCGGGAAACGGCAACGTCCCCGAACCGGGCTTGGTTGTAGTCGCACCGGGAATCGGAGTGATCATGATCGCGCCGGTTTCGGTTTGCCACCACGTGTCGACAATCGGGCAGCGCTGCTTGCCAATGATCTCGCGATACCACATCCACGCCTCGGGATTGATCGGTTCGCCGACCGTGCCGAGTAGTCGCAGCGACGAGAGATCGTGCTTCATGGGCCAGTGTTCGCCCCACTTGATGAACGCGCGAATCGCAGTCGGCGCGGTGTAAAAGACATTGACGCGATGACGCTCGATCATGGACCAGAAGCGATCGGGCTCGGGCCAGTTAGGCGCGCCTTCGTACATCAAAACCGAAGCGCCGTTCGAAAGTGGACCATAAACAACGTAACTGTGTCCCGTGACCCAACCGATGTCAGCCGTGCACCAGTAAAGATCTTCGTCTTTGAGATCGAAGACCCATTTCGTAGTGAGATGTGCTTGCAGCAGGTAACCGGCGGTTGTGTGGAGAATGCCTTTGGGCTTACCGGTCGTGCCTGACGTGTAGAGAATGTAGAGCGGGTGCTCGCTGTCTAACTCTTCCGCGTCGCAGTTTGCATCGACAGTCTCCATCAACTCATGCCACCAGAAATCGCGACCAGGTTCCATGTGCTGCTCTGAACCGGTACGACGGACCACGATACAGGCATTCACCGAGGGCGTTGACTTCAACGCCTCATCAACTGCCGGCTTTAGCTTCACTTCATTGCCGCGACGCCAGCCGCCGTCGGCAGTCACAACGAGCTTACAGCTCGCATCGTTGATACGGTCGATCAGTGCGGAGCTGGAAAAGCCGCCGAATACGACCGAGTGTGTCGCACCGATGCGTGCGCACGCGAGCATCGCGATCGCGAGCTCGGGAATCAGCGGCATGTAAAGCGCGACGCGATCCCCGCGTTGAATGTTTGCGTGCTTGAGTACGTTTGCAAACTTGCAAACTTCCGTGTGCAGTTGTTGATAAGTGAACGTGCGCATCTCACCTGGTTCACCTTCCCAGATAAGAGCGGCTTTATTGCGTCGCCACGTGTGCAGATGGCGGTCGAGACAGTTGTAGGAGATATTGATTTTGCCACCGCCGAACCACTCGGCGTGCGGCGGGTCCCATTTCAGCACCGTGTCCCACGTTTTGAACCAGTGCAATTCCTCCTCGGCCATGCGCGCCCAGAACGCTTCCGGATCCGCGGCCGCTTCGGCGCGCAGACGTTCGAGCTCCGCCATTGACTTGATGTGTGCCCGCTCGGAAAACGACTCTGGCGGCGGAAAGATTCGCTGCTCCTGCAAGACTGATTCAATGTTTGTAGTGACGCTCGACATGCGTGCCTGTGTACCATACTTTATAGCCACAAAAAAGCGGAAAAGCGGGTTTTGCGGCTATGACTCTTTACGTCGGCACCAGCGGCTA
>DASTTS010000466.1:0-7402 GCA_035760085.1 Pyrinomonadaceae bacterium
CAGCAGCAGTCGCCGCAGATCCGGATGGTTGTTGAAGCGCACTCCGAACAGATCGAAAACTTCGCGTTCGAGCCAGTTTGCCGAGGGCCAAACACCGGTGACACTGTCAATACTGTCGCTGGTTCTGGCTTTCAGTCGCACGCGCTCGTTCGCACTGATCGAAAACAGGTTGTAGACGATCTCAAACGGCGCAGGAGTGCGAGGCCAGTGTACGCACGTCAGATCCGAGAGGTAGTCGAAGCTTGTGTCGCTATCGCTTTTCAGAAAATCACAGATCTCAACAATGCGTGCAGTGTCGACGTTTACGGAAAGCTGCCCGATAAACTCGCTTGCATCACCAACCGCGTCACCGAATTGCGCTTTCAGTTTTTTAACCAGCGGATGATCAGCAGCGTCCGTCGGCTTTGGTCCTTCGTCCTTTTTCTTGACCGGTGGTTTCGGTGCGCCCGGCGCGGCGGCGTCTGCGGCGAGCGAGTCTTTCACCGCGGCGACACGTGCTTTCGCCTGCTCGACCATCGACGCTTTTTCGGCGTCGGCTCCGGCGAGCGTTCCTGCGGGCGGAATTGCTGAAGGGGGTGGCGTGCCGGACGTCTCAGCATCTGAGACGCCCGGCTGTGTGGGTTCTTCAGAACCTGGTTGCTTCGTGTCTTCTGACATTTAATGCCGGCAGCTCGTCTACACTTAGACTGGTTAGCTGACTATCTCCGCAAAAATCGGGAAGACAATCGCTTCGTAAACACTGCTGTTACAGCGAGTAAGAGAAGAAAGCGAAAACGAATTATAGCAAAGCGCCGTTCATATTACCTCATGGTGACAATGATCTCACGAAATTTTTCCAACTACGGTAAAGTGTCGACGTGGCAAATAGAGACGGAACTCGGGCTCCGCTCAATCGAACGTTGACGCTTTCCGACGCGGAGTTATCACGCTACCAGTCATCACTCGCGAAGCTCGAAGCGCCCGCAAGTCTTGAAAAGGTGCGCGACAAAGTCTTTTGTCAGGACGTTTTTACTGCGCTGCCTTTGTTGCCCGAGCTTTCCGTCGATCTGATGTTTGCCGATCCGCCTTACAACCTCACGAAGAGTTTCAACGACCGCAAATTCAAGCAAACCTCGATTGACGAATACTCCGAGTGGCTCGATTCATGGCTCGCGCAAACTGTCAGAGTGCTCAAGCCGACGGCATCCGTTTATATCTGCGGCGACTGGCGCAGCTCCGCGGCAATTCAGCGTGTTGGTGAGAAATATTTCATCCCGCAGAACCGGATCACATGGGAGCGTGAGAAGGGGCGTGGCGCGAAGTCTAATTGGAAAAACTGTTCGGAGGATATCTGGTTTTTCACGGTTAGTGATGAGTATTACTTCAATGTCGACGCGGTGATGCTCAAGCGGAAGGTGATCGCGCCATATACGAACAGCAACGGTGAGCCGAAAGACTGGACAGAAACCGAAAACGGGCGTTTCCGAGTCACGCATCCGTCGAATCTATGGACAGATTTGACGGTGCCCTACTGGTCAATGCCGGAAAACACCGATCATCCGACGCAAAAGCCGGAAAAACTGCTGGCGAAGATCGTCCTGGCAAGCTCGAAAGAGGGTGATTTGGTGTTTGATCCATTCAACGGCTCAGGGACGACGACCGTCGTTGCGAAAAAGCTCGGGCGGCACTATCTGGGTGTCGAGATCGATGAGAATTACTGTTGTTTGGCGCAGAAACGGTTGGAGAGGGCGGAAACCGATACCGCGATTCAGGGGTATGCCGATGGTGTGTTCTGGGAGAGGAATAGTAGACGAGAAAAGCCTTAGACAGGATTTCAAGATTTTCAGGATTTATCCCGTTCATTCTGGAAATCCTGTTCATCCTGTCTAAACTTGACGCGCCACCGGACGCCCTTCTATCATATCTTGTTTGAAAATGCGGCCAGTGTGCCGTCTATAGAAAGTGACGAGATGAAACCAGGAATTCACCCAGAATACGTCGAAATAAATGTTACCTGCGCTTGCGGCGAGACGTTCAAGACGCGCTCGACCAAGAAGGGCGACCTGCACGTCGAAATTTGCTCGGCTTGCCATCCGTTCTTTACCGGCAAACAAAAGCTGGTCGATACAGCGGGACGCGTCGATCGCTTCAACAAGCGCTACGGCAAGAAACCAGCCGCCGAGACCGCGGCTTCCACACAACATTAGCCAACACAATTTCTAACCTGCCGGCGAAAGTCAGTAGTTCATCACGAACTACACCACTCGCCGGCATTTTTGTAACCACAGATCCAAGATCATGAGTACACCAGAACGAGATCTCATCGTTGGCGGCCAGGCAGTCATAGAAGGCGTGATGATGCGCACGCCCAATGCCTACGCGATCGCCGTCCGCAAAGCCGACGGCACAATCGTGAACACCGCCGCACGGCTACCGAAATGGAGCGACAAGTATCCCATCCTCAAACTGCCGGTGCTGCGCGGTGGTGCGGTACTCGTTCAGTCGATGGGCCTCGGCATCAAGGCGTTGAACTACTCCGCCAACGAGGCTTTCGCCGAAGCCGAGCAGGCCGAGGAAGTGCAAGTCGCGCTCTCGCCCGCCGTGATTGAAGGTGAAGGTGATTTTGCCGGCTTGACTGGCGCGGTGCCGGGTCTCTTTCCAGTACCAACACAGAAGCGTTCGAAAGACGAGTTGAAGAAAGGCGCGACTGGAGCCGCTGTCGGCTCGATAATTTTTGCGCTCATCTTCAACGTACTGCTTTTCGTCGCTGCACCGTTGTTACTGACGAATGCGCTCTTTATCGGAGCTGGATGGGCCACCGCGCCCGCTGCTGCGACAAGCACGGCTGCGCCTGCTTCGACTGCCGCAACGCCAGCCGCCGAGCCGGCGGAAGAAACGTGGTACAAAAACGCCTGGTCCACCGTACGAGAGTACCTGCATCCAGTGCGTCCTTCAGTCGCGTTCAACCTGATCGACGGTCTGATTCGCATGACGTTCTTCCTGATCATGATCGTCAGCTTCTCCTTTTTGAAGGACATTCGCCGCGTCTTTCAGTACCACGGCGCGGAACACAAAACGGTCTTCACATGGGAAGCAGGTCTGCCGCTGACAGTTGAGAATGCTCGACCACAACCACGACAGCACCCGCGCTGCGGCACGAGTTTTCTGATGGTCGTAATGCTTGTGGCGATCATTCTCTTTTCCGTGATCAAGTTTGACTCGTTGTTATTTAATTTTCTGATTCGAATCGCGCTGATGCCGGTCGTTGCGGGTCTCTCGTATGAGATCATTCGCATCTCGGCGAAAAAAGAGAGCAGTTGGATCTTTAAACTAATGACGCGACCGGGCGTGTGGCTGCAAAACATCACCACGCAGGAGCCGGACGACAAGCAGCTCGAAGTTGCGATTGAAGCGTTGAAAGAATCTTTGAAGCTGGAGCCACAGACGGGCGAGCCGGCACCGGCCCCGCTTTCATAACTTGAGGTCTACATGTTAGACAAACTGGAACAGATAGTTACTAGATACAACGAGTTGACGGGCGAGCTTTCGTCTCCCGAGCTGCTCTCCAATCCCTCCGCGTACGCCAAAGCCGCGAAACAACACCGCACACTTGAAGAAGTCGTGCACAAGTACCAGGCGTGGAAGAGTTTGAAAGCCGAGCTTGCGGACGCGCGCGAGTTAATGGACACGTCTGACGACGAAGAGATGCGCGAGATGGCTCGTTTGGAATTCGAGTCGTTGCAAACCCGCATCGACGACACCGATCGCGAGCTCAAACTCCTCCTCATCCCGACCGATCCAAATGACGAGAAGAACGTCATTCTCGAGATTCGCGCTGGTACCGGCGGCGATGAGGCGACGCTGTTTGCGGCAGAGATGGTCCGCATGTATTCGCGTTACGCGGAAAAGCAGCGCTGGCGGTTCGAGGTGCTCGAAGCGTCAGAATCAGGAATTGGCGGGCTCAAGGAAGCGATCGTTTTGATCGAAGGCAACAAGGTTTATTCCAAGCTGAAACACGAGTCGGGCGTTCATCGCGTGCAGCGCGTGCCGCAGACGGAAGCGAGTGGACGAATTCACACCTCCGCGATCACGGTCGCGGTGTTGCCGGAGGCAGAAGAAGTTGACGTGAAGATCGATGCGAAAGATCTGCGGATTGACACTTTCTGCTCGTCTGGTCCAGGTGGTCAGTCAGTAAACACGACTTACTCCGCCGTTCGCATCACGCACCTGCCCACGAACACTGTGGTTTCCATGCAGGACGAAAAGTCGCAGATCAAGAACCGCGACAAAGCGATGCGTGTTCTCCGTGCGCGCTTGCAGGAGCTCGAAGAGCAGAAACAACACGAAGCACTCGCGAGCGAGCGACGATCGATGGTCGGTTCCGGCGATCGCTCCGAGAAGATTCGCACTTACAACTTCAAAGAAAATCGCGTCACGGATCATCGTATCGGTTTGACGATCCACCAGCTCGATCTCGTGATGGAAGGTAATCTCGATCCTTTCATCGACGCGCTCGTGGCGCATTACCAGGCGGAGAAGTTGAAGGCGGATGCGGTAGCAGCTTAGGTAGTTCCAGCAGTTGATGTAGAAATGCCCCTTGTAACAAGCGCGACGAACGTCCTCCTGATTCGTCACGGTCAATCCAAAGGGAATGCTGAGCGCCGCTTTGGCGGTCACACCGCAACGCCCTTGTCCGCTCGCGGCCGCAACCAGGCAGAAGTCACTGCACGCACACTCAAGTCCGCATCCGTAACGGCGATCTACTCGAGCGACCTCGCGCGCGCGATGGAAACAGCGAAGCCTCTCGCCAACCTGACGGGCTTGCCTATTCACGGCACGACGGCCTTTCGCGAGCGTAGTGTCGGCGTGATGGAAGGTCTGACATTCGAAGACGCCGCACAACAACATCCGGAGCAGTACGCGGCTTTGCTGCGACGAGACTTTGAGTACGTCTTGACAGGCGGTGAAAGCTACCGGCAACTACTCGACCGTGCGCGCCAAAAGCTGGACGAGATCATCGAGGAGAATCGCGGCGGCAAGATCGCGGTGTTCAGTCACACCGGCACGATATGTATTTTAGCGTTGCACTTGATGGGCGCGCTGGATGCACCCGAGTTGAAGCCCGTGTGGATCTCGAGTGCGAATTGTGCGATTACGAGGTTCGAACTGCGCGATGATGGGTTTGTGCGGGTGTTAGCGATTAATGATACAAGTCACCTGCCTAAGACTTGAGTCACTTGTTAGACAGGATTTACAAGATGTTTCAGGATAACAAGATAAAGTCCTGTTAATCCTGAAACATCCTGTCAATCCTGTCTAACGCTTACTTCGGAGCCATGTCCTTCAACCGGCGACTCACACCGTTCTTAAACTTCCAATAAGCCTCCGCAATCGGCTTGGGCACACCTTTTCCAACCCCCATCCACATCCTTTCGAGTTCTTCGCGCCAGGTATCGAGCATCTTCTGGTCCAACGCAAGTACACCTTCACGAGTTACACCCGCCGGTGGCGGAGAAAATGCCGCCATCTTGTCGTAGACGCGGGCGCGATCCGGCCCATCGACACGAGTGAGCAAGTGCCAGAGTGTAAGCGTGTCGCGCGGGCGCGCCTGGTCCAGGATTGCGACGAGCGCAGAGTTGCGCGTGTTCACATCAGGGTCGAAGTCAACCTTCCTCAGCGATTCACGAAAGACCGGCGAAGCGTCTTCAAAGTAAGGAGTGCCCGGGCCGAGTCCTGGTCGCGTTTCACACGCAGCGCCGGCCGGTACCACCGATTCACGATTCTGCAACTCCAACGCTACCCACCCTGATGTTACATGCAGCAAGCTCGATCCTTGATCGTCAACCTCGAGTGTGTAAGCACATCCAAGATCAGCCGCGACTGCTGACGGAGTATTGACGAAGAATAACCGTGGCGGCGCCCAGATATGCGCGCTCATTTTTCCGCGCGCGAGTTCGAGACGATGCTCAGTAGGATGTGTTTCCAACAAACGGATACGCGTGTTTTCATCAACTTCAACGCTGCCGATCGAGCTCACGGCAATTTGCGCGCGTGACTTTCCATCCGTCTCCAGCCACTCACCGACAGCCAACTCTCCGTTGTTCGAGATACTTTCCGCGCCGACTCTTGGTGTACCGTCCAGTCGCTTCACTCTCCACGCCGGCTTTCCATTGACAGATAAGATCGCATCAGCGCGATTGCTGTAGATCAACCAAACACCCCAGCTCGAAAGCAAAAGCAACACGGCCGCAGCCGCAGCCTGCAATTGCCACGTCCAGGAAAAACTGCGCACACGCTGTACTTCACTTTGCCGGGCCAGCAGCGGTTCGAGATCGCGCCAGATGTAATCAGGCGCCGAAAGCTGTGGCAGTTGTTCGGCGAGTTTGACGCCAAGTTTAACTTCTTCGAATTTAGCGCGACACTTCGCGCACGAAATAATGTGCTCCGCAAACTGCTTCGACTCTTCGTTCGACAGTTCTCCATGACAATAAGCTGAAATATCTTTTGTTACGTGCGTAGAAAACATTTTAATTTACTCACCCCATACTGCCGGATTGTTCAAATGCGACAGTCGCTTTGCGAGCTGGCTGTGACCGCGATTCAGTCGCGAAGCCACAGTGCCTTTCGAACAACCCATCACAGTCGCGATCTCCTCGTATGACAACCCCTCGATGTACTTCAACAGTATCGGCAAACGAAACTTCGGCTTGAGCTCGCCGATCGCCGCTTGCACCGCTTCCGCGATTTCGAGTCGCGCGTACTGTTTCTCCTGAGGTTTCTTCTCGCTCGGATGCCTCATGGCTACAGTGTCTCCCCACGGCAGCAATCTCCGGCGGCGGCGACGCTCATCAAGACAAGCATTGACAACAAGACGATAAAGCCAGGTCGTAAACTCCGACTCGCCGCGAAACTGACGAATCGCGGTAAACAACTTCAGAAAGATTTGTTGCGTGATATCGTCAGCGACGGCGCGGTCGCCGCCGGAGGAATAGACGGCGATCGAGAACACCTTGTCTTTGTAGGTTTCGAAGAGAAGCTGAAAAGCAGCGCGGTCGCCCTGCTGGCAAGCTTCGATAACCCGTCCATCGATAAGCTGTTCAGCCACCATCATCAGTATTTAGACGCTGATCCGCGAGGATCTCTTCCAAAAAACAAAAAACCACGGATTACACAGATATTATCCGTGTAATCCGTGGTTAAAGAATAGATTTTGGAGCTAGCGCGTGACGTGAACGAGCATCTCGGTGCCCGATTCAATCTTCAACTCTTTGCTGCCCTGCACGGCCAGCGATCCGGCGCCGCCCGCACCACCGATGATCAAACCAATCGCCGCGCCTTTGCCGCCACCGGCAATACCGCCCACGATCGCACCGACAGTCGCGCCAATACCTGCACGTTTCACGGTCTGCTTGGTCCGGCTTCC
>DASTTS010000467.1:0-22310 GCA_035760085.1 Pyrinomonadaceae bacterium
GTCCATATGCACCGAGAGCTTCGAACGTCTGGTTCTGGTTGCGAAGATCAAAGAAGTTCGCGGGCGCCGCCTGGTTTTGCTGTATGCCGAGCGCCGGTGTTTGTTCCCAAACGGAGACGAGCCGCTCCGGATCTTTCAGCGGTAGCGGCCGCAGCAGGATCGAATCCACCGCGCTGAAAATGGCGGTATTAACCCCGATCCCAAGCGCTAAGGTCACCAGCGCAACCGTAGTAGACCCCGGCCGCTTCATCAAGCTCCTCAACCCGTAGCGAAGATCAGCGAATATCTGATCCATCATCGGTTTCATCCGTTGGTTAGATCTCACTCGTAACGGAGCGCTCTGAGCGGATCCACTTTCGTAGCCCGTCGCGCCGGCACCAGGCACGCGATCAACGCCACCACAGCCAACAAGATCCCGATGGCTGCAAACGTCCACGGATCGCGCGCCTCAACCCCAAACAACATGCTCGTCAAACTCTCCAGATACTTCGTCAACACGTAAGCAGCAGTGAGTCCGATCGCGATGCCAACAATCGTCAGCACCATTCCCTGCCGCACCACCATCATCAGCACATTGCGTCGATCTGCGCCGAGCGCCATGCGAATGCCGATCTCGTGCGTGCGTTGCGACACTGAATAGGCCATCACGCCATACAACCCGATCGCTGCGAGTTGTTGCGCAATCAGTCCAAAGAGCGTCAGCAACTTCGCAAACATTCGCTCCATCGACAGCGTGTCATTTGCTTGTTGTACTTGCGTGCGAACATCACTGATTGGCAGGTTGCTATCGACCTCGCGCATCGCCTGTCGTATGCCGGCAATAGACGCAGCGGGATCGCCAGCAGTGCGCACTTCGAACGTGGCAAACGTCATCCTTCGCAGCACCTGTCGCCACGATTGATAGACCGTCGGCTGGATCTCGTCGCGCTGGCTGGTGTATTTCGCGTCGCGCGCCAGACCAACGATTTCGATGTCGTTCGGTTTTTCGGGAGCGAATCCGAATCGTTTTCCGATCGGGTTTTCATTCCCAAAGTGAGCTTTCGCAAACGCCTGGTTGACGACGGCAACGCGTTGGGCGCGCGCGTCGTCCTGTTCAGTCAGACCACGGCCGATGAGAACGGGAATCTCCATCGTGCTGAAGAAGTTCTCACGGACAGAGTGCACCTTCACGTTGCTCTCGCGCGGCTTACCGTCTGATCCGATCTCACCGGGTATATAAGCGGAGCTGGTCCATGAGTTCTGAGCGAGTAATGGACTGCGTGAAAAAGTGACAGACTGCACACCGGGCACTGCTTCAAGGCGATTGAAGGCTCTTTGATACAGATCGGCGAGTTTCTCGTTCTCGTAACCGAGCATGCTTGGCTCAACCTTGAAGAGCAGAAGGTTATTCGCATTGAATCCCATGTCCACGTGTTGCAGATTTCTGAGCGTGCGAATCAGCAGGCCCGCACCGATCAAAAGCAACACCGACAACGACACCTGGACCACCACCAGCGACTTGCTCAGCCACGAGCGGCCAATTCCACTCGAGCTTCGTCCCGTATCTTTAAGCGCGGGTGTCAAATCGAAATTAGTCGCGCGCAGCGCGGGCAGGATGCCGAAGATGATGCCGGTGAGAAATGAGAGACCGAGAGTGAAGCCAAGCACACGCAGATCGAGGCGCGGACTGAGTGCACTCATTTCGCGGCCGCCCCACTCAGTCACGATCATGAGCCCGTCTTTGATCCAGAACGCAAAGAGCACTCCGAGCGCTCCACCCACCGCCGCAAGCAAGACGCTTTCAGTCAATAACTGTTTGACGAGACGCCAGCGACTCGCACCCACTGCAAGTCGCACTGCGATCTCTTTCCGTCGTGACGACGAGCGCACGAGTAACAGGTTCGCGACGTTTGCACACGCGATCAGCAGCACGACGCCAACGACGCCCGCCAATAACCGCAACGGCGATTGGAGCCAGCGGCGCGAATTCATCTCGCCCTGGCTTCCCGATTCGACACCAAGCCTCGGCAGGTCGTTCGGATCAAGCGTGCGCAGGGCCGCTCCTGAGTCTGTCTTTCGCAGCGCGCGGTGTTCAAGCACCGACTGCTGAAATGGACCAGCCAGACTTGCTTCTGCCTGTTCGATCGTCGCTCCGGGTTTGAGCCGTCCCATGATCCGCAACCACCAGACGCCCGCGCCCTCGAGGTTGCTGCTTTTAGCATTGATCTGCGGCTCCCATGCGAGCGGAAGTGAAACGTCCAGCGAGCTTCCCACTTGTGCGGTCCCGGAGAAGCCCGGCGGAGTGACGCCCGCAATCGTGAAAGCAACGTTATTAATATTGACTTGCTTACCTATGGCCGCCGGGTCGCCGTTAAAACGGTTAGCCCAGAAGCGATGACTGAGAACAATGACGGGAGTCGCTGCCGGGTTGTCATCGGCTTCTGTAATCGTGCGGCCGATCAATGCCGGCACACCGAGCGCGCTGTAGTAATTGCCGGAAACCACCTGAGCGCTGGCGACCTCGGCCTGACCGCCTGCGTTGAAATTGACCTCCATCGGTGAGAACGCAAAGACGTCAGAAAGCGTGTCCTGTTCCTGGCGGAGGCGCGTCAGAGTTTGCATTGGAAAGGAGGTGCCGACGGTGAGGCCCGTCGCTGGATCCCGCATGTTGCTGCCATCGTAGCTGCCTGGACTAAATTTCTGGCCCCAACTCGATTTGAACAGCACCAGTCGCTCGGGATCTTTCACCGGCAACTTCTTCAGCAGCACGGCATCGACGACGCTGAACAACGCAGTGTTTGCGCCGACGCCGAGTGCGAGCGTCAAAACCGCCACTGCCGTGAACGCCGGATTCTTCAACAAGCCGCGAAACCCAAAGCGAATATCCGTGAGTATCGATTTCATATCCGTGCCATCCGTGGTTAATCTTGTCTTAACGCTTCGAGCGGATCGACCTTTGCCGCCCTTCGCGCCGGAATCCAACACGCCAGCAGTGCAACACCGATCAGCAACACCGCGATCAACGCAAACGTCAGTGGATCGCTCGCACTAATCCCAAACAACAACCCTGTCAACAATCGTGTAAACGCGATCGCTGCCAGCAGTCCCAACACAACGCCAACGATTGCGAGTTTCAATCCCTGGCCCAGGATCAACTTCAAGACATTCGACGTTTGCGCGCCGAGCGCGAGACGAATGCCAAACTCATTCCGGCGATTCGCGACGTTCAGCGACATCACGCCGTAAATTCCGGTCAACGCCAGCAACAAAGCGGTTGCCGCGAAACCAACGAGCAATGAATTGGTGAGCCGGGTTGTGATGAGCGAGCGATCCATTGCCTGCTGGATTGTTTTCACCTCGGAAAGCGGCAGCTCTGGATCGAGTTTCGCGATTTCCTGCCGGATACCTCCAACGATCGTCGTGGGATCGATCGAGCTACGAACGACGAGCATGGTGTCGCGTCGCACCCACTGGCTGTACGGGCGATAGACGTAGGGCCACGCTTCTTCATCGAGCTTGCGATTCTTGACGTTGGGAACGACGCCGACGATCGTCAGCCATGGTCCATCGCCGATGCGGATGCGTTTGCCGAGCAGATCGGCGTCGGTCGAATACATGCGGGCGAGTCTCTCGTCGACGATCGCGACCGCCTGCGATTTCTCCGTGTCGGTGGATTCGAACGCGCGACCTTTAAGCACCGCCATTCCCATCGCGGCGAAATAACCTGGCGTCGAGCTACGCAGCCACGCGACTTTCGATTGCTGCTGCTCGAAACCCTCGACTGTGAAGGGTGCACCGCCGCCACCACCGCTGAATGGAACAACCTGGCACAATTCAACCGCCTGCACGCCCGGCACGTTGCTAACGTTTGCGCGAGCCTCGGTGAAGAAGCTTTCTACCTGTGCTTTGTCTTTGTATTTCGTTTCTGGCAGCGACAGTCGCGCCATCAAAACGTTATCAGCGCGAAAGCCTGGATTAACGTTGAGAAGATTGCGGAAGCTTTGCAGGAACAACGCCGCGCCGATCAGCAGCACGAGCGAGAGCGCGAGCTGTGAGACGACGAATGTATTGTTGAGTCGTTTGTTAGCGCCTGAGCCGGAGCCGCGTGCGCCTTCCTTGATTGCGTCCTGCAAATTGATGCGCGCCGCGCGGAATGCCGGAGCGAGGCCGCACAGCACGCCTGTGAGCAACATGATCGCGACCGTGAAAAGCAGAACCGTTGTATCGATCCGTGCCGCTTCCACATGCGGTATCTGCGCGGAAGCGAAGGCCTTGAGTGCAGTCACGATCCAAACGGCCATCCCTATTCCGACAACCGTTCCACACAACGAAAGCAAAAGACTTTCTGTTAGTGTCTGTCGCGCGATCCGCGTCGCACTTGCACCGAGCGCTTGTCGCACCGCGATCTCTCGTGTGCGCGCTGAAGCACGCGCGAGCAGCAGGTTCGTGAGATTCGCACATGCGATCAGCAGCACGAGCGCGATCGCGCCGAGTAGCACGAGCAGCGGTCGTCGCACTTCGCCGACGATGTGTTGCTGCAAGGGCAACATCACCGTAGTCGCAGTGGATCCGACTGCGCCTGCACCAAGCTCGCGGCCGTAATCCTTATTGAACGCTTCGTACAAAGCATTCATTTCTTTTACTGCATCGTCGGAAGTTACACCTGATTGCAAGCGGCCCACTGCTAAAAGATTCCACGAAGTTGCATTTTGCGGATCGAGTCCCTTCGGCACCCACAATTGCGTGTGACCCGAGCTATTCGCCCGTTCGGCCGGATCGGGAAAATCAAAGTCGGAGGGCATGATTCCGACTACGGTCGTCGGTTCGCCGTCGAGATTGATCGATTGGCCGACGATGTTGGGATTCCCACCGAAGCGACGTTGCCACAACGCGTAGCTGAGTAGCGCAACGTGATTGTTGCCGGGCGTGTCTTCCTGCGCGGTGAAGGTTCGTCCATACAACGGCTCACGTCCCAGCACTTCGAAGTAGTTGAATGTGACGATCGCAGCGGGCACAACTTCCGGCTCACCGCTGCCGGTGATTGAGAAGTTGCCGGTTTCGAATGCCGCCAGACTTTGGAACGTGCGCGTGCGATCGCGGTAATAAGCAAAGAGCGCATCGTTGAGATCGAGATGCTTCAAACCCTTCGCCGGTGCCGAGTGCCAGAACGTCATCACGCGGTCCGGCTCCTTCACCGCCAGCGGCCGCAACAACACGGCATTCACCACACTGAAGATCGCAGTGTTCGCGCCAATTCCGAGCGCCAGCGTGAGCACAGCAACCACCGTAAAGGTTGGATAACGTAAGAGGCTTCGAATACTATGGAGTAAATCTTTTTTCATGGTTCTTTTGGACAGGATTTACAAGATGTTTCAGGATTGAAAGGATTAGATCTTGTAAATCCTGTAACCATCTTGTTCATCCTGTCTGAAACTTACTCGTACCGTAGCGCCACGAGTGGATCGACCTTTGTCGCGCGTCGCGCCGGCAGGAAACACGCCAGCAGCGCCACGACGAACAACGTCCCTGTAACGATCGTGAATGTGCTCACATCAGTCGCACTCACCTGGTAAAGCAGCGTGCGCAGCAGTCGCATCAAACCAAGCGCGGCGCCGACACCAATACCCACACCGAGCAGCGCCAACAACAAACCTTGTTTCAAAACCATCTTGAGAATGTCAGACGGGCTGGCGCCGAGCGCCATGCGCACGCCGATGTAATGCGTCTGCTGGCTCACCGAGTAAGACACAACACCGTAGATCCCGATCGACGCGAGCAACAACGCGACCCCGGCGAAGATGCTGATCACTAGCGCCGGAAAACGTCGCATGAACGACGCGGGAGTCTGCGCGATCATCTCGTCCATCGTGCGCACGTTCAGGATCGCTGCATCAGGCTCGAGATTGCGAACTTCGCTGCGAATCGCTCCAGCGAGAGCATTCGGATCGCTGCTCGTACGCGCGACGAGATTCGCGAAGATGGAGGAGTTTTGGCGGAACGGATAGTAGAGCACTGGCCTGATGGCTTCATCGATTCCAGTAATCTTCACATCACCAACAACGCCGACAATCAGATCAGGCTGACCCTGAATCGATGAATAATTGATCCGCATTCCCACCGGATCGCGACCAGCAAACATTCGATCAGCGATCGTCTTGCCGATGATCACGACGCCCGGCTTGTCAGGAGTGTCACGCTCGTCAAACATGCGCCCTGCAAGCAACGGCACGCCGAGAGTCTTGAAGTAATCGTCGCTAACGGTGCGAATGTTGGCTTCGGTCTCCTGGCCCGGCGGGGGAACCGGATCGCCGTCAATAATGAAACGCGTCGTATTGCCGGAATTGACGGGCAGAATATTGACTGTACCCGCAGCGGCCACGCCCGGCAGCGTTTGCACGCGCTGGCGGAGTTGATCGTTGAAGTTGATCTGCTGGTTGGGATCGGTGTATTTCGCCGGTGGCAGAATCACCGTCATCGTCAGCAGGTTATCAGTCTGAAAACCGATGTTGGTTTGCAACAGCCGCAGCAGGCTCTTCATCATCAAGCCGGCGCCGACGAGCAACACGACTGCAAGCGCGATCTCAGTAACAACCATCGCACTGCGGAGTCGATGTCCCGCACCGGCAGAAGTCTGACGTCCGCCTTCTTTCAGAGCTTCGTTTAGATCCAAACGTGAAGACTGAAGCGCGGGCGCGAGACCGAAGACGAGTCCGGTCAACAACGAGAGCGCCATCGAGAAAGCGAGAATGCCGGTGTCGATACGCAGAGCGGTAAGGAACGGCATCGCACTCAACTGGCTCTGCGGCAACACCGAAACCAGTGCCGGCACACCCCAGTAAGCGATCAACAAGCCAGCGAGACCACCGGCGACTGACAAGAGAAGCGACTCGGTGAGTAATTGCCGGATGACGCGCCAACGACTCGCACCGAGCGCCGATCGAATCGCGACTTCTTTTTGTCGTGACAGCGATCGCGTTAACAAAAGACTGGCGACGTTCGCACATGCGATCAGCAGTACAAACCCAACCGCCGCGAGCAGCACCAGCAAGATCGGCCGCACGTTCCCAACAACTTCTTCCTGAAGCGGAACGAGTCGCGCTTTCACACCGGCATGTGAGTCGTTGAACTGCTGCTCGATGCGACCCGCGATCAGACTCAACTCTGACTGCGCTTCTTCGGGAGTCTTGCCGGGCTTGAGTCGACCGATCAGGTTCGTTCCATGCATGAAGCGAAACGTCAACTGGTTTTGCGTCGGTTGATAAGGCAGGAAAAGATCGGCCGGCCGCAGAGCGAATTGAAAACTCGCCGGCAACACGCCGATGACGGTGTAGCTTTGGCCATTGATCGTGAGGCCGCGGCCGACGATGTTTGGATCCGCGCCGAAGCGGCGTTGCCACAATCCGTAAGTCAGGATTGTTACCTTTGGACCATTCTGATTGTCTTCACCGTTTTGAAATGTTCTTCCTAAAAGAGGATCGACGCCGAGCACGGAAAAGAACGCGGCATTCGCGCGCACCGCATTCAAACTTTCGGGATCGCCCTGGCCACTCAGAATCGCGCCGCCGCCCGTGTAAGCAGCGAGACCTTCAAAGACGTTGTTCTGCTGGTAGTCCTGGTAATCGGGATATGAAAACTCACGCTTCGGAAACTCCTGCTTCGGCGTCTGTTCCCAAAGGTGATAAAGGCGATCGGGCGACTTGTAAGGCAGCCCACGCAACAGCGCTGCATTCACGACCGTGAAGATCGACGTACTGCCACCAATCCCCAGCGCGAGCGTGACCACCGCAATCGCCGTAAACCCCGGGTGTTTCAGCAACCCACGCAGCGCAAACCTGATGTCTTTGAATATCGAGTTAATCATGTCAATCCTGTCATCCTGTCTAAAAACTCATTCGGACCTGAGCGCGATCACCGGATCCACGCGCGTCGCCCTCAACGCTGGAATCAACGCCGCAACAATCGCAATCACAAAAAACACTGCCGACACCATCACAAACGTCACCGCATCCGTCGGCTCAACACCAAACAGCAACGTCGCCAAAAACCGCGTCAAACCAATCGCACTGCCGACGCCGATCACAATCCCCGCCAACACGAGTGTCAGCCCGTTCTTCATGATCAAACTCAGCACGTTCGCGGCCCGCGCACCGAGCGCCATGCGTATTCCGATCTCATGCGTTCTTTGTGTTACGGAATACGAAACGATCCCGTAGATACCGACCGACCCGAGCACGAGCGCCAGCAACGCAAACGCAGCAAACAACACCATCAACGATCGCGAAACAGCAACCGCTTCGTTGACGCGTTGCGTGAGTGTCTTCACGTCGTAGACCGGTTGATTCTTATCAATCGCGAGCACTTCACTGCGCACCGATTTCGCGAGCGCGAGCGGATCCGAAGTAGTGCGCACGAACAGCGTCACACTGTTAATGCGAGATTGCGCGAAGGGTAAGTACATCTCCGGCGTAACTTCGTCGGTGATATTCTCCTGACGAATGTTGCCGACCACACCGACAATCGTGCGACACAAACCTTCCGACTCTTCACAACCAAACGTGACACGCTTTCCGATTGGATCACTATTCGCGAAGAAGCGCTTCGCAAACGCCTGGTTGACGATCGCCACTTTCTGCCCGTCTGCGCCGTCGCGACCGTCGTAGTAACGCCCGCTCAACAGCGGTATCTTCATAGTTTGGAAATACTCGGGTGAGACGCTGCCGATGCCGACGGGCGGATCTTTCTTCTTGTCCATCTCGGGATAACCTTCGATCCCGATAAAAGCAATCATCCCAAAACCGCTGAACGGCGTATGGTTGATCGTTCCGACCGATTCCACTCCCGGCAAAGCCTTCACACGCTGCAACAAGTCGTCATAAAAAGTCTGCACCTGCTGCGGTTTCGCATAGATTGAGCGCGGCAAATTAATACGCGCGGTGAGTACGTTTTCGCGATTGAAGCCGAGGTCGACGTTTACGAGTTTGTTGAAGCTGCGCACCAGCAGACCCGCGGCGACGAGCAACACAACCGCGAGCGCGAGCTCGGCAACCACAAGCCAACCGCGAAAACTGCGTAGTCCAAAACTCATCAAACCCTGCGCGCGACTGTTGCGCAGGGCGCCGATCAGATCTGGTCGTGAAGCAGTGAGCGCAGGCGCCAGCCCGAAAACTATCCCGGTGAGAACTGAGAGAGCGAGAGTGAAGGCAAACACGCGCCAGTCGAGGGGAATGTTGTTGAGATCGTAAACCGAGGCGGCGAAACCTTTGGGAACGAGGCTGCCTATCGCGCGCGTGCCCCACACGGCGATCAGCAATCCCAAAGCCCCGCCCGTCACTCCGATCACAACGCTTTCGGTGAGTAGTTGTCTGATCAGTTGCCAACGACGTGCACCGACTGCTGCGCGCACCGCCATTTCGCGTTGTCGCCCGAGCGTGCGTGAAATCATCAGGCTCGCGACGTTCACACACGCGAGCAACATCACGAGTCCGACTGCGCCCCACAACACGAATACCGTCACGCGCACGTCCGCGATGAGTTGCTTGTGCAGCGGTGCGACTGCGACAGAAGCGAATGGCAATGGCTCTTTGCCCTGCGGCTGCTGCGATGCTTGTCGCGCCACGAGAGTTAAGTCACTCTGCGCACCTGCTAGTGTTGCGTTTGGTTTGAGGCGGCCGACAACATCAACGAGTTGCATCCAGTCACCCTTGAACTCCTTGACGGGATCGAGAGCGAGAGGCAGCCACACGTCGAACTCGCCGGGAAAGCGAAAGGCGTTGGGTACCACGCCAACGATCGCGTAAGGCTTGTTGTCGAGGGTGAGCGTCTTTTGCAGGATCGATTCGTCGCGACCGAAACGTCGTTGCCAGAACCTTTCGCTGACAATCGCGACCTTGCTCGCGCCGGGCTTGTCTTCTTCGGGCAGGAAGAAACGTCCGCGCAGAGGTTGTACGCCGAGCGTGGTAAAGAGAGTCGACGTCACCTGCGCGCACGAGAGACGCTCCGGTTCGCCGTCGCCGGTGAGATTGAAGTTGTTATCGGTGAATGCGGCTAGATCGTCGAAGGTGGTGCTGCGATCTTTCCATGAGAGGTATTGATACGCGGCAATGCCGGGCAGGTCACCAGTCGCGGAGGGTGCGCTGTGAACGGAGACGAGCTGCTGCGGATCGCGGAAGGGCAGCGCTTTCAAGAGCACCGCGTTTACGACACTGAAGATCGTAGTGTTAACGCCGATAGCAAGCGTCAACGTGATCACGGCCACCGCCGTAAAGGCCGGGTGACGTATCAAACTCCGGATGCTGTGTAGCAGGTCTTTTCTCATAGTTTTTCCCAATAGGACATATAGGACCTATTGGTCCTATTCGTACCTGAGCGCGACTAAAGGATCGACGCGCGTCGCCCGCCGCGCTGGTATCAAACACGCCAACAACGCCACGCCAATCAACACCGCCGACACAATCACGATCGTCAACCCATCAGTCGGCGTGACGCCGAACAACAACGTCGTCATCAAACGCGTCAGCGCGAACGCGCCTGCCAATCCAACTACCACACCGATGATCACCAACGTCAGCCCATTGCGTACAATCAGCCCCAGCACATCAATCGTGCTCGCACCGAGCGCCAGCCGGATCCCGATCTCCGGCGTCCGCTGTGTTACGGCATTCGACATCACGCCGTAGATCCCGATCGCCGCGAGTATCAAAGCGAGCGCCGCGAACAGCGACAACAGCGACATGTTGAATCGTCGCGCCGCGAACGAGCTTGCCGCGACATCGCTCATCGTCTCGAGTTTCGTCACCGGTAGCTGCGCATCAACTTTCCATATTTCCTGTTTGAGTTGTTGCGCAGTCCCCGCCGGTTCACCCTGCGTGCGCGCGGCAATCGACATCCATCGTTTCCACGGATTGATCTGCGTGTAAGGCGAGTAGAGAGCCGGCTGCTCCGGTAAGTCCAAACCGAAGTGCTTAACGTCGCCAACAACACCAACGATTTCTATCCACTGGATCTCAGGATTGCGCGCCCAACGAACGCGTTTGCCAATCGGATCCTCATTTGGAAAGTACTGTCTTACGAGCGCGTCGTTGGCGATACCCACGCGCGGCGCTTTTTCATCGAAGTCTTGTGGTCCAAAATCGCGTCCCTGCTTCAAAGGAATCTGCATGACTTTGAAGTAGTCGCCCAGCACGCTGCGTGTTTCGAGGCTCGGCTCGTCGCCGGGCGCGATTGGCGGCCGGTTCTCAATAAGGAAATCGTGATCAAGCGAATCGCCGCTGAGTGGAAGCTCACTGATCATCGCAGCTTGTACGCCTGGCAGTGAGTTCATGCCGGCGAGGACTTGCTTGCGAAAGCGCGTTTGCGGTGCCACGTCTTTGTAGCGAGTCTCAGGTAATTCGACTCGCATCGTGATCATGTGATCGGGATTGAAACCCGGCTCGACTGAACGCAGTTTCCAGAAAGTCTTGATGAGTAGACCAGCACCGACGAGCAGCACGAGCGCCACTGCGAGCTCGGCGACTACAAACGCGCTGCGCAAGCGTTGTCGTGCACTTCCTGCGGTAGCGCTGCGGCCACCTTCTTTCAGTGCATCACCAACTCGACCACGCGAAGCAGCCCATGCAGGCACGAGACCAAAAATCAATCCCGTCAAAATCGAAATGCCGAGTGTGAAAACGAGTACTCGACCATCCACGCCGATCTCAGACAGACGCGGCAGGTTCTCCGGCTTGAACGACACCAAAAGGTTTGTGCCCCAGAACGCAAGCACGATCGCCGTCACACCTCCGGCGAGCGATAACAACAAACTCTCGATCAGCAACTGGCGCATCAAACGCCAACGCCCCGCGCCGAGCGCCCCGCGAATTACAAACTCGCGTTGGCGCTCGGCCGCGCGTGCCAGCAACAAATTGGCGAAGTTCGCGCACGCGATCAGGAGGACAAACCCGACCGCTGCAAACAGGATGAACAGAGATTGTCGCGTCTCACCGACGATGCGTTCGTGCAAGGCGAAGAGGACGGTGTTGCGATTTTTGTTCTCGGCGGGATATTGCGCGGCGAGATTCTGATCGATGAGTTGCATCTCGGCGCGCGCCTGTTCGATGTTGACGCCGGGCGCGAGTCGTCCGTATGTCCTTAAGAAATGAACGCCACGGAAATTCGCTGCGACGGGATTTGAGACGTGCACCGGCGTCCATGCTTCGGTGGCATCGCGCGGCGTGACGAATGTCTCCGGCATCACACCGATGACGGTATACATGTTGGCGCTCAGCGGAATCGCTTTACCGATAATTTGCTCGTCGCCGTTGAACTGTTTGACCCACAAATCGTGGCTCAACACGACGACGAACGGCGCGCCGTTCTTGTCGTCCTCGTTCGTGATAAAACGCCCGCGCTCTGGTCTAACTCCGAAAGTTTCAAAGAAACCGCCGGTGACTTGTCCGATCTGAAATTGAAGCGGCTCGCTGCCGCCCGTGTAGGCCAGCGGCTGCATCACCATGCCGCCGAGCCGGCTGAATGTTTTGCTCTGCGACTCAACGTCTTCAAGATCGGGCGCCGATTGATTCGATCTGAAACTGATCAGTCGCGCCGGATCGTCGTAAGGCAACGGTCGCAACAGCACGGCGTTGATGACACTGAAGATCGCGGTGTTCACTCCAATGCCGAGACCGATCGTGATGACGGCCACCGCCGTGAATGCAGGACGCTTCAACAGGCTGCGTAGGCCATAGCGGATGTCTTTAATGATCGAATCCATAGTTTTTAACAGGTCCTATTCAGTTCTCAGCGCTACGAGTGGATCGACCTTCGTCGCGCGGCGCGCGGGTATGTAGCAGGCAATCAGCGCCACCAGCATCAGCACGACCGTGATCGCCACAAACGTCAACGGATCATTCTCACCAACACCGAACAGCAAACTTCTGAGAAATCGCACCAACCCGAACGCCGCCACCAACCCCAGCAACAGTCCCACACCAATCACCGCCATTCCCTGCCCCAGGACCATCTTCAACACGTCCGTCACCTGCGCGCCGAGCGCGATACGGATGCCGAGCTCGTGTGTGCGTTGTGTGACTGTGTAGGCAGTGACGCCGTAGATTCCCGCGGCTGACAGCACCATGGCGACGGCACTGAATAATCCGAGCAGGAACAGATTGAAACGTGGCTGCGTGATCGATTCGCTGACGATGTGTTCCATCGTCTTCACGTCTGCGACGGGAACGGATCGATCAACCTCATTCACGGCTTGTCGCACTGAAGCACTCAAACTCGAAGGCTCAACACTCGAACGAACCACGAGCGACATTGCCGGCCAGAGATCCTGTTGCGATGAGAAGTACAGCTCCGCCACAGGCGCCTCGCGCAACTCGTCACTGCGAACATTCGCGACCACGCCGACGATCTCAAACCACCTCGGTTGCCCGTCCGCGCCCGTGCCGCCGAACGTGATTCTCTTCCCTACCGGGTTTTCGTCAGGAAATATCTCGCGCGCCAGTTGCTGGTTCACCATCATTACGAGCGGCGCGTTTTCGTTATCACGATCGCTGTAAGCGCGCCCTTGCAATACAGGAATGCCCATCGCGCGGAAGTAATTCGGACTAACGACGCGATAGTTCACGCTCGGCCATTTGTCAGGTGTAGTAACAGGACGTCCTTCGACGCGGAAACCCGAGGTCGGACCTTTATACAAAGGCAGCGTGTTGATGATCCCCACATCCTGCACACCGGGAACGGCGCTGACTTTCTCGATCACCTGGTTGTAAAACTTCACGAAGTCAGCATCGTTAGCGTAGTTTGGTCCGGAAGGCGTGAGTCTTGCCGTCAGGACCTGTTGCGAAACGAATCCCGTGTCTACCGATTGCAGCCGCAGGAAACTTCTAAACAGCAAACCGGCCCCTGCGAGCAGTACCACCGATAACGCCACCTCGGCCACGATCAGCGCCTGTCGAAAACGACTTTGCCGGCGACTTCCTGATGCGCCTCGCCCCGTTTCCCTGATCGCTTCCTGAACGTCCGACCGCGAGATCTGAAATGCCGGAGCGAGACCAAAAAGTATTCCGGTGAGCATTGACGCGGCGAAGGTGAAGCCAAGCACGCGCAGGTCCATGTGGATCTCGCTCAGGCGTGGAAAGTCGGCGGGCAGAAGTTTTGTGATCGCAGCGAGTCCCCAGAACGCGATCAATAGACCAACCGCGCCGCCCGTAAGTGCGAGGATCGTGCTCTCGGTAAACAACTGGCGGATGACGCGCCATCGCGAAGCGCCGAGCGCGGCGCGGATCGCCATTTCCTTTTGTCGCGACGCACCACTCGCGAGTAGTAGATTTGCAACGTTCGCACAGCCGATGAGCAGCACGAACGTGACGGCGCCGAGCAGCAACCAGAGAAGCTTGTTTGTGTCGCCGACGAGGTGCTCGTGCAGTGAGACGACTCGATTGAAACGCTTGTTGTTTGTATCAGGATACTGCTGTCGCAGGCGTGCAGTGATCGTCTCCATTTCACTCGCGGCCTGCTGAACCGACACGCCTGGTTTCAACAATGCGACGACCCAGAGATAACCCATGCGCCGCGTTTGCGTGACGTCCTGGCCCGGGTAAAGCTCCGGCACGAGTTTCAGCGGCGGCAACCACAATTCGGTTTTGTCGGGATATTGAAAACCTGGCGGTGCGATACCGATGACGTTGTAGTTCTTGCCGTCGAGTGTGATCGATTTGCCAACGAGAGATGGATCGGATCCGAAACGACGCTGCCAGAGCGCGTTGCTCATAACGACGACAGGCTCGTGTCCTGCCTGCTCGTCCTGCGGAATAAACAGCCGTCCATACTGGGGCGTGATTCCGAAAACATCGAAGAAATCTGCGTTCGTTTGGGCGAGTTCGATCCGCTCGGCGTGATCTGAGAGGCCGAGGTTTGTCGTCGTAGTTTTGATCGCGGTGAGGTGTTCAAAGACGGTTTGCTGCGCGCGCCAGTCGAGGAAGTTTGCGGACGTTGACTGGCCGCGTTTGCCTTCCGGATTCAATTCCTGGATGGCGACGATTCGTTCTGCCGTTCGATACGGCAGACGACGCAAAAGCACACTATCAACGACACTGAAGATCGCGGTGCTGGCACCAATACCGAGCGCGAGCGTGATCACCACGATGGCCGTGAACCCCGGATGCTTCAACAACCCCCGCACGCCATAACGAATGTCTTTGATGATCGAATCCATGATCGTGGACCTATTCATATCTGAGTGCTACGAGTGGATCGACTTTTGTCGCACGCAGCGCGGGGACGAAACACGCGACGAAAGCGACCGCTATTAACAACGCCGCCACCACCACAAACGTGATCGGATCTCTCGCCGTAACCTGGAAAAGCAACGTCGACATCACGCCTGTCAGCATGAACGCTCCGATCAATCCCAACCCGACGCCAACAAGCGCGAGGATCATTCCCTGGCGCACGACGAGCTTCAGCACGTCAGGCTGGCGCGCGCCGAGCGCCATCCGCACACCGATCTCGTGTGTTCGCTGTGCGACTGTGTAAGACATGACGCCGTAGATTCCCGTCGCAGCGAGCACCATCGCGAGCGCTGCAAACAACGCGAGCAACGTCGTACGGTAACGTTGGGTGGAAACTGACGCGTCAACCCACGACGCCATCGGCTGAATTTTCGCAATCGGCTGATCCGGATCAATCGCATGCACTGCGTTGCGTACGCCGCCCGCGATATTCATTGGATCAGTCGTGGTCCGAATAACGAGATTCGTGTTGCGTGTCTGAAGGTCCGGGAAATATGCAGTCGGAAGTGGCACTCCTCCCAACGAGTTGTGCCGGATGTCGCCGGCGACGCCGATGATCTCGAAGCGAATGTCGCTCATGACCGAGATCAATCGTTTGCCGAGCGGATTTTCATTCGGAAAGACTGTATCCACGAATTGCTTGCTGACGATCACGACTTTGTCGCCTTGCCGCACTTCTTGTTCGGTGAAGTCTCGCCCGCGCAAAAGCGGAATGCGCAGGGCCTTGAAGTAGTTTTGATTTATGCGACGGAAGTCGGCGCCGATCTCCTGGCCGGGCGCAACCGGCGGACGGCCTTCGACCGCGAACGGCAGATCATTGAGTTGGCCGCTCAGCGGCAGCTCCGTGATCGATCCAACCGTTTCCACACCCGGCAAGCCGCCGATGCGCGTCTGAAGCTCAGTCAGAAAGTTCGCGGACTTTTCCGGTGTGTCGTATTTGTTGCGCGCCAGATCCAACCGCATCGTCAGAACGTTGTTCGGATCGAAACCGGCATCCACACCGTGCAAAGCAATCAAACTGCGCACGAGCAGTCCCGCTCCGATTAACAACATGACCGCGAGCGCGCTTTCAAACACGACCAGCAAACTGCGGGTGCGATTTCGCAGTGTGCTTTCACCTGCACCTCTCACACCTTCCTTCAACGAATCGATCAGGTTCACTTGCAGCGTGCGAAATGCGGGCGCGAGACCAAACACCAGACCCGTCGCAAGCGAGATCAGGAAAGTAAACAACAGGACGGTGGCATCAACTCGCACCGCCATCGTGCGAGGAAGAGTGTCCTGGCTAAAACTGACGAGCAGATCGACTCCCCACTTCGCCAGCAGCGCGCCGAGTGCTCCACCCATGATCGCGAGTAGAACGCTCTCAGTGATCATCTGCCGCATGATGCGTAGACGACTCGCGCCCAGCGCTGTTCGCAGCGCGATCTCTTTCTGTCGCGATGCCGCACGCACGAGCAGAAGGTTGGCGACGTTCGCACATGCGATCAGCAACACCAAACCGACAGCGCCAAAGAGGATCAAGACGTAAGTCCTGGTGCTACCAACAAGTTGTTCTCGTAAGGAGACGAGACGGAGGTTCCAGCCGGTGTTGCTGTCGGGAAACTGTTTCTCGAGTTGCGCCGCAATTAGATCCAGATCGGCTTGTGCCTGCGTCAGGCTAACGCCCGGTTTGAGTCGTCCCACTGGTCGCAAAAAGTGGGCTTTGCGCCATGTCATCTCCGGGTCGGCATCGAAGCTGAGAGGCACCCACAGATCGGCAGCTTGCGGCAGGCTCACGTCCTTTCCCGTGACCCCGATGATCTGCTTCGCTTTGCCGTCGAGCACAATCGTTTTGTTAATGATGTTGGGATCGCCGCCGAACCGTCTCTGCCAGAGTTCGTAACTCAGCACGGCTACCTGATCCTGACCAGACTTCTCGTTCTCGAGAGTGAAACCGCGACCGAGAAGCGGATTGACTCCAAAAGTCTGAAAGTAGTTTCCGGTGACAACGGAGGCGTTGAGTCGTTCGGGATCACCATTGCCCGTCACGTTTACAGGAGCAGGGACTCCGAACGAAGCAGCGAGATTCTCAAACGTTTTGTTTTGTTCGCGATAATCAAGGTAATCAGGCGGCGAAACACTGGCGCGATTCCCTCCGTTACGAATGTTTCCCCATACCCAGACCAGTTGATCCGGATCGGGAAACGGCAGTGGGCGGAGCACGACTGCATTCACCAGACTGAAAATCGCAGTGTTCGCACCGATGCCGAGTGCGAGCGCGACGAGGGCGATCGCGGTGAATCCCGGGCGCTTCAACAAACTGCGAACACCGTAGCGAATGTCTTTGATTAGGGAATCCATAATCTAATTTCGCTCCTCTCTCTGCAATAGGTCCTATTGGTCCAATAGGTCCTATTCATACCGCAGCGCGTTGAGTGGATTGACGCGTGCTGCGCGTCGCGCGGGCAGATAGCCTGCGAGCATAGCCACCACGGTCAAAACAACCGCTGCGCCAACGAGTGTCAAAGGATCAGTCGGTTTCAAACCAAACAGTTGTGCGGAAATCAATTTCGCGCCCACTAATGCTGCGGGTACACCTAAAACGAGTCCGGCTAAAACGAGATACAGCGTCTCGCGCAAAATCATCCACGCGATGTTGCCGCCGCGTGCGCCGAGCGCCATGCGTATTCCGATCTCGCTCGTGCGACGCGCGACGCCCTGGGCCATCACGCCGTACAAACCGATACAGGCGAGTATCAGTGCGAGCGCGCCGAAGAAACTGACCAGTTGCGCGATCAAACGCTCCTGGCCCAGGTTCTGATGCAGTTGGTCGCTGAGAGTCGTCACACCGAAGACCGGAAGCTTGTCGTCGATCTGGTTGATCATCTGCCGCACTTGCGGTGCGAGCGGTGTTGGATCCGCTTGTGTGCGAATGTGGATCGTCGCGGAGTAGGTCGCCTGATCCTGCACCTGAAGAATCGGACGATAGATAGTCGGGTCAGGTTTTTCGAGGACAGCCTCGCGCTTGATGTTTCCGACCACGCCGACGATTTCAATTGTTCCGCCGTTGTCACTGTTATCGTCGAAGGCGAAAGTCCGGCCGATCGGATTTTGATCTTTGAAGAAATGCTCGGCGAACGCCTCATTGATCACGGCGATTTGCCGCGACGCGGCCGTGTCACGCTCGTTGATGTCACGGCCTCGCAACAATGGCATTCCAAGTGTTTCGGCATAGTTGGGCCCAACTAAAATGTCCTCCGTGTCCGCGTTTTCGCCCGGCTGGGGCGTGTAACCGGTAACCTGGACGCTGCTGCTGCGGCGCGTGCCACTCAGTGGGGAGTAAGTTGCAATCGACACGTTGCGCACCTGTGGCAGCGAGCTGAGACGCTCGAGGATTTGCTGGTAAAGTGTGGCAAGCTCAGCTTGCTTGTATCCGGCCAGACGGGGATCAACACCAACCAGCAGCACGTTGTTTCGATCAAAGCCGAGGTCTTCGCCCTGAAGCTTCATCAGGCTGCGGGCAAACAAGCCGCCGCCCGTGAGTAGGACCATCGAGAGACCGACCTGCATCACTACCATCACCGACGACGGGTTGAGTCGCATGAATCCGCCACGCAGGCGATTCTTTTCTTTCATCGTGGCGGCGAGATTTGTGCGGCTGGCTTGAATTGCGGGAATCAGTCCAAACAAAAGGCCGGCGACGATCGACACTCCGGCGGTGAATAGAAGCACGCCGGTGTCTGGTCGCGTATTGAGCGGGGCTTCTCTGGCAACGAGGCCGACCAGCACCGTCACGGCCCACTGGGCCAGCAACACACCGCACACGCCGCCGATCAAAGCGAGCAACATGCTCTCGGTAAGCAGTTGGCGAATGATTCGCCAGCGCGTTGCGCCAAGTGCCATGCGTAGGGAGATCTCGGCTTTACGTGAAGCGGCACGTGATAAGAGGAGACTGCCGACGTTGGCACAGGCAATCAACAAAACCATGCCCACGATCGCCATCAGCATGTGCAGCGGTTTGGAATAAGCCCTACGCAAACCCGAGATACCGCCCTGCCCTTCAATGAGCGTCGCGTAAGTGTTCTCTATTCCTTTGCGCCGATCGTCAGTGAGTTTGCTGCCTGCTTGCTCTGTAAGGAACTGTTGCAAGGCAAGGGTGGTTGTCGCCTGCGCCTGTTCCATCGTGGTGCCCGTCTTCAAACGGCCCATCACCGTCAGGAAGTAAACCTGGTCGTTGGTTAGAAACGATTCGCGTAGTTCTATTTGTGGTTGAAACGAGAGCGGCATCCAGAAATCGGGTGAACGCCGCACGCGCTCGCCGAAGAATTCTTTTGGAGTGACGCCGACGACGGTGAAGTTCGTGCCGTTGATGATGAAATTCTTACCAACAACAGCGGGATCGCTGTTTAGTTCGTTCTCCCAATAGCGATGACTGATCACGGCGGCTGGTTGCGCGCCGGGTTTGTCGTCTTCGTTTGTGAGCACGCGACCACGTATAGCGCGCACGCCGAGCACTGAAAAATAGTTACCCGAGACGAGTTGTCCGGCGCCGCGCGCTGCCGCTGGTGAATCAGGGCGACGGACGCTCAAGCGGCTCGGGCCACTGCGTAACGCGGCGATGTCCTGGAACGACTGATTATGATTGCGGAAGTATTCGTAGGACGCGTATGAGAAAAGGTTCCATTTACCGGTGCGTGGAGTGTCTTCGACCGATGTTCCCTCGCCGGTCGCGTCACTGAACAGAACCAACTCCTCCGGCTTCTCAACCGGAAGCGAGTTCAGCATCACCGCGTTGACGAGCGTGAAGATAGCAGTGTTCGCGCCGATGCCCAGCGCGAGCGTAAGCACTGCGACCGCGGCAAACCCCTTGCGCTTCAACAACCCTCGCACGCCATAACGAATGTCTTTTAATAAGTTTTCCATGATCTCTGAAATCCCGTGTTTATTAATCCGTGTTATCCGTGGCTGGTTTTATTCGTATCGCAATGCGATCAACGGATCGACTTTCGTCGCTCGTCGTGCCGGGACGTAACAGGCGACAAAGCCCACCGCCGCGAGCAGCAGCGACACGAGCACAAACGTCAGCGGATCATCTGGTCCAACTTCGAACAACAAACTCCGCATCAACCGCGTCAACGCAAGCGCACCGGCAACGCCAAACACCACGCCAATGATCACGAGCGACATCCCTTGCCTGATCACCATCACCAGCACGTCGCGTGCGCGGGCTCCGAGTGCCATGTGAATTCCGATCTCACGTGTGCGTTGCGACACTGCAAACGCGAGCACTCCATACAACCCGATCGCGGCGAGTACGAGCGCGAGCGCTCCAAACACGCTCAACAGCACGACTGCAAAACGGCGCGTCTCCAGCGTCACGGCAACACGCTCGTCCATCGTCTTCACGTCGTAAACCGGTTGATTCGGATCGACTGCGAGCACTTGTTCGCGGATGGCATTCGTGAGCGGTTTCGGATCTCCGGAGGTGCGAACCACGAGTGTCGAAAGCCCCACGTACGCCGGAAGATAGAACGTGCCCGTCCCTTCCTCCGTGAGATCTTTCAACTGTGCAGTCGCGCAAATGCCGACAACGGTTGCGTAAGGACCATCGTTGCTCCAGCTAATGCCGCCGCCAAGCGCGTCGCCGTTGGGCCAAAACCGTTTCGCTAATTCTTCATCGATGATCGCGACTGAATTGGGAGCGAAGTAGTTGCCGGCGCGCATGTCGGACGGTTGGAAGTCGCGGCCTTTGAGAATCGGCAGGCCGATGGTCTTGAAGTAATCGGACGATACGAATGCGTAATCAGCGTGCGGCGGCGGATCGCCTGGATTTCTTTGCCTGCCGCGAATCGCGAAGATCGAGTTGTCAGCGCCCGGCGTAAACGGAGTCTGGTACGCGGCGCCTGCATGTAAGACGCCCGGCAACGCCGATACGCGCGCCAGCACGTTGTCATAAAACGCCGCGACTTTCGTTGCTTTGTCGTATTGCGCACCCGGCAAAGACATTCGCAAGGTGAGTACGTTCTGCGCATCGAAGCCCGGCTTCACGTTCAGCACCTTGCTAAAACTCCGGACGAGCAAGCCCGCCGAGATCAGCAGCACGAGCGCCATCGCTACTTCCGCAACAACAAATGTTCTTCGCAACCATTGGCGCGTCCCGCTTGCTGAATCTGTCCGCTCAGATTCTTTCAGCGAGTTGACGAGATTCGTTTTTGAAGCTGTGAGAGCGGGGACAAGTCCGAAGATCACACCGCAAACAAGCGACGCTCCCAGACTGAGTAAAAGAATTCTCAGATCAACTTGAACACCGCTGAGACGCGGCAACGTGCTCGGCGCAAGCGCGAGCAAAGCTCTCGTACCCCAGAAAGCGAGCAGGATTCCGAGAGCGCCGCCGATGAAGGCAATGACGAGACTTTCCGTGAGGAGTTGGCGAATGATGCGACCGCGACCCGCGCCCAACGCTGCGCGCACTGCGATTTCGTGACTACGCACAGTCGCACGTGCCAGCAACAGGTTCGCAACGTTCGCACACGAGATCAACAGCACCGCAACGACCGCGCACAACAACACAAACAATGGTCGCCGCACGTCGCTAACGTATTCATCTGTCAGCGAGCGAACTTCGATATTGAAGATGTCGGGATCACTGCCGCTGATATTTCGCGCGACACCCGTCATCACGTCCTGCGCGTGCTTGAGCGTCGTTCCTTCTTTCAAACGCGCGAGCATTGTGTAAGCGAGACTGCCGCGACGCTCTTCGGAAAGCTCGCGCGGCGAGAAGGCCATCGGCATCCAGAAATCGACGTTGGGATAAATCTCTTCGATTGCTTCCGGCGCGACGCCGATCAGTTGGTAATTGTCGCCGTTGAGTTGGATCGAGCTGCCGAGCACGCCACTGTTGGAACTGTAAAGTCGTTTCCACAAAGCCGTGCTCAACACCACCACGCGCTCGTTGCCGAATTTGTCTTCTTCAGGTGTGAAAAAGCGACCCGCGATGGGATTGATTCCGAGCGTCGGAAAGAATGTTGCCGTCACTCGTCCCGCCTGCAAACGCTCCGGGATACTTACGGCGGT
>DASTTS010000468.1:0-5514 GCA_035760085.1 Pyrinomonadaceae bacterium
CGACGAACGAGCTGTTCACATCTTTACCCGCACTGTCGATGACACCGCTGACCTCGTATCCCATCACACATGGCTTCGGTGGTCCATCCGGATACAAACCCTGGCGCGCAAGGATATCGGCGAAGTTCAAACCCGCCGCCCGCACGCGAATCACAACCTCATCGTCGCGCGGTGTTGGATCGGGCTTCTCCTGGACCTTGAGCACGTCAATGTCGCCGTTTGCAGTCGTTACGATTTGTCGCATGGCACAATATTAGCAGTTCTGATCCAGCGCATCAGTGATAATCTGTGCCGACAAATATGCGAACCATACTTTTGACGCTGCTCTTACTGCTGGCCGTTAGCTGCACCACCCAACCATCTCGAAAACAACTGACCCTGGCCGTCGTCTCAGGCGCTGAAGGCGAGGCGCTCAAACAGGCCGCCCGCGACTACGAGGCGCAAACCGGCACGCACATCGAAATAGCTCAATTTCCTTATACAAATCTTTTTGAGAAAGAATTAATAGATCTTAAATCTCGCACGGGCGCCTACGACCTGATCATGCTTGACGACCCGTGGTTTCCCCGCTTCGCGAATGAAAACGTGTTGACCGAGCTCACGCCTTTGCTGCAAAAACGCGGGCAATCTGGTCCGGATTCCGACTTTGTCGAGGCGTCGCTCAACGTCTGTCGTCATCCCTTTCAAACCGGCGCGCTCTTCGCGCTTCCCTACGTCGGCAACTCGCAATTATTTTTCTATCGTAAAGATCTTTTTGAGAAATACTCTTTGAGCGCGCCCGCAACGTGGGACGACGCGCTCGCGGCAGCTAAAACAATCCACGAGAAAGAAACCGCAGGCGCGAACGGCGCGAAGGTTTATGGCTACGTGATGCGCGCCGCACAGGGTAACGCCGCCGTCGCCGACTTCATGCCGATCTTCTGGGCCTTCGGCGGCGAGATGTTTGACGCGAATGGAAGGCCGACCGTCAATAGTCCCGAAGGTATCGCGGCGCTCCAGTTCATGCTCGATCTCGGCAAATACTCGCCGCCTGGTTACGCGAGTTTCAATGCTGACGAAGTTGGTGCACACCTGTTGCAGGGCACGGCCGCAATGTCGATTAACTGGCCTGTGTGGATCAGTGCATTCAGTGACCCGTCGCGATCGAAGGTGATCGGAAAGATGGAGTTCACGACGTTGCCGGGCGCGAAGAAATCCGGCCAGGCCGAGATTGGTAACTGGCTGATCGCGATACCGCGTTACTCGAAGAATGCCGAAGCCGCGATGGACTTTTTACTTTGGGCCACGACTGCTGAGCAGATGAAACTATCGGCGTTGCGTGGCAATCCACCAACGCGTCGCTCGCTTTTTAAAGACGTGGAGCTCGTCGCTAAAAATCCCGCGTACCCCGCGCAGTTGCGATCGCTCGAAAGCTCGCGGCCGCGACCGCGCACGCCTTACTGGAACGAAATCGAAAACGCCTTCGGCATCTTTCTTTCGAAAGCAAACAGCGGCGAACTGTCGCCCACCGAAGCGATGAATCAGGCGAATGCCGAGATCGAGAAGATTCTTCAACGCGCAAAATAAGCGCGAGCTGCTGCTGCCCGCACTCTTCCTCGCGCCGGCGCTCGCGGTGCTCCTTTCGCTTTCGATCTATCCGCTCATTTATTCAGTCACCATCAGCCTGCAACAGGAAACTGCGGCGGGCGTCACGTGGGGACCCGGAAACTTCACGCGCCTCTTGTCAGACAATTTCTTCTGGACCGCGATGGGCCATACGTTTGTTTACGCGACAGCGGCGTTGACGTGTGAGTTTCTGCTGGGGCTCGGTCTGGCGTTACTGCTGAACAATCAGATTCGTGGACGCGGTTTCTTTCGTGCGAGTTTGCTCGTGCCGATGATGTTGCCGACTGTGGTGGTCGGTGTCGTTTGGCGACTGATGCTCAACCCGAATTTCGGCGCTGTAAATGGAACACTGAAACAGTTTGGTATCAACACGGAGAGTCTGACGTGGACTGCGTCGCCGAAGCTCGCGATGCTGTCGGTGATCGCGGTTGATGTCTGGCAATGGACCCCGTTTGTGTTTCTCGTGCTGCTGGCTGGATTACAGGCGATCCCGCAGGAGCCGTACGAAGCCGCGCTGATCGATGGATCGAGTCGCTGGCAGACGTTCCGGCACGTGACGTTGCCGCTGCTGAAGCCGTCGATCTTGATCGTGCTGCTGCTGCGCACAATGGATCTGCTGCGCGTGTTTGATCAGATATTTATCCTGACGGAAGGTGGACCGGGCTTCGCGACGGAGACGATCAGTCTCTACATCTATCGGGCAGCGTTTCGGTTTTTTGATTTTGGGTATGCGGCGGCGATGTCGTTTGTGCTACTCGCGCTGACGAATGTGATCAGCGCGTTGTACATCAGGTTCCTGCAAGCGAAAGAGGTCAGTTAATTGAGTCGCATCTTGTTAATTCTGAAAATCCTGAAATCCTGTGGAAGACTTAGACAGGATTACAGGATTTGCAGAATTTTCAGGATGTTGTTGCTGGTGCCGGCGCTGCTGTTTGCATTGGCGCCGGTTTACTGGATGCTCACGATCTCGTTTAAAACTGAAGTCGATCAGTTCGCGAGCCCGCCGTTGTGGTTCAGCTTCACGCCCACACTCGAACACTACTACGACGCATTCGTCACACGTGCCTTCGGTGAATACCTGCTCACGAGCGCCGTCGTCGCGGTCACGTCTACTGTTCTTGCGCTCATCATCGGCACGCTCGCTGCCTACGCACTCGCGCGGTTCGAGTTGCCGTTCAAGCTCAACCGGCGGCTCTCGTTGTGGATTCTTTCGACGCGAATGTTTCCCGCAATCGTGACTGCCGTGCCGCTTTTTCTGATGATGCGCGACGTGCAATTGCTCAACACACGCGCGGCGCTGATCATCGTCTACACGGCTTTCAATCTTCCGTTCGTCGTCTGGATGATGCGGGGCTTCTTCGCGGACTTGCCACGCGATCTCGAAGAAGCGGCACTCGTCGACGGTGATTCACGTCTCGGCGCGCTTGTGCGCATCGTCCTGCCGCTCGTCGCGCCCGGCCTGGCTGCAACGGCTGTCTTTTGCTTGATCGTTTCGTGGAATGAGTTTCTGTTTGCGCTCGTGTTGACGCAGACTGACGCGGCGATGACGTTGCCGGTCGGAATCGCCGGACGTGTGACGCAATATGAGATCAAGTGGGGCGTGATGAGTGCCGCGGCATCGGTGGCGATCGTTCCGATTCTGGTGTTCGCGCTCGCGTTGCAGAAGTATCTCGTGCGCGGACTGTCGATGGGAGCAGTTAAAGGTTAATGGGAATCGAGTTTCGCAATGTGACGAAGACGTTTGGCGGCGCATCAGTCGTGGATGATTTGTCGCTCGAAGTTCGCGATGGTGAGTTTATCGTGCTGCTTGGACCATCGGGCTGCGGCAAGACGACGACCTTACGGATGCTTGCGGGTCTCGAGAATTCCACCTCCGGCGACATCTTCATCGATGGCGAACGCGTGAACGATGTGCCGACGCAGCATCGAGATCTGGCGATGGTGTTTCAGAGTTACGCGCTCTACCCGCACATGACCATCGCTGAGAACATCGGCTATCCGCTGCGCGTCAGAAAACTCGACAAGGCGGAACGTGCGACGCGTGTGCAGCGCGTCGCGGCCATGCTTGAGATCGAATCGTTACTCGATCGTAAGCCGCGGCAGTTGTCAGGTGGTGAACGGCAACGCGTGGCGCTCGCGCGTGCAATCGTGCGTGAGCCGCGTGCGTACTTGATGGACGAGCCGCTCTCAAATCTCGACGCTCGATTGCGCGTGCAGATGCGTGGTGAGTTGAAGCGTCTACAACATGAGCTCGGAACGACGACGATCTACGTCACACACGATCAAGCGGAAGCGATGACACTCGCGTCACGTGTCGCGGTGATGAAGAAAGGACGCCTGCAACAGTTCGACACGCCTCTAAATATTTACAATCATCCGGTGAATCGATTCGTGGCGGAGTTTGTGGGCAGTCCGAGCATGAATTTCATCGAAGGTGAGCGCGGAACAATGGGTATTCGACCTGAGCACATTCAGGTGTTAACGGCACCTGAGGACGGTGCGATGGAGGCGCGTGTTTACGTCACCGAGTTAATGGGGAATGAGACGTTCGTGTTTCTCTCGGTAGGCGATAATCGACTTATTGCACGTGCACCGGCTGAGTTCCGCGCGGACGCCGACACGAAGGTGTGGTTGAGAATAGCGAAAGAAAAGATCCATTGGTTTGATCCTAAATCCGGTCAATCCTGTAAATCCTGACATCCTGTTAGACATGATTTCAGGATTTACAGAATTAGCAGGATTTTATTCACCTACCACTTGCGCGACGGTGGGCCACATCTGCGTGGCCCACAGCTCGTACCCCTCATCCGACGGATGAAACCCATCACCCGAAAAATACTCCGGATGCGACGGCAGCTCATCCTTCGTTATCGAATAAATATCAAACACCGTTACGCCGCCATACCGGTTCGCAATCTCCACCAGCCTTTGACAGAACTGATCGATCTGCCTCTGATATACGGTCCGCATCGAATTTGGAATACGTGGCGCACTGGAAACGTCAGGAATGTTCGTCACGATGATCTTTGCATGCGTCTTCTCTTTCAGCGTGTTGAGGATCTGTTCGTAGTTCTTTGAAAACTGTTCGAGCGTCAACCCGTGTCCGATGTCGTTGATACCGATACCAACCGTCACCAGATCCGGATTAAGTGCCACGGCTCGATCCAACTGACCGCGTACCAAATCAGCAGTTGTCGCACCACTCACACAAAGGTTATGCACCGTCGAACCTGGTCGCCGCTCTTCAAGGCGCTTGAACAGCCGCGCGACGTAGCCGCCGTCTCTCGCCCCGATACCGTAACCCGTCGAATCCCCGAGGGCGACGTACACAATAGGCCCTGCAATCATTGGTTTAACCGCCATTCCTTCCGTCCCGCCTGATCGATTACACCCCGTGAAAAGCAGCGCGAGCACACTTCCTCCGAGAAATGTGAGCGCAAATGCAAAACGTAGGAGCTTTTTGCCCGCCTTGATGGATGGAACCGCCATTTTTCTTGACTTTATCCTAACAGGAGAATAATGTGCGGCCAACTATGCCGCATTATGAACCCGAAGCATGGCGAGACGGTCACCAGCCTGATGGCGACCCGACTAAGCGCGAACAGTGCCGTCTTCTCGATATGCTTGGGCGCATCAACTACCGGATTCTGAGTGGCAATCGAGTTTATGTTGAGGTCGGCGGTGTGGTTTACAAGACGATCTATGGCGGTTACTGGCGCAGCGTCTTCACCGGCATCGAGCATTACCTGCTGCACTGCGAACAGGTTTCGAGTGCGGTGTGGAAAGAGGATAAGACGACTGCCGTAGACTTGCCGATTGCTTACTCAAACGGCGGTTGGACCACCAAAGGTCATTCACTCTCCTTCATCCTGAATCGGGATTAAAACAATCTCACGCGGCGGCGCAACG
>DASTTS010000469.1:0-4262 GCA_035760085.1 Pyrinomonadaceae bacterium
TGATCTAAGGCGGCGAGAATCTGTCGTTCTTTGCGGAAACGACGCAGGATGAAATCGGTGTCCATCCCGCGTTTGACCAGTTTGATTGCGGCTCGTTTGTTGAACTCGTTGTCGGCGCGTGAGGCTTCGTAGACGGCGCCCATGCCGCCGCGTCCGATTTCTCGTTCGATTCGATAATTACCGAGCAGTCGCCCGATCATCGGATCTTTTTCTTCGACGAACGACTCGAGGGCGCTCAACTCTGTGTTCCCGTAAACAGGCTCTTCGAGAAGTTCTCCGGCACTGTCGTATTGCGACAGCAGCGACTCCACGTCACGCTTGAGCTCGGTGTCTTCCGCGCACACATCTAACACATAGCGGTCTCGATCTTCGGGCGAAAGATCGAGCGCAGCCTGGAAGATTTCTTCAACCTGTCGCCAGCGTTCGGGAGTCATCGGGTTCTTATCGGTGCAATCTCAATGTTCTCCGTGTCTGGCTTAACCACAGAGACACAGAGAACACAGATTGCACAGAGGTTGTTCTAGTTGCCTTGCTGGAATGGACTTAGTGCGTGCATTAATTATTTCTTTGCATTTCTCCATGAAGCCACGCTTTGGCAAAGCGCCAATGACGTTTGATGGTGGTAGGGGTAACACCCATAACGTCTGCTGTCTCTTCGATGGAGAGTCCGCCGAAGTAACGCAACTCAACCATGCGTGCCTTTTGTGCGTCGAATGTCGCCAGTGTTTTGAGCGCGTCGTCCAGCGCAATCAATTCCGCGCTTCGTTCCACGGCTCGATCGATGTTTTCGTCCAGAGAGAGTTTTTGAAAATCCTGGCCACGCTTTTCCGCATTGTGCTTGCGCGCATGATCGACGAGCAGGCGACGCATAATCTGTGCAGCGACTCCGAAAAAATGGGCTCGGTTCTGCCAGTTGACTCGCGACTGGTCTATGAGTCGAAGATAAGCCTCATGAACCAACGCGGTCGGCTGGAGTGTGTGATCGGGTCGCTCCCGTCGCAGATAATTCGCTGCCAACTTGCGCAGTTCATCGTAGATGACGGGTAGCAAAAGATCAACCGCGGCCCGATCGCCGTTGGAGAGCTCGATCAGTAGACGAGTTATGTTGTCAGGAGGGTGCTCACTCAATCGTTAACTCTCCGAAATCGGACGACTTAAGGTCCATTAGTATAAGCCAACCTCACCCCTCGCGGTAGGGGTGACTTTACGCTGTGGGTTCTGCTCGAAATTACGCCTTCGGCGTTTTGGCCTGATTCTCGATCTCGTTTTGACCCAATTCCCGATTTCTTTGCGCGTTAGTGGGTGAAGGACATTTCGGGAGATTTCGAGAGGTAGAGATAATGCAGGCGTTTACGGGAAAAATTAGCAGTTTTGTGACGCGAGTGTTTGGTTGCTGGCATGCGGAACTTAGCCGTCCGTTTTCGCGCGGGGGGCGCGCGTACCGGAAATGCTTGAGCTGTGGCGCACAGCGGCAGTTCAACCTGGGCAACTGGGAAATGCAGGGTAAGTTTTTTTACAGTAACTGACCCGATGATTACACGGCTGATCATTCCTCCGTCAGCCGTGTAATCTGTGTAAACTTCTTTCCTTTATCAGAATAGATATAACTATCGCGGGCCTTCACCACCAGATCCGATTCAGTCACATCAACTTTTATTTGACGGCGTTCGCCATCCTTTCCCGGTGTTGACGGGTAATAACCGAGGCTGTACTGCCGTCCAAGCTCTTCAGCAATCCACGTAAACGCTTGTGCGATTCCGAAAAGAGAGTCGCCGTTGTAGAACCGTCCACCGGTCGAGTTTGAGAGTGCGTGCAGGTACGCGACGGCGCGCCGGTAATCGCGCGGTCCTGGTTGATTTGTGCCCGGCGGGCCCGGACTTGGAAACGGGATACCGAAAATCGTTCCGCGGCGCTGGCCCATGCCGCCGAGTCCCGAAGTATCGTAGTCAACTGAATAGATCGGCGCGTCTGACGCTTCTGCGAGACGAATCGTGCTGTCGTACGACGCACGATGGCTGGTCGTGTCGACGCCGTCAGTAAATAGGACGATGGCTTTGCGACCTTCGATCGTCTTCAGGTGTTTTTTAAGGATGTCGTCGACTGCATCGTAGAGTCGCGTGCCTCCTCCGGTGCGTGTGCGACGGATCGCTTTCTCGATGACGTTGCGATCAGTGGTCGCTTTGCATTGCACTTCGATGCGATCGTCAAACGACATCACCATCACGCTGTCTGTCGGTTTCAGTTTCTGTACAAACTTGATCGCCGCGTCTTGGATGTCGTTAAGGCGAAAGTTCGTCGAGCCGCTCGTGTCAATTAATAAGACGAGGCTGAACGGAGCAGTGCTGGCGGCGAAGTAAGCGATCTTCTGTTCGACACCGTTTTCCGTGACGCGAAACTGGTCGCGACGCAGGAGTGGAACGTAACCGCCGTTTCGATCCGTAACGGTGACGGGCACGGTGACTAAGGTGCTGTCGAATCGAATCACGTCACCTTCGACGCTCTCGCCGTTGGGGTTGATGGTGGATTCGGTTATGCCGTCGTCTGCGGTTTTCGGGGGTTCGGTCTTTGCCGGTTTGGGTTCTGTTTTCCGGCCTGACTGAGCGTACGTGTTGAAAGGCAGTAGCGAGACACTCAAAAGCAGAATCAGCGACAGTCCTGTCTTAAACATAAAGTTTCCTGTTTTGAAAGTGATGCCGTTCGGGAGAGTTGTCTTTCGGTTGTGAAGGATAGATGCGGATCGAGACCGAAGGGTTTGTTAAGACAGGATTACATGATTCTCAGGATTTACAAGATATCGTCCCATCTTGAATGTAAGTACCGCTCTCAACTATAGTGCCGCGCAATTATGACGGCACAAACCGATCTCGAACCAAACGTACGCGACACGGCCGGGTTCTTCGGACATCCGAAGGGCCTCGGCCCCCTCTTTTTCACTGAGCTCTGGGAGCGGTTCAGCTATTACGGCATGCGCTCCATTCTGATCCTCTACATGACGTCTGCTGTCGCTCAGGGAGGACTCGCGTTCGACACCAAACAGGCATCGTCAATTTACGGCTGGTACACAATGGCCGTTTACCTGACGGCGCTGCCCGGCGGTTGGATCGCTGATCATCTCACTGGTGCTCGACTGGCCGTGTTGATAGGCGGAATCATCATCGCCTTCGGCCACTTCTCGATGGTGTTCCATTCGATGGCCTTTGTCTTTGTGGGAATGGGTTTGATTGCGGTTGGTACGGGACTGCTGAAACCGAACATCAGCGTGATGGTCGGAAATCTTTACCGCGAGAACGATCCGCGCCGCGACAGTGGCTTTTCGATCTTCTACATGGGCATCAACGTCGGCGCACTGCTCGCGCCGCTCATCGTCGGTTTTCTGGCGAAGACCGATACGTTCAAAAGGATTTTGACTTCCTGGGGAATGGATCCCGCCAAGAGTTGGCACTGGGGGTTCGCAGCAGCCGGCGTCGGCATGATAGTCGGTCTGATCGTCTACGTGATGAATCGCCGGAACCTGGCAGCGGTCGGCAATAAGATTCCCAGGTCAGCAAAAGTCAAAACAGACGTCGCACCGGCTCCGCCGCTAAACCGGAGCGACTGGCTGCGCATAATCGCGATCCTGATCCTTTTTATTTTCACGATCCTGTTCTGGGCGGCGTACGAACAGAAGGGCGCGAGTCTGAATCTCTTCGCTGACAAGCTCACGCGCAATGAAATTTTCGGCATCGGTTTCTCTCCGGTTTACCTGCAATCACTGACGCCGGCGTTTGTGATTATGCTGACGCCGCTGTTTTCCACTTTGTGGATCCGCATGGGCAATCGCCAACCGTCGAGTCCTATTAAGTTTACGCTCGGGCTACTTTTAATTGGCCTGGCTTATTCGTTATTGGTTCCAGCGACTATTTTGTTGGCGCAGGGTAAGGTCAGTTTCTTGTGGCTCGTTGGACTTTATTTCCTGGAGGTGTGTGGGGAGATGTGTTTGAGTCCGGTGGGGCTGAGTACGGTGACGAAGCTCGCGCCTGCGAAACTCGTTGGGCTGATGATGGGTGCATGGTTTCTCGCCACGTCGTTGGGAAATAAACTCGCTGGATACCTGTCAGGGTTCTTCGTTGCGAATAATCCGTGGCAGTTGACGAAGCTCTACGGCGGAATCGCACTCGGGTTGCTGATCGCAAGTCTAATCCTGCTGCTCCTGACACCAACCGTGAAACGACTGATGGGCAAGGTTAGTTAGCAAACAACTGTAGGGGCGGCCCTCCGTGGCC
>DASTTS010000470.1:0-2459 GCA_035760085.1 Pyrinomonadaceae bacterium
CAGACAGAGAGTAGTGTGACGATCAGTTTCGTTTTCATGATCCGTTGGCGCTCCGCAAATTGGATTCCAGCGCGCTTAATCTATCAGGACTGCAAACAAAGACCTAAACGATCTGAATGGTGGGTGGCCTTAATTCAACTCTGCGTAATCTCTGCGTCCTCTGCGCCTCTGCGGTTAACCTGTCTTGCGGTTCTTTTTTACCGCAGAGGCGCAGAGGACGCAGAGAGCACGCAGAGGAATCGTTCATGTCTTACTACTGCTGCCGCAAACGTGTGCGGAAGCGACGAACCTTTGCCAGATTTCCGCAATCCTGCATGTGACACCATTGCCGGCTCCTGTTTCGGCTAGTGTCTTCAAACAGCCAACCGCATTCTTCACCTCCACACTCCCGTAGACGCGACAAGTCTGCTGTACTCAGAAACTCAGCGGCTGATTGCGCTACCGACCAGAGCATCCGATCGAGCGCCGCCTCCGCGCCGATCAACTCCCACGTGAACCCGTCGTCAGTACTAATCAGCCTTTCATTTTTGCGTGCTTTCAGTAATTCATCGTTCACTGTCTCGAGGTCGGTGCTCTGCGGCACCTTTTCCATCACCGTTGCCGTCAAGATGCGGTGGAGTGCTTCCCGTAATGCAACAGCACGATGAAACACAGTATTTGCTGCGGCCGGTTTTTGCTTGCTTTCCTTAATTAAGCGTGCGGCTTCTGCCGCTGTGATGATGCCCGAGTGCCGGGCCCACGCCACTAGATCGGAATAGTCTTTCAGCTTGTCGCCTAACACCTGTGATTTCTTTTGCGCCGGATCGTTCTTGCGCCCGTCGACGGTGTTGACAAAGTCCAAACACAATCGACCGCCGACCAGCCTCATCTCCGCTGCGGATGACTTCAGTCCTTTCATACTCTCAGCCGTTGACAGCTTCCAATCTCTCCTTTACGATGTAACTCCCGTTAATAATAATAGACGGTTACACGATGATCGTCAATTTGTGAACTATTTGAGGCGCAAATGCTTTCGAACCAAAAGACAAATCGCCGCCGCATGACGCGCGAGAGCCAACTTCTGATCATTCTCGCCTTCGCTTGCATTTATATAATTTGGGGATCCACTTACCTGGCAATCCGCTACGCGGTCGAAACTATTCCGCCCCTCTTTGTTGCCAGCTTCCGGCATCTGATTGCCGGTGCATTGCTGTTTGCATGGTGTTGGCGTCGAGGCCTTCGTCCGGTTCGGCAGCAATGGTTCGCAAGCATTGTGCTCGCGGTACTATTTTTCCTGATTGGTCACGGCACGCTACATTGGGCCCAACAAACTCTTCCTTCAGGCATGGCTGCTATCTTAGTTGCAACTGAGCCGATCTTTGTCGCAATCATCGTCATGATCACTGGACGCACGAGGATCACCCTACCGCTTTTGATTGGTGTGTTGCTGGGATTAGGCGGCGTGGCTCTGATCTTTGGCGCGGATGTTCGAACCGGCCGATCGGAGATGTTGAGTTCACTCGTAGTTCTGATCGGCGCTGCGTCGTGGTCGATCGGTATGGTTTATTCCCGCAGTGCGAAGCTACATCCTGACAGCCACATGGCGGCCGGGATGTCGTTGCTCGCCGGCGCGGTATTGCTATTTCTTGGCGGCGTAGTAACGGGAGAGCTAGCGAGTCTTCACTTCACTGCCATTTCGATGAAGTCGCTCCTGGCACTTTTATATCTGGCAGTAGCAGGATCGCTGGTTGCTTACTCGGCATACTTCTGGTTGTTGGACCGGTTTCCACCGACCCTTGTCTCAACTCATACCTTCGTTAATCCGCTTGTCGCGCTGGCACTCGGTTGGGCCGTCGCGGGAGAAGTGCTGACAACTCGAGTTGTATTCGGAGGGTTGGTCGTAGTTGCGGCGATTGCGTGGATGAGTCGAGTGACGTCCGGAGAGGGCGAGGCCGCCGAAACCCGCGAGCAGCGCCACGCTTCCACTGCAAGGAAAGCCGCTTGAAACCTGATAGAATCGACCGCGATCGAGGTGAGAACAATATGAAACCTCTAAAGGTTGTAATGCTGGTTGCGCTGATGTCACTTGTGGGGCACGCGCAGGAAAGATCGATGGCCGACGCAACTTACGCCCTCAAAGGGCCGGTTCGCACCTTTAGAGTGGAAGTCGCCACGTTTGTCTCGAAAGACGGTGAATACGTCGAGGGACCGAGAGTTGCGCAAATGGAAGCCTCGTTCAATCAGGACGGCAATCGAACTGATCTGCATATCTATAACGACAAGGGTGTGCTCAGTCGCCGAATCGTGATGAAATTCGATGGTCGAAAAATGACGGAGGCCATCAACTACGATGGCGCCGGCAAGATGTGGCTGCGGACCGTGGATATTTACGACGACAACGGCCGGCTCAAGGACGAATGGACTTACAACGGCGACGACTCGTTACGTTCGAAGAAAACCTTCAAGCGAGACGAGCTGGG
>DASTTS010000471.1:0-13399 GCA_035760085.1 Pyrinomonadaceae bacterium
CGATCGCAACGGCGCACATGTGGCGTATTCTATTCACTATTTTGTTACCTCCCGCATTTCACTATTTTGTGAACCCTAGAAAGATACAAAAACTTTTGTATTAACCCAAATTCTTCTTGCAGGTGCGAAGAGTCTGCGTTAAAGTGTTTATTCGCAGTTGAGAGTTTTATTGCGTTCAGTCTAAAGCCGTTCTCACAATGACGTTGCCGCCCTCACTCTTACGCGAATTAGTAAATCCAAACCTCGATGTGGGAGGCCGAGCCGAGCTATGCTGCAAACTGGCTAAGGAATTTGAGAACAAAGGCGAATATGAAGAAGCGCGCGAGATGCTTAGCGGCCTATGGCCTCGCGTGGATCGACGACCGAGAATTAAAAATCTCGAACCGGACATTGCAGCTGAAGTGCTACTGCGAGCGGGAGTATTGACAGGCTGGCTCGGGAGCGAGCAGATAACTGAGGCACAGGAGCAAGCGAAAGACTTCATCTGCGAAAGTCTCGCGATTTTCGAATCCCGAAAATACCAAAAGAAAATAGCCGAAGCACAGATCGAACTAGCGTTGTGTTACATGCGCATTGGCGAGTACGACAACGCATCCGATCTTCTTAAGCTTGCGCTGACAGAACTGACGATAGACAGTGAGTTAAAAGCAAAGGCCGTACTTCGCTCCTGCATTGTTAAGCGACACGCAAGCTCACTGAGTGAAGCGTTGGCGTTTCTCACAATCAACGAGCCGCTGTTTCACAAGATCAATAATCAAACCTTGAAAGGCTGCTATCACCAGACTCTTGGAGATGTACTCGAGAATCTTTGGGACTCGGCAGGTCCAAAAGACTATCTTGATCGCGCTTTAATCGAGTACGCCGCCGCGAGCCATCACTTTGAACTCGCACAGCACAGATGCTATCTCGCCAACGTCGAAAACAATCTGGGCTTTTTGCTTTATAAGGTTAACCAGTTTGAAGAAGCGCACGAGCACTTGAACCGGGCTAGACGCATCTTTACTTCTCTCAACGATCGAATTGCGTTGGCCCAGGTGGACGAAACGCGTGCTCGCGTGTTCCTGAAAGAGAAACGGGATGAGGAAGCAGAAAGGGCGGCCCGATCGTCTGTGCGGACGTTGGAAAGCAGTGATAGACCATCACTGTTGGCCGAAGCCCTGAAACGGCATGGCATGGCTTTAGCACGGCTCGGGCATTACAGCGCCGCACTCGAATCTTTCCGGCGCGCTGTCGATTTATCCGGGGATAGTTTCAACCGCGCGGCAGATGTGGCGCTCACAGCGTTTCAGGAATTGGGAGAACGGTTAGCAGTCAAAGAAGCAATAACGACTTCGGGCAGGCCGTTGGACCAGGAAGTATTTTTACTCGAGCATGAGCTAATAAAATACGCGCTTGACGATGCGGACGGCCGGGTTACTTTCGCCGCCCGAACTCTCGGCATGTCATATCAAAGATTGACTCATAAATTAAAAACAAGACATAAAGACTTACTCACAGAACGGAGTCCCTTGCGTCGCCGTATGCGAAAAGTTGCCGGGTAGGCAATTGGCTACTTCTTCTTCGCGGCAACAGTGACGACACGTTTCTGTTTTTTCCGAACGACCTCGAACGTGTACGTGTCAGTCTGAAGTGTGAAAGAGAATGCGGAAACCGGTTTGCCGTTGATCGTCTGAATAACGTCACCGGGCTCCAGGCCCGCTTCAAACGCCGCAGTAACAGGATCGACGTAGACGACCAAAAGCCCCGGCGTCGTCCCGAGTTGTGCTGCAACCAGCGGCTTCAGCGCGATCGTCTCGATACCCTGCTTGATTAACGAAGACCCTCTGGTCGAAGGAAAATGAGAGCGCCAGTTGACTCTGAACGACTGATCCAGCATTCCACTCAACTTCACGTTCATTGACTCTTCCACCAGACGATCAGGTCGCGCGACTGTGAACTCAACCAAACTACTCGGCCCGGCCTGCTCCAACCACCACGTGAACTCGTCAGCGCTCTGAATATCTTTGTCGTCGATCTTCAGAATCACATCGCCCGCACGCAGGGCCGCAAGCGCGGCCGGACTGCCCGGCACGATTTGCGTCAACATGATTCCCCGATGCTGATCGGCGAGCGCTTCCGCGCGTTGCAACTCCCAACCGTGATTCAAAATCTGATCGAGCTTGAGTGCGGCAATTGCTTCACCTTTCACGCCCAGCCACGGTCGCGGCACGCTTGTCTGCCGTTCCAGCACACGCTGCGCCGCGCGCTTGATCAACGCGGCCGGCAAAATACTTGCTACATCGCCATCCAAACCATCGACGATGCCGATCGTGTCACCCGCCAGATTGGTGGCAACGCCGCCGACGTTTGCGCGCGAAAGTTTTGGTCCACTGACTCTAAACCGCGCGATTCCGCCTGACGGTGCACGCTGAACGTCCTGTACACGACTCTTGAACACGCCCATGCGCGCCAACACCGGGCGCGTCTTCGTAACGGGCGCCGGGAAAAAGAGCGCTATCGTTTGACCGGTATTTATTGATTCATCTTTGATCGTGCCTGCCGCGATTGTATTTTTCTTTTCGAGTTGCAGTATCGAGAGACCGGTGACGGCATCGAGACCGATGTACTTCGCCGGGATTTGTTTTCCATCAGGCCCGATAACGGTCACGTCCGGATCTGCGAGCAGGTTATTGCCAAAACCTGGGAACATGTTGGGTGACGATCGCGGTGATTTCGGCGGACGCGGCGCCACCGGGAACGGAACCTGAGGTGGTCCAAACTCTGCCTCAGCCTCCGGCAACCACGCTGCGATCGTCTGGCCGTCGTCCATTGCGACGCCGGCGATCACGTTCGTGTGCACGTCGTCTGTCAGATTGAAAGCAGACTCGAGTGCATCGATCGACTGCACCTGTTCTGACCGAAGCAGCAGGCGAAACATCTTCAGCCCGTTCAGTCGATGAATGATCGTTACTACTTGCGGCGCCACAGGTGGCGCAGGCTCTTTCGGTGGCGGCGCAGGTTGTTGAGCGATCGCAACCGTCTGGCAAAGCATCACGCTCGCTAACATCACCACTCCGAGTCTTCTTACATGTCTATCTTGAAAAATCATGTAAATCCTGTGCAACAAACTACCCTTACCAATCACGCTTCGGAGCAAACTGATTCTCACTCTGCACTATTCGCTGTGAACCAAAACTAATCGTCGGAACCGAAATGGTCCGCGCATTCCCGCGACCATCGTCAAGTGAAACTTTGAACGACTGAACCGACGCATCAATCGGAAACGCTGCTGACACACCGACCGGCTCGGTGCTGTTCATAACGGTCGCACGCGTAAAGCTGGAATCGCGCGTTGCCATAGGTCGCTTATTGTAATCAGCTTGTGGACGAAATCCCTTGCGCATGATCGGCTGATCGTTGTTGTTAATACCCGCAATCACCTGCACCGGTTTTTTGTCTTCTTTCACGACTGGTGTTACTTCGTCGCTCTTCGCCGGCGCGGGCACTTGAGGCCGCTGTGCAACGTTATCAACTGTCGCAGGCGGATTCATCAGATTGCGCACTACAATCACGCCAGTCGCAAACACGATTACCATCGCCGCGACCGCCAAACCGCGTCGCGCAAACGGCCAGTAGACAGATGATCCGTTCCCCTGAGCGAGTCGTGCACGCAAACGGAAATCGAAATCTGCCGGGGCTTCCACCGTGCCGAGGCTCCCGACTATCTGTCGCAACTTCGTCTGCTGCTCGTTAAACTCACGACACGCAACACACACGCGCAAGTGTTGAGTCGCGTCAGCACTGCACGCGTCACCTAACATCAACTCATCGAGCTCTCGACGAACCACTTCGCAATTGTTTTTTCTCATAACTCCTTCACCTACAAATAAGCCCGCATCTTCTCGCGCAGGAATCCTCTCGCCCGGCTGATTCTCGACTTCACTGTGCCCTCGCTCGTTTCCAGGATCTTCGCGATCTCGTCGTAACTGCGGCCGTCGACATCACGGAGAATCAGTGGTGCGCGGTACTTCTCGGGAAGAGTGCCGATAGCACGCTGGACCGCGTTGCGCCGCTCAGTGTCAACGAGCTCGAGATCCTGCAAAGGACGCCCGTCGGGCGGGTTCAATTCCTTCGCTTCGCCGCCATCGGTTTGTTGGAAGAATCCGGTCAGAGACACGAGCTTGCGGCGCTTGCGCTTCCGGAGCTCGCTAATCGCGAGGTTCGTGGCGATCCGGTAGATATAAGTTGAAAACGCGTAACTTCGCTGGTACCTGTCGGCCGCCCTGTACACCCTCACGAAAGTCTCCTGAGCCAGATCTACCGCGCCGTCGTAATCGTTGGTCATCCGGTAGATATAGCTTGTAATCTGGTTTCGATAACGACTCACCAGTTCAGCAAAGGCGTCCTGGTCGCCGGAACGGGTCGCTTCCAATAAAGCATGGTCGGAACTCGTATCCTCCAGCACGTCCTGCTGCACGGCCGGGGCAAACCCCACCTCATCGATGGTCGTCAACGTATTCATTACGGGCAGGTAGGCTCTCACATCACCGACTACACGCTCGGCAATTCGTCAAGTTCCCTGAGTTTACTATCTTTTATGCTTTTTGGGTCTAGCCTTCGGGACGTTGGAAGACGGAGTCGGCGACTTTCACGCCGTAAGTGATCGTGAGAACGCGGGATTCCTGGCTCTGCCGGCCATCTTCAACCAACACCGTCCGGTATGGCACGAGTGTTTGCTGAACCACACGATAATCGAGGAATTTTCGCGTGTATTTCACGGGAACGCCGCCGGGATTGCCTTCTTCATACTCGAGCCAGAGCACACGCAGCGAGCGGGCGCTGATGTAATAGCGCGTCTTTCGCTTCTCTTTATCGACGAGGTCGATCATGAACAAGTCGAGCCCTTTTTGCTGGTCTTTGCCTGCAAGCGTGATCGTCGAGCCACACTCTTTGTAACGCAGCAACGAATCGATGCTGTGGTGGTGTTGGGAAATGAAGCTGGTCGTGGCGTCCTGGCGCGGCGTGAAGGCGGCGCCGTTGATGAGTCCCCAGAGTTTTCCGTCGCCATAGATCAGCGAGTACTCCATCGTGGGCAATTTCTGATCGAGACGGATCTTGTCTTTTTCGAGGTTTTCACCGCGAACAAAGCGGCGCTCGTATTCGGACTCTTCTGTAGCTCCTTCGGTGTTTGTCCGCGTTATTCTGCCGCGCTCGACACCGTAACGCCGGATCTGATCGAGACCCGGACGGGTGCCGTAGATGATAATCACTGACTCAACCACCTGCTCGGCGGTAAATTTAGTGTCTTTCCCGTTTTGCTTGGGATCCGGTTTCGCCTCTGGTTTGGTTTCTTGTTTAGTCTCCTGTTTGGGTGCCTCTTTGATGTCTTGAGGGACTGCCGCTGCCCGGGTCCTGTGCGGCGCCGCCAATGAGACTAAAAACGCAGCAAGAGCTATGAGGGCCAGAAATAAACGAAGCAAATGTAACCGTTCTCCTTGAATTTTGATCGCCGTAAACTCGACAGCGTCGACCGGGGAAAGCTAACTTTGAGGCCGAATTGTAACACAGGCCCTGTAAAAAGCCGCTTTCGACCTGCGCTCTGGACTAATCGACCAGAGCATGGATGCGGTCAGCCTCGGTGCCGGATGCCTGTTTGACAAGCACCAGCGGCACGGGTATTTTCCTTCTTTTTTCGCGAAAGGACGTTGAACACAAATGAAGCGTGTAGGAGTTCTCGTGGGACGGGAAAAAACGTTCCCCGAAGCACTAATTAAAGGCATTAATGAACGCGGCCGCGGCGATATTGTGGCCGGATACATAAAGCTCGGTGGCATTAAGCACGACGATCCTCCGAAGTACGATGTGGTTATTGACCGCATTTCGCACGAAGTTCCCTTCTATCGAGCGACCCTGAAGCGGATGGCGCTCGAAGGAACCATCATCATTAACAATCCCTTCTGGTGGTCCGCCGACGATAAGTTTTTCAATTATTCACTCGGCAAAAAGCTCGGCGTAGCCATTCCGAAGACCGTGCTGCTGCCGCAGAAGGATTACATCGACGGTATCGTCAGTGAGAGTTTGCGGAATCTCGAGTTTCCGCTCGACTGGCAAGGAATTATCGATTACGTCGGGCTACCCGCGTTTATGAAGCCGTTTGACGGTGGTGGCTGGAAGAATGTTTCGAAAATCAATTCACTCGAAGAGCTCTGGGCTGAGTACGACAAGACCGGCACGCTTTGCATGACGCTCCAGGAGGCTATCGAGTTTGACCAGTTTGTCAGGTGCTATTGCGTAGGCCAGCAGGAAGTGATGATCATGGCTTACGATCCGCGCAAGCCGTATTTGTCCGGTGAACAGTACGTGCACAATCCGAATTACCTCGCACCTAAACTCCATGAGCGCGTGGCGAATGATGTGCGCACGCTCTGCACTGCGCTCGGTTACGACATCAACACAGTCGAGTTTGCGATCAAGGACGATGTGCCTTACGCGATCGATTTTATGAATCCGGCGCCAGATGCGGAGCTCGCGTCAGTGGGCGAGTTCTATCACAACTGGATCACGAATGCCGTTATCGATCTGGTGTTCAAGAGACTTGGTGAAGGACGTTCGCAGGCGCGTTATCGTTGGGATGCGTTGTTGAGTCCGGAGCCGGTTCAGGCTTATGCGGTGGCGTCAGCGGCTGAACAACAGGCGCGGACGATTACACCAGCACCTGTGTCCAAGAAGGCCGCCGCTAAAAAGAAGAAAAGTTAACCGCGGATGACGCGGATTAAGGCTTGGAGCGTTCGAAGAGGAACCTGGTTCCGAGTAAGGTCAGCAACCAGATTATCAAGCCTGACGAAGCAAGTGACCAACCGAGGCTTCCCGCAACCGGATCGATAAACCCACCGATCAGCGCCAGTACCACACTCGCATTCGTCACACGTAACGCCAGTCGACGAATGCGAGTGACGTTTTGCAGCCAGTTAATCCGCCGCAATTCGGCTGCGAGGTAATCGTCGTCGTTATTCAACTGCATGTAATACTCGCCTTCGCTGCGCGCGTAACGCGCCAGTGACTGCTCCGAGCTCACCCGCGCGGCTTCCTGGTAGTGATGAATAACGTGCGCAAGCTTGCCTTCCCGTAATGCGATATCTGCGAGACCGACGCGCGCTTTGAAATTCCCACTGTCAATCTCTACGACTCTTTCCAACGCGCGCCGCGCATGTCTCGCATCACCACACTCTAGAAAACTCTCGCCAATCAGTGGCAATAGCACGACGTCGTTCTCGGCGCGAATACTTGCGAGTCGCAAAGCAGCGCGTGCGCGCGATAACAGTCGCGCATCGGCCTGTGCGCTCGCCTGCGATCGCAGCAACCGCGCAAAGTCGTAAATCAACCACGCGCCATGCGGCCGCACGTTAAGTGCGCGACGAAAAGCCTCGCCTGCTTCACGCAAACGACCAGATACACGCAGCTCGTTTCCAAGACGACGCAGCAACCGCGCACGCTCGAGATCTTCCTGCGTCGCGGGCGTCTCCGGCGCTTCAGCACGCCGCCTGAATTTGCGACTAAGCTTGAAATCAGGTCGCGTAATGTCGAGCAAATCTGACGAAGCGAGTTGTGATAGCTGAGTTTTGCGATTCACGAAACTCGGATCGTTGAGATAGTCGCGCAAGTCGCGACTGCGATTGTCGAGCTTGCCTTCATGGATGAGCGGAAAAAGCGCGTGCACAAGTTTCCGGTAATCGCGTCCGCCTGACACGATCACAAACTCTTTATCCTTACCCGTGATCTGCGTGCGATAGCGATAGCGAACGCGTCCACCACGGCGCAGCGTGCGGACAGCCTGCGTTTCCACAGTCTCGAAGTCGTCGATCGCGAGCTGTTTGCGGTAACCGAAAAACAAGTGGAGAAAGGACGCGAGCGGGCCCTGGCGTCGCAGTGAAATGTTGTCGAAGGCGATCCGATCGCTGAGTGCGAGCACCGGAATTATCAACCAGGCGACTGCGATCAGCCCGAGTGCAGCAGCATCGTAGTCAATACGAAGCAACAGTGCAGCAACGAACGTGACCACGCCTGCGAGCGCGAGATAAGGCCCGGGCGAAACGCGTACGCTCGCAATCGTCTGCTTCTTTCGCGCGCGCTCCCGCTCTTCGCTTACTTCGGCGAGGACAGGCAGGGTATCGAGTTCTTTGGTCTCGCTCATCTTGCTGATCGTACAACGGGACAATCGATTGGCAGCTCAAGTGCAAAGCTACCACGCGATCTGCCCGGCTCAGTGTAGCGCAAGTCGGCTAATTGAACGAGGGTGCGCGTGGTGCATCCAGGATCGGCGAGTTTCAATACGGGAAATCGTGCGAAGTTGAGAAATATTCGAGTCGATCTTTGCTCTTCAACGTAGTCGACAACATCTTTCAACTCGGGTCCAGGCTTCTCGTAACGAACCGGATCTCCTGCCCCATCGCTTAGCAACCCGAGATCAAATCTGTACGTGGCGCGATCGGTTTCAAACACGCAGTCCCACCGGAATGGATTCGCGAGACGTGGCATAGCGGCAAGTCGCGCGACTGTTTCGCCATTCGCTGTCGCCATCTTCGCCGCTTCTTCGTTGCCGCGTGCGACCGCTCGCGAATGTGCAAACGCGAGCACGCTCCAGTAACAAAGGACGAGTGCAATGGCAACGTACGCGATCCCTGGTCCCCAACGCTCGCGCGCACCTTTGATCGCAAGCACAATGAACGCGACGATCATCACGATCCAGAAGAGTGCGATTAAATTCGGATACGGCAACCCGCCACTGCGCGGGCTGGCGACAACGAGAAACGTCAGTAGCGCAGCGATCACGGCCCAGATTACTTTTAGAAACCTCGATCTCGCGGTTAAGAGAAACACCGAGCCACCGAGAATCAGCCAGAGATAAGGATCGACGATGAAAACGAAATCGCCGTACGACCACTGCTGGCTCCATGGCAGAAAGAATCGAATGCCGTAATTGTTGGTCCAATCGAGTAATGGATGTGTGGCACTCGCGATGAACGAGGCCAGCATTAATCCTTTTAGTTTTGTCTTCGGGGGTTGAGCTTTGTAGCGCGACCAGAGCCAGTCAACAGCGTAGAAAATTAGCGGCAGGATTATGGCTAAACTGATCACACCCACGATGGCGTGTGTGATACCGCGATGGTGATGCAGGAACGTCCAACGATCACCAAAGGCAAGAACGACGATGTCTGAATCAGGTGCGTTGGCAGCGAGTACGCAGAGCGTAGTCGCACCGGGAGACAATCTATCCAACCCCGCCTTGGCCGCAGTCAGTCCGACGAGTGAATGAGTCAGATTGTCCACCCGATTTCCTTGTGCCTTGGCCGCGAACTTATCCCGCTAACGTTGGGGTCTCTGGTGGGAGTTGCGCGTAACGATCCGGATCGAGTTTTTGCAGTTCATCCGCTGCTTCACGCGCTGCCGACGACTGTGGCACTGGCAGATTGTCCGAACCCTTCGCCTTGCGTGATGCGTCTACGATATTGAACAACAAATCAGCCGCTTCCTTTTTCTTGCCTTGCTTCTCGTAAACTTTCGCGAGTCGAAGATTCGCAGTTTCGGCGGTGACGGTCGGACTGTTCTGTTTGGCGAGTTCGGTGTAGAGCTTGGCGGCGTCATCGAACTTGCCGTCACTCTCATAGGCTTGTGCGAGTGCGAATTTCGAGAGGGTGGCCACTTCTCCGACGTCGCTGTTTTGGAGTTCGGCAAGTTCGCTAATTCCCTTTTGACGATCGACTACGAGCCGGTTCGAGGCGATAAAGTAGCGTGATTGAGCCCGGTACGGGTCGCCGTATTTGGCTGCGACCTTTTCAAACTCATCGATCGCGCGCTGGGCACGTTCCTTGTCGGTCGGAAAGGTCAGGTCGGTGTTGCCGGGAATCGGGGTAGTTGAAACGGTGGCTCGCGAGATTGTGATCGCTCGGCCGAGCGCCTGGCGTGCCTCGTTGCTCTTCCGATTGCTCCACTTAACAAACACGATGGTCAGCAGGCCGGCGACGATGAGCCCGCCCAAAGCGTAGAGAATCGTGCGGCCTCGACCCTCCAGCAGGTTGCCGAGACGGTCGAGAAAGCTCATGGTCGTGTCGCGAAAGCGGTCATGCTGAAGCTCACGCGCACGTTTTTTCTTATACTTTGCCACTTGTTATCCTCTTGCAAGCCTCCGTGGTCGGCTGCGTTCTCTTGGGTGTATGATTACGCGGAAAAAGTGTCACTCTAATGGGGCGTGCAAAACCTTGTCAAGCGACGTTTCTCTGCGTAATCTCGGCGTTCTCTGCGCCTCTGCGGTCAAAACCAACTGGGAGCATCTTTACCGCAGAGGCGCAGAGAACGCTGAGGTTACGCAGAGACGGCGTGAATGCATCTAAGACACGCATGGATTTTTTTCAAAAATATCTGGAACAAAAGGCGAGATACAGTTGTCTAAGGGGAAGCCTGTCCGGGAAAGGGCAAACATTTTTAACTGCTCAGATTCCCGCCCCAGGGGGTGATCAGTGAGCTACGGAGAACCAATTGTCCTCCGCGGGCAAATGGAATTAGAGCAGGTTGCTCCAGCGGCCGTTGCCGATGCGCGGCCCCAGGCAGACGTCCAGTTCATTGAAAGACTAAAGCGAGGCGACGCGGCCGCCTTTGAAAAACTCGTGAACGAACGCTCGGGCGAGATTTACGGACTGCTTTATCGCCTGACCGAAAACGGTGAAGAAGCAAGAGACCTGACCCAGGAAACGTTCCTGCGAGCTTTTCAAAGCATTATTCACTTCAGAGGCGACTCCGACCTGCGCACCTGGATTTACCGGATCGCGATTAACCAGGCACGCAATCGCTGGCGGTGGTGGCGTCGCAGGCGTCGCGAAGCAACAGTTTCCATCGACGCGCCCGAAATAGGTGGCGGCCGGCTGGGACTGGTTGCGACACTCAAGTCGCCCACGGCTAAGGATCCCGAACAACACACTCTCCAAAATGAGCGGGAGAGAGCATTACAAAAGGCTTTGGGTAGTTTGCGGCGCGTCTATCGCGAAGCAGTAGTTTTGAGAGATATCGAAGGCTTTGCCTACGAAGAGATCGCCACCACGCTCAACATTAGCGTAGGCACGGTGAAATCGAGACTGGCGCGTGGTCGCCAGGAACTCCGGCGCAAGCTGGAAGGATCTTTGTAATCGGATGGCTGATCCGCCCCGGCTCACGAAACTCGGTGCCAAATGGGTCAAAGTGAAAAGCGGCGGGCCAAGGCTTCCGGAGTGGCATGATGAGGGCGTATTGAAACGTGGCCAGCAACACCCGTTGATGCATCGCTCACTTCAAGCCTGAGGGGTTGTCCTAAACTTGTCGAAGTTGCTCTTAACAAAGGGAGCAGCCGGGGTCGGTCAGCCATCCGATGAATGGATTAATCATGATGTCGTGCGAAGAAACCAGTCAGACGCTTTCGTTATACCTGGACGATGGCGTGTCTCTGCCGGCCCGGGTAGCGATTGACGAGCACCTTGATCGTTGCCCTGTGTGTCGTGCGGAGGTTGCTGAGCTGCGTTCATTGACTCGCAGTTTGAGTTTGATGACGCGGCCCAAACCACCCGCGGATCTGGCCGACACGATCTCGGATCTGTTGACGATAGAAGCTGCTGCTCGTCGTCAGGCTCCGCCACCGTCTCTTGGTCGACGTATCGCGCGTTTCCTCGAGCCACGGCTGATGCCATATAGCGTTGGGTCTTTTGCATCAGTGATCATGTTCACTTTGATGTTCGCGGCACTTCGACCGCATTTCATCGCGCTCCGCGAAGCTGCGCTTCAGAACAGCAGCGTGATCGTGTTGCACGCGTATCAGGAGCCTGGATACGACCTTAACCGGCCAGTCAGTGAAAAAGATTTCGCGGCCAGTCGTGCTCCGATCGGCGAACTCTCGCCCAGTTTAAATCCGGGTGGCTCACTGGCTGCCTTGACGCGTGCTTATGCTCATCCACACGCCGGTTACTCGGAAGATGCAGACGACATGATTGTTGTGACCGACGTTTTCAGTAACGGTGTTGCGTCAGTGGCGGATGTTGTCAAAGCTCCAAAAGACAGGCGCATGCTTGACGAGTTTGAATCTGCCTTGCGTCAGGATCCAGCGTTTGTTAAAGCCGCACTGGACCGCAGGCCCGACACGATGCGAGTTGTGTTTGCGGTGCAGAAAGTCGACGTCGACGATCGTAATTTTTAGATGTGGTAATTGCTGTGATTTTCTCCACTTTATGCGGCGCTTCTGGCGCCGCTTCTTTTTGTTCAAAAACTTCATTGACATTGGTCCACAGTGAGAGTAGAGTGCCGCGCGTTCACTCGGCCTGATGGGTTGTCGCCCGCGCCCCCTCTGCGACACGATAAAGTTAACAGCACAGATTGTGCCTTCTCACTGGAGCCTCATTATGTGTCGTCGTGTCTCTCTGCGGTCCTCGCTACGAATCGTACTCATATTGTTGATTGGTATCGCGCTGCTACCGGCGCCCTGCGTTTCGGTAATTGTTGGCGCGATGGGCCAGGGGCAAAGTCGCGGGCCGCGCACGGCGCCACCGCGTCCAGGTAAGCCTGAGGGCACGTTGCCAAACCTTGAAGAGGTGAAGGGCGAGTCGACGATTGAACGCGAGCCGCCTGCGCCGATTCCCTCGACGATTCGTTCACCAAGAAACTCTGGCAAGCCATGGGATGGGCGGCGCGTTGGCGACCCGGAGCCGCCACGAGGCGGGCTACATGCGCATGCGCGACGACGAATGAGGCTGCGGCCACTGTTATATGAAGATCAGTTCATCCAGAACTTTTTCAGTGTCGGTTTGCTGCGGAGCGCAACTTACGACGAGACGCTCTACTGGAACTATCAGTTGCGCGCTGCTTACAACGACAGCGCAGTTTCGCTGAAGTTCGCTGCCGTTGAGCTTGGCAGGACACTCTTTGAGTCAGCTGCGTACGCGGCTCGGGGCCGCGATGCGCACGGGTATGTCTACGATCTTTACAAGACTTACCTGATGCGTGAGCCGGATGCCGGCGGCTGGACCACATGGGACAATCTGGTTGCCAGTCACGGGCGCGAGTATGTGCGGCGTGGTTTCGAAGAGTCAGGAGAGTTTGCAAGCTTGCTTGCGGGTATAACGCCGAGCGGCTCGGGGAGTTCAACGGCTTCGTCTTTGATTTCAGCGCGTGTAGATCCGCGTAACCAGCCTGGCAATGGAATGTTGACGCGTGATGCGGCGTGGAGTGTGCCGCTGCTGAGTCTGCCGGGACGAAACGGCCTCGACCTCGGCCTGGCGCTCTCGTATTCGTCAATGGTGTGGACGCGCTCTGGTCCCTATATCTACTTCGATGAGGACAACGGCTTTCCGAGTCCCGGCTTCCGGCTCGGCTTTCCAACCGTCCAACGTCAGGTCTTTGACGCACA
>DASTTS010000472.1:0-2953 GCA_035760085.1 Pyrinomonadaceae bacterium
TTAGAAGGCGGCTGTTTGGTATCGCGTATCGAATGATCGGAACGACGGCTGATGCGGAGGATATCGTTCAGGAGGCTTACTTACGTTGGCACCAGGCAGACACGAAAGAGATTCAATCACCTGAAGCCTGGCTTGTCAGCGTTGTGACCAGACTCTCGATTGATAAACTACGCAAAGCGTCAGTTGAGCGCGAGAAGTACATCGGCCCGTGGTTACCGGAACCGCTTATCGCCAGCTCCTCACCTAGTCCGGAAGAAGAACTCGAAACTGCATCCGATCTCTCGATGGCATACATGGTGTTGCTCGAGCGCTTGACGCCGGTTGAGCGCGCCGCGTTCCTGCTGCACGACGTCTTCGATTGTGCCTATCCACTGATTGCGAACATTCTGCGCAAGAGTGAGGCCGCCTGCCGGCAAGTGGTCCATCGCGCGCGTCAAAGAGTTCGCAGCGAGAAATCCAGGTTCAAAGCCACCGAAGCCGCTCGTCTTTCATTGATCCAGCAATTCATGGCGGCAGCAGATGCAGGTGACGACGTCACGTTGCTATCGCTCTTCGCAAAAGATGCAACGCTTACGAGCGATGGTGGTGGAGTCGTACCAGCGGCGCGTAAAGTTGTTCATGGCCGTTCGCGCATAGCGCGGCTCTATCTACTGCTGGCGAAGAGACTTGGCACGCGATTGCGGAAACAAATTATCACGATCAACGGCGAGCCTGGTCTCGTCATGTACCTGGATAGCACGCCGCTCGCGACTGTCTCGTTTGCGAGCGACGGCGAGTCGATCACCGCTCTCTACACCGTACTCAATCCCGACAAACTTCACGGACTCTCCGGACTCAATTAATCGTCATCTTGTCCGTCACAAACTTGCGCCAGCTTCGTCTTTGTTATTAGAAACCCCGATTTTTATTAATTGAGAGGAGTTGGCAATGAAACCCAGATTGGATTTTCTATCAACGACACCAAATGTAGTAAAGGCGATGCTTGGACTGCACAAACCTCTATCGCAAAGCGGGTTGGAGAAGCGCTTGCTCGATTTGGTGTACTTTCGCGTTTCGCAGATAAACGGATGTGCATTCTGTCTCGACATGCACTCCAAAGATCTACGAGCGGAGGGCGAGAGCGAGCAACGACTTTACGTGCTCGAAGCGTGGCGCGAGAGCCCGTTCTATTCGGATCGTGAACGTGCCGCACTGGCATGGGCCGAGGCTGTCACGACGCTCAGTAACAAAGATGTTCCCGACGACGTTTACGAGCAGGCGCGGGCACAGTTCAGCGAAGCGGAGTTGGTGAATCTGACTTTGGCCGTCATCGCGATTAACGGCTGGAATCGACTCAATATCGCTTTTCATACGACACCGGGTACCTATGAGGTTGGCATGTCTTTCGCCGCGTAACTCATGGCAATCCACAGATTACGCAGATTACAAAAGCAATCTGTGTAATCTGTGGAGTACAATTCGCTTCATGACCCAGAACGCGAATCTCGAGTCGGGCGTACTCACCTCACCGGCCGACGAAATGTTAGGTCGCGCGATCTGCGAAACACTCAGGGCACCAGCGAGTGATCGCGCCCGTGTTTTCGAGCAATTTGTCCGCGAGATCGAGACTTATATGGCGGCTCATCCCGCCGAACGTCCGTGGACCTGCACGATCTACACCGGCACCGACGGTTCGCGAATATTTCGTGGTGGCATCGGCCACTCGCTCGTGATCGATCCCGAGGGCCGGCTGTGGCGCGCGCGCAGCTATGAAGACTTCAACACAACCTACACCTTCAGCGAAGACAAATGCGAGATCGGCACACTCACGCCGTTGTTCGACCAGATGCGCGAGTACCAGCCCCGGTAAATAATTCAAAAATCCGATGTGATGTTCTCTGATTATCGGCCACTTCAAAACGTAAGGGTCGCGGCGGTCAGGTAGCGCCGGTATGAGGCCCCAAAATTTTGATATGAAGGAGATCATCATGAAACGTTTTGTCATACTTAGAAATTTAATTCTGGCTCTTGCTCTGGTTCTGGGAGTTATTCCGGTAAGTGCAACTGAGCGTCCATTTGCCATCAGTGGAAATGGCGTCGCATCCTTCATCACAGATGACGCCGGCAATGTAATCGGCGCGAACCTCATGTTGTCGGGTAGCGGGACTCACCTCGGAATGTTGAGTGGTACCGGCAAAATTTATTTCGTGCCTGACCCGAACGACCCGAACATCGTGATTGTGCCGGGCGAAGTTATGTATGTCGCTGCCAACGGCGACCGTCTTCCGACAGTTATCGAGAATGGCCGGATGGACCTTCGCACCGGAATCGCCACCGGAGACATGGTGTTCCAGAACGGCACCGGGCGTTTCGAAGGAGTAAGTGGAAAAGCGGCGATCGTAGTCGAGCAGAACTTCGTCACGGGCGCCTACACGTTCACCCTGGTTGGACGCGTCAATTACTAACTCAGCCTGACTAACACACTGGTTTTTCAAGTAGGGCCGGCGGCAACGCCGGCCCTTTAATTTGCATTCACCGGGCGATGACTGTATTTATGCCGAATAGGCACACTACCGAGCGCGGTAGCGCCGGGTCAAATTCATTGACAGGCGTGATGGTGGAATTTGACCCGGCGCTACCGCGCTCGGTACTGTGCCTATTCGGCATGATCTGTAACGCCTGACGGAGTCTTCCTTCTGCCCCAAAGAGGCGAACGATTCGGTGACTTCATTGGGAACCGGGCCAGAGCACCGGCGTGATCGGTGAGCAGCACTCTTACACGAATTGATGACGTTGTATGTCTAGTAATAGGGCTTTAGCAGCAATCTATCTCACCCTGATTTTGAGTGGACTGGCCCACGCACGTGCGACGGTCGCACAGGAACTCTCGCCTGCTATTTTGCGCAACATCCCGAGGGTGGTCGAGAGATTAAATTCGCCAGACATATATGAGCGAGTCGGCGTCTTAGACGAG
>DASTTS010000473.1:0-2301 GCA_035760085.1 Pyrinomonadaceae bacterium
AAAGTCGGAAGTCTCGATCATCGGCACTGGTCGACTCGGAACTACGCTCGCTGTTGCACTCGCCGGCCGGGGTTACTCGATCCGATCGCTGGTCGCGCGCACGGCCCAAAGTGCGCGGAAAGCAGCGCGACTTTTAGACGCAGAAGTGCAGGTATTGGCTGCAAGCCAACTGCGGACGCTGATAGACGCGGATCTTTTTTTGATAACGGTGCCGGACGATCAAATTCCACAAGTAGCGAGCGAATTGAGCCGATCAAACGCGGATCGGAAGGTGACGGCGCTGCATACGAGTGGAGCGCTTTCGAGCGACGTGCTGGCGCCGTTGCGTAAGAAGGGGTGGCATACGGGATCGATTCATCCGTTGATGTCGGTTAGCGGTAGCGACGACTCGTTGCGAGGTGCGTTTTGGAGTGTCGAAGGCGACCGGAGTGCGTTGCGCATCGGGAAGGAGATTGTTCGCGATCTCGAAGGGAAGAGTTTCTCGATCCGATCCGAAGACAAGCCGCTTTACCACGCTGCGGCGGTGATGGTTTCGGGCAATGTTGTCGCGCTGTTTGATGTAGCGCTGGAGATGCTCGCCGAATGTGGGCTTGATCGGAAAAAGGCGCACGCCATCCTGTTGCCCCTGATTGCGAGCACAGTTCGCAATCTCGAAACTAAAACGCCGGAAGCATCGCTGACAGGAACTTTTTCACGTGGAGATGTGGCGACGGTGAAGCGTCACCTGGCGGCAATGAGGAATCCGGAAGTAAGAAGTTTATATTCCATGCTGGGGAAGAGATCTTTGAATCTGGCAAATCTTAATAAGAATTTAGTGCGCGAGATTAAAAAGGTATTGTTGACAGGATTACAGGATTAACGGGATTAACAGGATATGCAACCAACACCTACCGCGAGTTACAGTTTGACCTTGCGCGTCAGGCTTCCTTCACGTGCCGGATCGCTTGGGGAAGTGACTATCGCCATCGGACGCGCCGGCGGCGACATCGGCGCTATCGACATCGTCACCGTCGGCAACAACTACATCATCCGCGACATCACCGTCAGCTCAGTCTCGAGCAAACACGGCGAACAGATCGTCGAGGCTGTCAAAGACGTTGACGGCGTCGAGTTGCTGCAAGTCTCCGATCCGACTTTCCTGATGCACCTCGGCGGCAAGATCGAAGTCGTCTCGAAAGTACCGTTGAAGACTCGTGCCGATCTTTCGATGGCCTACACTCCCGGCGTCGCGCGTATCTGCGACGCGATTGCGCAAGAGCCGGACAAGGTTTTCACGCTTACGATCAAGAAAAACACAGTCGCCATCGTGACTGACGGGACCGCGGTGCTCGGCCTCGGCGACATTGGACCAGCAGCAGCCTTGCCGGTGATGGAAGGTAAGGCGATGTTGTTCAAAGAATTCGGCGGCGTGGATGCGTTTCCGATTTGTCTGAACACGAAAGATCCGGACGAGATCGTCCGCACTGTAAAAGCGATCTCGACTGTATTCGGTGGAATCAATCTCGAAGACATCTCGGCGCCACGTTGTTTCCAGATCGAAGAGCGACTCAGGGAAGAGCTCGACATCCCCGTTTTTCACGACGATCAGCACGGTACGGCGGTGGTCGTGCTCGCGGCGTTGATCAATGCGCTCAAAATCGTCGGTAAGCAGATGAGCGATGTGAAAGTTATCGTGAATGGAGTGGGCGCGGCGGGTGTTGCGTGTACGAAGATCATCATGGCCGCGGGCGTGAAGAATATCGTCGGCTGCGATCAGACTGGTGCGCTCTATCGCGGGCGCAGTGAAAACATGAACTGGATGAAAGACTGGTACGCGCAGAACACGAACCCGAACGACGAGCAGGGAACGGTTCACGAAGTGATCAAGGGCGCGGATGTATTTCTGGGATTGTCAGTGCCTGGTGTGATCGATGTGGAAGATGTGAAGGCGATGGCGGAGAAGCCGATCGTGTTTGCGATGGCTAATCCGGTGCCGGAGATCATGCCGGAGGATGCGGCGCCGTATGTCGCGGTGATGGCGACTGGTCGCTCAGACTATTCGAACCAGATCAATAACGTGCTGAGCTTTCCCGGGATCTTTCGTGGGGCGCTTGCGTGCCGGGCCGCGAGGATTAATGAAGAGATGAAGCTGGCGGCAGCGACTGCGATCGCCGGGATCATCAGCGACACCGAGCTGCATCCCGAATACATTGTTCCGTCAGTTTTCGATAAGCGCGTGGCGGAGGCCGTCGCGCATGCGGTCGAGGCCGCCGCACACCAGACTGGCGTCGCGCGACGTAAGACGGAAGTCAACGAGAGTTA
>DASTTS010000474.1:0-2730 GCA_035760085.1 Pyrinomonadaceae bacterium
CCGGCACTGCCACGCCGACGCCTTCACACGCGCCGACCTCTTTGTAGTCCGCAAGAATCTGCTTGATGCGACGCGCCAGCTCCTGAATCAGAAGGTCAACGTCGCGATTCGTTTGAAAGCTGCTGACGACGCCGAGCTGCCGTCCGACGAGATCGGTGACGAGGATGTAGGTGCGCGACGCGCGAATATCGACGCCGACAACACAGCGCTCGCGCGAGTCGATGTAAAGGAATGTCGGGCGGCGACCGCGTCCCACCGACTCGCCGAGCGCGCCTTCAAAGATTAGCGATTCACTGAGCAGCTCGCTGACGAGCAGGCTGGCCACACCGCGCCGGACATTCATCAGTCGCGCGAGGTCAGCACGCGAGACCGGCTGGTGCGCGCGGATCAGGTTAAGAGCAATCTGGCGGTTAATTTCGCGGCTGGTACCGCGCCTGGCGACCTTGAAATCGTGCGGATTGATCTTGCGCATAATCGATATTGTTCATTATTAAGACTAATTAGACAAACTATTTACAGGCTCAGAGATACGCCTGCTTTACTCGGGTTTTGTTCGGGTTATTGGGACGAACGAATTTGTCTAAACGCGGAACATATACTCCTGCGTTCAGATGCTGTCAAGAGTTTTCTTTGTTTTAAGACACAGTTGACTGTCGAATAAGGAGCTCGGGAGGAACTGTGATGGTGCGTTTTTTCTTCTTACCTCCGATGAATTCGAGCAGGAGCCGCGCAGCGGCCTGGCCCATCTCCGCTTTTGACCACGAGACAGTTGTTAGCGGGACGCGCAGCATGTCGCCATAGTGAATGCTTCCGGCGCCCACGAACGCGACATCCCCGGGCACCTTCAATCCCGCTTCATTCGCTGCGGCCATCGCGCCAATCGCTGCCGGATCGTTCGCGGCGAAGATCGCCGGCGGCAGGTCGCCCGCAGCGATCCATTTCTGCATCGCCGTATAACCGTCTGACTCGGTAAACCCACAGTCGCGGACGAGGGGCTTGAGCTTCGCTTTCGACATCGCTTCTTTGTATCCCTGCAAGCGCTTCAGCGCGGTGGAAACATCCGGCCCACGCAAGTGACCGATCTTTCGGTGGCCCAACTTGATCAAGTGCTCAGTGGCGAGTGTCCCGACTTGCACGTCGTCCGTTGTCACCGCGGAACAACGCAATCCATCCAGCAGACGATCGATCAGAACGATCTTCGCGCCATCTGAGATGAGTCGCTTGTAAAACTTTGCTTCACTCGCCGCCAGCGACGACGCCACGATCAGTCCATCAGTCCGCGACAAGAGCGCTTCGATCTCATCCATCTCCTTGCGCGGCTCTTCATCAGTGCTACAGATCAGATTCTGATAACCGGCTGGTCGAGCGTGTGCCTCCACACCGCGACAAATCTCTGCGAAGTAAGAGTGCATGAGGTCGGGAACAACAATGCCGATCAGGTACGACTGCTTCGTCATCAACGCCCGCGCAAACTGGTTCGGGCGATAGTTCATTTTCTGCGCGGTCGCGAGAATGCGTGCGCGCGTTTCGCTGCTGATCTCTGGATGATTGTTAATCGCGCGCGACACCGTCATCTTCGAGACGTTTAGGGCGCGCGCGATATCTTCGAGAGTGACTGGCATTGCGTGAGTTACTTGCGGCGTTTCAAGCTCGCCGCGATTGCGTTTTCGGCGAGTGGAGCCATCACGACGTAGCCTTGTGCGTTGGGATGAAGTCCGTCGTCGCTCAGCTCGTCTTTCAAAAAGCCTTTGTCGTCGACCATGGCCGAGAAGTAATCGAGATACCCGTGGTGATTTGCGGCAGCGTAGTCTTTTAGCCACTTGTTGAGCGCGAGGATCTTGTCGGGAGGACGGCGTACCGTCTGCACGATCGGTTTGCCGTCGCGCATCTCGTAATCGCTCACCGGGAGTACTGACGCGAACACTACGCGAATGCCATGCGCGGTCGCGAGATCGGCCATCGACGACAGGTTGTCTTCAATAGCTTCGAGCGTGGTTGGACCAGTGTTACCGGCGATATCGTTTGTGCCTGCGAGTATTACAACAACTTTCGGTTTATGCTCGATCACGTCGCGACGAAAGCGAATGAGCATTTGCGGCGTTGTTTGACCACTGATGCCGCGATTGATGTAAGGCTTGCCGGGAAAGAAACCGCCGTAGCGTGGATCGTCCCATGAGTCGGTGATCGAGTCGCCCATGAAAACAACGCGCTGCTCGTTCTTCGCCGGTGCCGCGGTCTTGTTGTTATCGTCGCGATAACGGGCGAGCGCCGGCCAGTCGTTCAGCCTCGTTTCGGCACGATCCAACCGCGTCTTCATCTCACCGCAATCAGGGCTCGGTGTTGCGACTGGTGTTTGTCCGGTTGCTAATACACAGGAAAAAGCGAGAACCGCACAAATCATTATGAGTGCCTTTGCCATTACGTCTCCTTAGACGGGATTTACAAGATTTTCAGGATTAGTTACGAGATCTCCAGCGGTCAATCGCAACCGCCACCACGATGATCGCGCCGATGATGATCTCCTGAATGTAGTTGGGCCAACCGACCTGCTGGCAACCGTTCCGCAGGAACGCCATGATCAGCGCGCCGATCATCGATCCGAGAATGCTTCCCTCACCACCACTCAAACTCCCGCCACCAATCACCACCGCCGCGATGATGTCCAACTCCGATCCGGCGGCGACTGTCGGATCGCCTTGTCGCAAGCGCGACATCTGCATCACGCCTGCG
>DASTTS010000475.1:0-16607 GCA_035760085.1 Pyrinomonadaceae bacterium
TTCAAAACACGCGAACCGATCTGAACTCGGAGTTGAAGGACGGTGGTCGCGACGGTACGCGCGAAACCGGAAATCGTGTTCGCAGTTTGTTTATTGTGAGTGAGATTGCTCTTTCATTGATGTTGCTGGTGGCAGCCGGCTTGCTGTTAAAAAGTTTCGGCCAACTGCGTGGAGTTAACCCGGGCTTCGATGCGAACCGTGTTCTTGCCGTGCGTTTATCTTTACCCGCGGCGCGCTACCCCAACGGTGCGTCGGTGAAAACTTTCTACGACAAGATCGCACCACGGTTTGTTGGTTTGCCTGGAGTAGAGGGAGTTAGTGCCGCCAGTGCGCTGCCGCTGAGTGGACTGATAGCGCGGACCACATTCGACATAGCGGGTCGTCCGCCAGCCACTGCGAATGAACAACCATTCGCGCAGCATCGCTGGGTTGGACCAGGGTATTTTGAAACAATGAAGATCTCGCTCTTGCGCGGGCGCGACATCACTGATAACGACAACGATCACGCGCCCGGCGCCATCATCATTGATCAAGCCCTCCAGCGTAAATTCTTTGCCGCTGAAGATCCATTGGGTGCGCATATTCTTATCAACATGGGTGACGGAAACCCGGCGAAGGAGTACGAAGTCGTCGGCATCGTCGAAGATGTGAAGCATATGGGATTGACCGACGAACCGATGCCGACGCTCTACGGACCCATTCCGCAAGCACCAAAATCGGCGGTGCCGTTCATGGCAAATAATTTTAGTCTTGTCGTGCGCACGGGAATAGAACCTGAAGCACTTGCGTCAACCGTGCGCAGAGAACTCCGCAACGTGGATGTTGATGTAGCGACAGCGGGGGTCAGGCCGATGAGCCAGTTATTAGCTGCGGCGGTGGCGTCACGCAGATTCAATATGGAGTTGATCGGAGTCTTTGCGGTGACGGCATTACTGCTGGCTGCTGCTGGTTTGTATGCAGTGATCGCCTACTTAGTTTCGCAACGGACGAGAGAGATTGGGATTCGTCTGGCCCTCGGCGCGTCACCTCGACACATCCTGCGGTTGCTGATGGGCCAGGGGATGAAATTGACGCTGATAGGAGTAGCGATCGGGTTTGCTGGAGCAATAGCGATTACACGTTTAATGAGGAGCCTTTTGTTTGCAGTAGCGCCCAACGATCTTGTGACCTTTGGCATTTCCTCGATCGTTTTGATCGCCGTCGCATTATTGGCTTGCTTTATTCCGGCTCGACGGGCCACTAAAGTCGATCCATTAGTCGCACTGAGATACGAATAACTTGTATAGACCAGGGAGGCAGAACGAAAATGAAAGCAGTATCACGCCGAGAAGTAATTTCGACCCTCGCAACAGGTGGCGCGAGTTTGGCGCTCGCGGGATTTCTAACACCGGACGAAGCTAGCGGGCAAAACACTGGACCGGTGGCTAAAGCCTTCCTCGGACAACACACGCCGAAACCGCTTCCGTTCGATCCGGCCAGGCTCAAAGGCTTGTCTGAAAAGCTGATCCGCTCACACTGGGAAAATAACTACGGCGGCGCGGTCAAAGCATTGAACACCGTCGAGCAACGACTCGGCGCGATGCTGCCTGACAAAGATCTGCCGGCTTATATCTACGGTGACTTGAAACGTGAGGAGCTGGTGCGCACAGGTTCAGTTGTGTTGCACGAAAATTATTTCGCCAACCTCGGCGGTGACGGCAAAGCCAGTGGTAAAGCTCTCGATTTGATCAAGCAATGGTTTGGCAGCTACGAGCAGTGGGAATTGGAGTTTAAGAAGACGGCGAATGCGCTTGGGGGCGGTTCCGGCTGGACGATTCTTTCTTACAACATGCACACGGGCGAAGTTCACAACTACTGGGCCTGGGATCACATGCATAACGCGCCGATGGGCCATCCGCTGTTGGTGCTCGACATGTACGAACACGCATATCACATGGATTACGGCGCGGCTGCGGCGAAATACGTCGACGCTTTTATGCAGAACGTGAATTGGGATGAAGTCAATCGCAGGGTTGAAGCGGTTGGCGGTCGAAAGTAATTGGAGTTGAAAGTGATGGAAGTTGTACTGACAGATCAAGGGCGATTGGTAATGCTGATTGTGTTGTGCGGGCTGCTTTGGACGCTGGAGTCGATCATTCCGCTTTATCGCTTTCGTTATAGTCGAGTGAGACATGCAATGCCGAACGTCGCCTTGACGCTCTTGCTTGTGATCACGAATCTGGGTCTCTCGTTTTCCTCAGCCTACCTGGGCGGCTTCTCTGTTCGTAAGGGTGTAGGGTTATTCGCTTTCTTCAGTCTTCCGTCCTGGGCTCAGATCGTCTTTGGTGTGTTGGCGTTAGATCTCTTTGCTTATTTCGCGCACGTTCTATTGCACAAGTCATGGCTTGGCTGGCAGTTTCATCGCGTCCATCATTCTGAGAATGCCGTTGACGTAACCACCGCATTTCGCCAACACCCGGGCGAAACCGTTTGGCGCATACTCTGGCAGTTAGCAGCGATCGTGGTTTTCGGAATCCCGCTCTGGGTCGTGGTGGTCTATCTGATCCTCTCCGGCCTCAACGCGGAACTGGAGCATGCCAACATCAGACTCAATGACAGCATCGATCGCGTGTTGCGACTGTTGGTAGTCACGCCAAATATGCACAAGGTGCATCACTCGCGTGATCAAAGAGAAACTGATTCAAACTATTCGAACATCTTTTCCTGGTGGGACAGACTCTTCGGCACCTACACAAGCTCAATTGACTTTCGCAGGCTCAGTTACGGGCTTGATGGGTTTGATGTTAAGGAAAGGCAGACGCTAAGTGGTCTTTTGAAAATGCCGTTCGTGAAGGCTTTGCCTCAAAAGTCTGAATTTCGATAAAACTCGAGACTCGCTTAACCATCTTTAACTCTTTAACTATTAACCATCTCACCTGAAACCAAAAGGCCGACGAATCGGCCTTTCAGTCCTTGCAAAGAATCTACGTTAGACCGTTAGCAATTCCATGTACAAGTCTCGTGTTGCCAAAAGCAGTCGTCGTAGCACCTACTTCTTTGAAATGGGGAGTCGGGGTAGTCTCGATCGCAATCCTGATAGCAAACGTTGGCCGTCCACTGGCAATCGCACCAACAATCACAGGCCGATGTAGCTACAAGGCTTGGTTGGGTAAGCGAGAAAAGAGACAGTACCAACACGGCGAGGACAATAATCCGTCGTTTCATAGTCACCTCCATTTGTAAGGTTTCGTGAGGCTAAGACTTCCTCTTAGCTGAGGCGGGGGACGGCTTGTACTACGAGGGTGTAATACTATAGCGAAGCCTACGCCCATCCAACGTGCTCGTCAATAGAATCAAATCACAGGTGGTGATGTCTTAATTTGAAAATCTTCTCTGCGGTGCTCGGCGTATCTCTGCGCTCTCTGCGTTTGAGTTGCCCTTTAACGCAGAGAACACTGAGATACGCCGAGGACGCAGAGAAAATCGTTCAATTTATGACCACCACTAATCGGCGGATGCAAAGAATTAATGTGGCGTTTTGACGCATTCGGACAACTCTGTGACCGCGGCTAAAAGACTGATTGCTCAAAGCGAAACTTGCTGCTATAGATGCTAACCGTGGGAGACCTCATGGAGAAGCAGACCATTGAGTCGGTTGATGAACGCCTGGTCAACTTCACCCGACTTGTCCTGGCCTTATCAGCTTTGATCATCATCATCGTCGATCCATCAGAACCGGATCGACTCGTCGATATCACTTACACGACGCTCGCTCTCTACACCGTTTACAGCGCACTCGTCTCCTTTCTTTACATCAGAGGCCATTCAGCATTTCGAAGTATTCCCCTTTACTGGATAGACGTTGCCTGGTTTTTGCTGCTTATCTCTTTAAGCAGCGGGACCAATAGCCTTTTTTTCTTTTTCTTCTTCTTCGCCATACTGGTTGCTTCTTTTCGTTCGGGTTACAGGGCAGGCCTGGACGTCACCATCGTTTCTGCAACACTCTTTGTCACGATCGGGTACTTCACAACTACCACGCCAATAGAACCGAACCGATTTCTCCTGAGACCGATCTGCCTCGCCACCATCGGCTACCTGATGGCGTACTGGGGCGGCTCTGAAACAATGCACAAACGCAGGCTGGCACTACTGCGGGACGTAAGCAGACTTTCAAACCCGCGCTTTGGTGTGGACCAGACGATCGGTTCAATCATGAGTAAGCTTCGTGACTTTTACGATGCGGACGCGTGCCTGCTCATCAACACGGGTCGGAACTCGAACCCACACATTCTCAGGCGAGTCGATCGACGCCACGCCGACTCGGGTAATCGCGTCGAACCGGTGGGCGGTGAGGCGGTGCAGTTGTTAGCCTGGCCACCGGAGTGGGCTGTCACATGGCACAGTCGTGCAGGAAAGTGGTGGTTCAGAAAGACAGCTTGTTCCATTTACAATTTCTCATCCGGAGAACGTGTGAAGGATGTAGATTGTGAAACATACGCATCGATCGCGGATCTGCTCGACACCAATTCCTTTATCACCGTTCCGATCTACCAACGTAATTCTTTTACGGCTCGACTATATCTCACATCAAAAAGCCGGCACTTCAACTATTCCGATGTAGATTTTCTCCGGCAGCTCATGGACCACGTCATGCCGATGATCGATAACATACAACTTGTCGACCGGCTTGCTTCACAGGCATCAGAGTATGAACGGCAACGGATTTCTCGTGATATTCACGATAGCGCGATTCAGCCGTACATCGGTCTAAAACTCGGCCTCGAGGCTTTGCGTCGAACGGCAGCGAACGGCGATCCGGTCGCGGGCGGACTCGCCGAGTTGGTTGAGAAAACAGACTCTGTAATCAAGGATCTGCGTACATACGTGGGAGACTTACAAGGTCCCGGATCGAGTGTACGCACCGACGTTCTCACTTCGTCAGTTGAGAGACATGCCAAACAGTTAGGCGAATTGTACGGAATTGAAGTCGATGTGAAGATCGCGACCAACGCGAATATGAACGACCGGTTGGCAGCGGAAATGTTCCAGATCGTGCGCGAGGGCTTGAGCAATATCAAGCGACATACGAACTCTGCGGAGGCCCGAATTCGCATGGCGTCTGCAAACGGTGACATAATTCTCGACATCGAGAACGACTCGTCAACCGGCGAAAGTCAAATAATGTTCACTCCTCGCTCAATTACGGAGCGCGCCGTTGCGTTGGGCGGGCGAGTTTCTGTTAATGTTGGCAATTCCGGAACTATTGTTTCTGTCGTCATTCCCATGTGAAAAAATGAGCCAAACCTCACCAGATCCAATTCGCGTCCTGCTTATAGATGATCACCAAAGCTTTCTTTGGGGCATGGTCAAGCTCGTCGAAAGTGATAGCCCTAACCTGAAGGTGATGGGGACAGCTTCTGACATCAACGAAGCCTTAGTAATTCTCGAGCGAGAACAGCCGGATGTCATCCTGCTCGACATAGATCTGCGCGGCGAAAACAGCCTCGATTCAATGCCGCTCTTGCGCAACGCCACGAATGCCATGGTGCTGATCCTGACCGGAATGCGAGATGCAGAAACGCACGAACGTGCGGTGCTGGCCGGCGCACGAGGCGTTGTGCTAAAGGAGGCGTCAGCAGAAATGATACTTAAGGCGATAAAGAAGGTTCACGAGGGTGAGATCTGGCTCGATCGCGTGACCACCGCAAGGGTTTTTAGCAAGCTGCTGGACCACTCCAATCATCGCGCATCGCCGGAAGCAACTAAGATTGCGAGCCTGACTGCTCGAGAGCGCGAGATTATCGACGTGATGACCAAACAAGGACGGTCAACAAATAAGCAAATCGCGGTTCATCTGAATATGAGTGAACACACTCTGCGCAATCACCTCTCCTCAATTTATAGCAAGCTTGAAGTCGAAAACCGTCTCGAGTTAGTTATGTATGCGGTAAAACACCACATCGGCGACGGAAACCCCTGACGTCCTCTTCTCTGCGTAAACTCTGCGTCCTCTGAGCCTCTGCGGTGATTAGGCGGGAGTTTTACCGCAGAGACGCAGAGGACGCAGAGTTTACGCGAGGTAAAAACTAGTCGGTTTGTACTAGTCCTATCTCGGAGATCAGTACTACTTTCGTCACTCCTCATCCAGGAAAAATGTACCTCCAAAAAAGGTAATCCTCTCTCATGCGCCGGGGTTTTAGATCTTGCTATCTTCCCAGTGTTGATCCTACCGCGTGTAGCTTCACCATTCCTTTGAAGTGCACTCACGAACAACATGAAAAACCAACTCACAGGAAAGCGTAGCCACGAGCAGGGTGCCGGCATGGTGGAACTTGTAATTGTCGTGGCGATTGTAGGTGTCGTTTCAGCGTTTACGCTGATCCAAATCAGATCGTCACGCTCCGCCTTGCGTGTACAAAATTCGGTGCGACAGCTCGCCTCCTACATGGAGAAAGCACGAATTGACGCTGTTCGCCGCCACGGTACGTCGTCGGTTAGTTTTTCGAATACGAGAACGTATTCGGTTTCAATGGATTTTAATGGCAGTGGAACTCCGACCACGCGAACCTTTACGTTTCAGGATGACGTTCAGTTAGCGAGCTCCGACCTACCGAATGTGACCTTTAACTGGCGTGGTCGCACCTTAACCAGCGGTTCTTCCTGTGTTACGACATTTGCGGTCAGCGACACAATGGACCACGGTCTAAGTGTTGACGTATCCGGCTCGGGTGACGTAACGGTGGAGAATCAGCAACCAACTCTACCGAATGTCACTTACAGCAGTGGCATAAACTCCGCCGATAATATCAACACCCGCCTTGTAGTTGGCGGTACGACAACGACCGATAACACTCCTTGTATGGATCTCTCCGGCGGTGGCGTCGCAGCGGATTCGGGGCCTCCGTCCTGCACTATTCACGTCAATTCATCCAGTATCAGTATCAGAAAGAATGGCGGCGGTACGGGCAGCGTGCTCGTCAGCATGAGCAATCCGAGTCTCGTAGTGGCTACATTCCCTTCTAACCTGATCGTTTCACCTGCTTCACAAAGCGTGTCCAACGGTCAAACCTTTTCCGTCGTGTCAAAGAACACATTGCGTGGTCCATACAACGTCACATTCACATCACAGTGTGGCTCCTCGATAACGGTAAAAGTGAACGTGACCAACTGATTCCTCTCCAAAGGGAGACCCATGAACATAAAAACTCACAAAGACGAGCGCGGCTTTACCCTCATCGAAACCTGCATCGCAATGGTGATGCTATTGATCGTGGTTTGCGGTGTACTTCCCTTAGGTGTTTACGCGCTCAAGTACAACTCCGCCGCTGCCATCCGCGCCGGCGCTGTCACAGCCGCACAGCGGAAGCTGGAGCAACTGCGAGCCGATTCTTTCACCTCCTGTGTTTCGTCGTCGGAGGTCGTAACGGTTGGCCCAACAGATTCACAAACCTACACTGTTGAGGTAACGGTTACAGACGTCACCACCACGCTGAAGAACATCAGGATCACCGTCACGCCTCAAGGCAGAAGCACTAGTGGCGGAGTCTACGCCGGGAACGACGGCTGGATGCGGGGACAAGTGGTTCTCTACACGAAGCGCACCACTTCGTCGACTGGATCAAATCTTGGGTGAGGTATTCCATGGCAGAACCGAATAAACAACGCCAGGAGCGCGGTTTTTCGCTAATCGAATTGACACTTGCGATGGCGATCGCGCTTACACTTTTGGGACTGACCAGTGGTTTTCTGGCGAGCTCTTTCAATGTGCGTGCTCGTGAGAACCAGAAGACAGACGCACTGGCCGACACGCAGCGCGCGCTCAACATTATGACGCGGGAGATCGCGAACGCTGGTTTCGGTCTGGCGAATAACGGCATCGTGGCTGCTGATTCGAATGAAACCGCCATTCGCGTTAGAGCAAACCTCAACGCTTTTGATGGCCAGACCAGCAGTAACAGCATCAGCGACCGGAACGAAGATGTTAAGTATTCGCTTTACAGTGCGGGAAGCGACAGTTACATCGTACGCCTGGACATCGGCACCCAGAATCAAACGACAGTGCTTGCCAACCGGGTCGACTCTCTGCGGATTCACTACTATCCAGCGAAAGTCAATTACACGCTGAACAGCGCCAACTGTGACATTTCAACCAACACATCTGAAGTAACACAAAAAAGCGATACCACCTACATAGTCATCAGCGTTTGCGTTGAACTCACAGCTCGCGGCGCGCCGGGTTCGCCCGGGTATCAACCAGCCTCGCGCGTCCAACTCGTATCAGATGTTTACTTGCGAAATGCTGATGTTGGTAATTACTGATCGGACTTTCCTCTGCAATCTCTGCGCCTCTGCGTCCTCTGCGTTAAAAGTTGTCGTGAGAAATAGGAGACTTCAATGGGTCAGCAACTGAAAATCACACCTCGCCAAATAACCTGCCGGAAGAGTGAACGCGGTGCGGCACTAATTCTGGTCCTCTTTGCGTCTCTTCTAATCCTCGCCTGCGGATTGATGTTGGTACTGACCACGACGATATCTACGACGAACGCCATCAGCTCGACTGACGAGATGCAAGCGTATTACGCGGCCGAAGCCGGTCTTCAGGACGCGCTCAACGTATTGCGGGGGAACGTCGCGCCTCACCCTAACGACGGCACGAAAATGAATTTTAAGAATGCCATCAACGTCGGCACCTCGAACAATCCCAGCTCCGGCGTAGCACAACTTTCTCGTTGGCTCGTCTACAATTACCCCAGCGACGCTCCCAATCGCGTTACTCTAAGTCCAAATTACTCAGTAACTGACGGAATCGCATATGCGATCACGGGTATCAGCGATCCAGACAATTCAAGGGAAGTTATCTTTTCAACCGGCGGAGCATTTAACACCAGTTCCATAAACACATCTGCCTCAAACTTGTCTTTGGGTGGCGGCGTCTCGATTACCTACACGCCGCAAAGTTCTACTAACATCACCACGAATGGTAATCCGACTCTCGGCACTTTTGCCTTTTCGGGTGTAAAGAATAATACCAACATCGACTTCGCCACCGATCCTTTAACTTTTACTCTTCAAATTACCGAAACTGGTCCACTACCAATAGGAAGCAGTACGCCGATCTCCGTTTCTGTTAAAGGTACGTTCTCAGGATCAATAACTTCGACGGCCAGTATTGTTTCGCTTAATTTCCCGAATCAAACAATTGAGATCCCGGGCGTCGGCACCTTATTCACGATGCCCAGCCAAAGTATTCAAATACCGGCAAGCGGTACCAGCACCACACTGCAAACGACTGTTAATTCACCTGAGCCGGGTCGCTTAATCGTCAAGGTTGTCGGATATGGCCCACGTGGCGCTTCCAAGAATCTGCAAATGATGGTGAGTCGCTTCGGCATTGACTATGATCCGGTGGCAACGTTTGCCGTCCGCGGCGCGGGAAATGATTCGACGACCGCCTCAACCGTAGCGATAGGTAACAGCGCCAACTATGTATACTCGGGTGTCGACAATGCCGGCGGGAACCCGCTGCCGGCTTTCATGGTCACAACCACGCCCGACTACACCAACCTATCAACCTTGAAGAGTAATAATCCCACCGCATTGCAGGGCGACTCGTCCGGTCTGATTCCGAATTTAAAACAGGCTACGCTGCCGGCCGATATAAGTCTGCTGCCGAAATGGCTTCAGACCACGTCAGATCCCGTGTTTGGCGCACGAGCGTTTGTAAGTAACCTTAGAAGAGCTTCTCTGCAGCAGTTTTCGGGATGTAGTGGCAGCACCAATTCAAGTTGCGATCGCTACTTTAATACTGCCGCCGGCGACGCTGCTCCGACGGATTTTGGAGCCGGTACTACCGACGGACTTTTCACTTTTGTAGACGGTGATGTTTCTCTTCCCAGTGCGGGAGGCAAAGGACTGTTAGTTGTTACCGGCACCCTCTCGATGAACGGAAGTCAAACGTTCGATGGTTTAGTGCTCGTGCTCGGCGGTGGCGTTCTCGATCGCAGCGGTGGCGGTAATGGAACGTCGCTCGGTGCGTTTGTAGTAGCAAGATTCAACAGCACCGGAGATTTCTTAGCCCCCACTTTTACTTCTTCAGGTAGTGGTACCTCGTTGATCCAGTTGGATCGGAATAAGGTTAAGACGGCTTTACGACTCGGCGGGATCCCTGTGCTTTCCGTCAGTGAGTATTGAGAGGATACGATGCTTGGAGATATGTTTAGCCGGCTGAAGCGACAACGCCCCGACTCGCCGGAGGATTGCTTAGAGCTGGGGCTTGCCTACCACAAAACGGGTCAACTCGCTAAAGCGATCAAGGCTTATCTCTCAGCCCTCGAATTACGCCCCAACTTTGTAACTGCATATCAACATCTTGGCGCTGCATACGACGAGATCGGACAGTTTGTCGATGCCTTGAAGGCCTATGCGAAAGCAATCATGTTGGCGCCTCAAGATCCGGAATTGCGCAATGACCTTGGGCTTGTTTACTTCAGCGTAGGAAGCTACGCCGAGGCAATAAAGGCTTTTAAGCAAGCACTCGAGATCGACTCTCATAATGCGCGCGCGCATTATTCTTTAGGTCTCGTCTATCTTGACCTCGGCGACCTCGACCTGGCTTTGGCGCAACACTGCGAACTCAATAACCGAAATGAGAAGCAACTCGCCTTCCAGTTATTGGACAAGATCCAACTCCAAAGCCGCCAGGCATCCTAACGCCGGACCAGGCGGTGGTGCCTAATTCAACTCTGCGTAATCTCTGCGTCCTCTGCGCCTCTGCGGTTTACCTGTTTTGCGGTTCTTTTTACCGCAGAGGCGCAGAGGACGCAGAGATTACGCAGAGAGAATTTCATTTAGGCGGCAGTGTGGACACCTGTCGATTCTGACGCGCGTCCTGAAGACAAAAAAAGAAAAGGCGCCGCTGTTCCGGCGCCCCTCACAGCATTCATTTGCTAATCCTCAGAACGTAAACGCACAGGGAGTTGGCTGTACGAACGTCTGATTGTTATTCGCTTTATCGAGTGCGTTCTTGAGCGCCTCCTGATAGCTTCTCCAGGAATCACCAGCCAACGCCGTTCCGTGTAACGTGAGCTCTGCATTCGCTTCCGACATCAACGCATTGATGGTGGCGAATCCGAGTCCGTTCGCGCTGTTTGTACCGGGCGCGTAGACAAGAGCATTACCGTTTACGAAACCGGCTTCGACGTTGAGTTCCATCGCTGCAAGTTGCGCGGAAAGCATATAGGCCATGTTTGTTGCCGTGGCGCCGAGCAGCCAATTCCTGAACGCAGTGTAATCGCATCCGAAGTTCATGCGCGTGCCCGCAGCATTGCGCAAAAACAAACCATTCAGAAGAGTCAGCTCAGAACAGACGGAACCGCCGTCGTTCATCGTCGCCTGTCCATTCTTGTTGGACCAGAATCCGAGTGTGTGACCGCCACCTGGTCCAAGGCATAGATTGCCAAACTCGACTGTCTCTGTTTCACCTGCGTCCACAGTGACGTTCACCGGATTCGCTGTGGTATGGATCCAGTTTGTCTCCGCCGGATCAAACTCGGAAACGACATAATCATCCGGAGCAACAACAACGCTCACGGGCGTAAAGCGAAATAGCTCCAGATCGTCGATGATGCGGATTTTCCAACCGGTGATCATCTGGCCGTCGTCGTTAATGCCATTCGCATTCGCGTCGTAAAACTTATTGACGTTCAGCGTACCCGTTGCGGGAACTTCGACTTTCACCTTGAAGTTGTCGGTTTTGCTACCTGAGAAATCCGCGTTCGGACTAACCCAGACTTTATATTCGCCGCCACCGTTAGTTGTATCGTCATAACCTGTCGTGCTGTCGCTGGCTTTGATCACGATGGGTTCGAGCTGATAGCACTGATCGAATTCGCCGTTGGTGACGTGAACTGGAGTGGGATTCGCGCTCCCGACGCTGGTACCGAGCAACGTGCCGCCTGGCTCCGTCACTTGAATATAGTAAAAACCATCCGGCAGACCGGCGGCGCCTTCGTGAGCTGGTCCACCATCGACATAAACATCGGTCTTGCTGGTAAAGATGTTGATGTTGGTGCCGGCGCAGCTCGAATTCGTGGTGAAAATCGCGCCGGTGTTGGGGGCCATGTAACTGGTTGTAGTGAGTAATAAGAAAGCAGCTACGACGAACGAGGCAATCACGACTGCGCGACGCCCGCTGGGATGATTCTTGTGGGGGGCAAGAGATTTCAATTGTCTTCTCCTCTGGACTGTTGTGGTGGTCCACTGCTTTTGACAGTGTTCCGCAAAGGCGGGGTCACCTGAGCTGGACCGCCATAGTTCCGTGACATTGGATAACAGACGGAATGGACCACGGTTTCCAGGTTTTTGGAGGCTTTGTCGCGGGAGGTTCAGCGCCTTAAAACAGGTATTTTACGCCGAGTAAGACATTCAGATCGGTTTGTAAGGTCATTGACCCGGTGTTTCGTACGACGGGAAACTGCACGCTGCCCTCGATGACGAACCGTGGACGCGCGGCATATTGAAGTCCCGGCGCAAGGTAATACTCGGTCGCTTTGCTGCCGGCCACAGCTGCGCTATTGAGGCGGCCTGTTGCTCGATGAACAAACGTCGTCTCGAGGATCAGAAACAATTCACCGCCAGGCTTCTTATAGTCGCGTGGGAGTAAGACGTATTCGAGATCGGTGTTCAATCTTTGTTCGTGGCCCATCCGAAAACCGGCGCGCTCGCTGCGGAAAACAGCTTCCGCGTTTCCGCCAAAAATGATTCGTCCACCGGCTTGCGAGTAAGCGAGATCGAAGTGAGTTGATAAGCCGCCATTGATTGGCGTGAGTTGCTGTCTTACAAATGCCGGTACATTGATTTCGGTCTGGCTCGGGGCGTCTTTGTTTCCGGTGGGTAACTCCAAGCCAAATCTCGCGGCTGCTTGCCTGTCGCCATAAGTCTTGACCTGACGAAAGAAGCGATACTTGGCCCATGCGGTAACGTTTGCCAGACCAGCGCCTGATCCAGACTGGCCTGCATCGTGAAATGACGTTCGCGAGATTGGCACTTCAGCTTCCAATTGCAAGTGAGGCGATGGAGTATAAGACAAACTCACATCGACCATCTGACGGTTCACTTTCAATGGTCCTAAGTGCTGACGAATCAAGTAGAGGCGCGGTGTAATTGCGCCTCCCTTGAACACTGTAAGTCCTGGCGAGGTCACACGAATCGGAGCGAGGGGTGGCGGCTCCGCTTCAGCAGGTACAAACTTCGCGGGTATAAAGCGAGCTACGTAAAAATCGTCGTTCGCTCTCCTATGAAAGGCCTGTTTGTTTTCGGCAGGGGTAATCACTTCGCGCGCACTGGTTCCCTGCCCTACAGTTTTCCAACGACCGCTGATTTCAATTGGTGATCCAGGCTCTATCGCCGCTACTACTTTCTCGACGGTTGGACCTTCCAAAACAAAGTTCTGCCCGGACGTTTTCGCAACGATAATCCAAACGTCACCTTCCTTGCCCAATGTGCCGGCGACGCTTATGTCCGCAGCGTCCAAAGCATAACCGGCGCTTTTCAAACTCGATTTCAAAGCGGCGAATGAAACCGGCTTGTCGGGTTTCGGGGTGAATTCGCCGAGGCCTTTCTTGATATCTGTGAGTTCGATCTCTTTCAGCTTCGGTGCGTAATCTAGACGGCTCACGGCCTTCTGAATGTTGTACACTCAATTACCGCACAGATAACCCGCGATGTGCATTTGCACTCGCTTCACCTGCGCCGCCGAGCGACTTGCGCCGCCAAAGACAAGAACCAAACCGAACAAAATCAGCGCTGCTTTCTTTCCCATTCTTCTCCTGATTAGTCAAAAGTGAATTGCACTTGGATGAGGTCAGTACAGTCAAAATCGTTAGGAATATAGCATGCTGATCACAGACCAGGTCGCTACCGCTCCCTGTACTTACGTCATCCAACTAATGTTTCGCCTTACCAGGATTCAGCAAATCGCCAGTCTTATGCTCTTTTATTTGAAATCGCAGAAAGTCGTGAATCGCCTTCAAGGCAGTTGGATTCTTCGTTGAAATCCGCACTGCTGCTCCTCGATCGATCTCTTCATAGTTATATGTGATCTCGCCCTTTAAATCCTGCATCACTGGCACTCCAGGAGGCGTTTGATCGTGGATTAGCATCGGGGCATTGAAATCCCCCTCTGCGAACATCGTTGCGATATGCTTCAAGTGCATTCTGATCTGTTCGCTACTCTCAACATCATCGGAGCTATTAGCTGTTACCTCAATCGATCCACCCGACTCTCGCAATAGAAAATGATGTGTGGTCTTCGTATGGTCAAACCCCATGACGTGATCGCCACGCTTGTTCATCTCTTCGTCAGCCTTACCAGACGTATTGCTATTGTGCCCTTTCTTCGGGTGCTGCGCGTAAACAATCACCAGTGCCGCGGTGGCAAGAATCAAAGAAGCCATGATTGATCGATAAAAAGTTGTTTTCATTACTCACTTCTCCTTTTGCGTTTAATTGAGCGTTTCTTTGGCTTCGGATCAACAGATAGCGACTCAAGCAAATTGACCCGCTTTCCCTTGGATCGACGAGCTAATCGCGTATCCCAGTCTCGCAATGTCTCTTTAAGATCGTCTCGCAACTTGGCGAGTTCGCGCAGTTGGTCCTGAACGTTGAGTAGTTTTTGAGCTGCGAGTCTTCTCACTTCGTCACACGGCGCTCCACCAGCATCACGAACCTTTAACACTCTGGCCAGTTCGTCTAACGTGAAACCAACTGACAGCGCTCGCCGCACCAGTTGCACTCGCTGCAATGCCTCAGGCGGATACTGTCGATACGCGTTGTGACCGCGGCGCGGACGTGGCAGCACGCCTTTGCGTTCGTAATGTCGCAGCGTATCTCGGCTGACTCCTGCCAAATCAGCAAGTTCACCTGAGCTTAAAGAAGCGTTGCCACTAACTGCTTTCATGATGGCATTCTAAACGGTGGAACCGATTCCAACGTCAAGCCGAAACTCATAATCCCCCCAAATAGCCTTGCACCAAGTCGTAAACCCTACCCACTGCCGTGGGTGGGGTTTGGCCGAAAGGCACAAAGCACAAAAGGCACAGAGGAAAACCTTTGTGCCTTTTGTGCTTTTTGTGGCTAATGAAAGCGCTTACGGTGTGACGCGGAAGATGCCCCACAGTCCATTGTCGAACTGGAAGGACGACTGCGTACGGTAGAGGTAATCACCCGAGACCTTACGCACTCCGCCGGCGCCATTCACCGGAACTGCGTCCATGTGGTTTGACGCACCGTGACCCTGCTGGGCACCCTTCCACTCTGAGAGCGGATTGTTGCCAATCTGGGTCGAGTTGTTGATGTATGGCTCCTGCTGCCAGACGTGACCGTGAACCTGGAACACGTTGTTGCGCGCGTGGCCATTCGAATTGAGCACTCGGAAGCGAACAGGCGTTCCCGCCTTGGCTGTGAACACTGGTGTCACAGGATCGCCATTAACCTGCGCATTCGAAAGCGAGTTCGTGTAGTCGAATGCACGTGTCTGCTCGAGTGGCAGATCAGGCTCGTAGCCCAATCGCTTCCACATCGGCTCCGTGCGATAGTTGAGGGCCTTCTGACCGGAGTCTTCAGCATCCTCTTCTCCCGCTACGTTCGGCACTGCGGCCGCATCACCCGACAACTCACTGCGACGCAGGTTGATGTCGGTCTGGAACTGGAGAACGAATTCGCGGAACGAGGTGCCGTCAGTCTTGCTCACGGTTGCCTGCGCGCGCGAGTTCGCGTCTTCGATCCAGGTCGCACCCTGCGGCTCGATGATGAGTGAACCGATCGCGCCCTTGTTCGAGTGCTTGATCGGGTCGGACGAGATCAGGTTCGTCGCGCCGAATTCGATCGGCGTAGCAACCTTCGTCGTACCGTTCATGCGGATGTCGCCCGCGTACCACTTGTACTTCACGGACTCACCAGGCTTCGCGGTCTGACGTCCATCCGGAGTGTACGATTCAGGATTACCCGCCACGTTGAATCCGACGTTTGCACCATCACTCGATACGACGTCGTAGGCTACGAGCTGCGGGTGCAGACCAACCTGATTGGATGGCTTCACCTGATTCGCGTTGAAACCTTCGACGATCATCGGCAACGTGTTCCAGCCAGGTAGATCGGGCACGTCGGTCGGGAGCTTATTGAACAAGGTGACTTCAATACAGTCGCCCGCATTCGCTCTCAGCACGAGTGGCTCAACCGGTACGCCGGCTTTCAGCTTGCCAGTCGCAGCGTCAATATCGTTCGTGCGGACATACATGATCGCCGTTGGATCATGCAGTTTGCCGCCCTGGTTGGTACGGTCGTTGTAAACGAGCGTGCCGCCAGGAAGTGCATTCTGTGCGGTCACCGCAGTCACGCTGAACTTGCGACTTGGTGCAGCGACCGGACAGGTACCCTGGAAGTCTTTGTTATTAGCAGCAGCCTTCGCCGAGCCTGTCGGGTTGTTCGGCAGCAACTGAAGGTCAGGCTGGAGACCGGCTGCGCCGCGATAAGCGCGCAACAGACCCCACGTTCCATTCCACTGGTTATCCACTGAGCCACCCGGCTGATACAGGTAATCGACGAACGGAGTGCTTCCCTTGATCGCCGCT
>DASTTS010000476.1:0-6195 GCA_035760085.1 Pyrinomonadaceae bacterium
CCGGCTGAGAAGCGCGCCGAGTTGTTGCCCGAAATCTCGCCGATTGACGTGCTCGTCGTTGGTAAAGACACTCAGTCAAAAACAAAGTCAGCCCACGTAGCACGCCAGCCGGTTTCGAACGAAACACTCGCGAAACTCGCCCACAATCAGGAAATCGCCGCTGCCGCCTTGGATCGCATCGGGTTTGGCACTGATGCGCTCGCCGCGAGCAACAACTGGGTCGTCAGCGGTCGTCGCACCGTTACCGGCAAACCATTGCTGGCAAACGATCCACACCTGCGCCCGACAGCGCCCTCGATCTGGCACCTCGTCCACCTGAGCGCACCGGGCTTGCGCGTGGCGGGTGTGGCCACAGCCGGACTGCCGGGCGTCATCATCGGTCACAACGATCGAATCGCGTGGGGCTTCACGAATGTCGGTCCCGACGTTCAGGATTTGTACGTGGAGAAGTTCAATCCGGACAATCCGAAGCAATACCAAACGCCGGGCGGTTGGCAGGACGCGGTTATTCGAAACGAACAGATCAAGGTGAGAAAAGGTATCGGAAGTTTTGAACACGACATCATTAACTATGACGTGACCGTGACACGACATGGTCCAATCATCTTCCAGGGCGACGGCAAGCGTTACGCGCTGCGCTGGACGGCGCTCGATCCGGCGAAGAATAACCCCGAGAGTTCTTTCGTTTTGAATCGCGCGCGCAACTGGAAAGAGTTCAACACGGCGCTCGAATCGTTTACGGCGCCGACACAGAACGTCGTCTATGCGGATGTCGATGGTCACATCGGTTATCACGCGGCGGGTGTGGTTCCGATTCGCAAGTCAGGTGACGGCAGTGTGCCTTATGACGGTTCGACTGATGCGGGCGAGTGGACCAGTTACATTCCCGTATCAAAACTGCCAACGCTGTTTGATCCACCGTCGGGCATCATCGTCACCGCGAACCAGAGAATTGTCGGCACTGACTATCCTTATTTTCTCACGCACTCGTGGGCGCAGCCTTACCGCGCTCGCCGGATACTCGATCTGCTCAACGAAAAACCAAAACTTTCGTCCGAAGATTTCCGTCGCATCCTCGGAGACGTTTACACGATCGCCGGTACGTCATTTACTAAAGAAGCAGTCAAGTTGCTGCGACCAAAGTTGACGCCGGCAGACGAGAAGTTAAAAGCGCACCTCGACGCATTCGAAAAGTGGGACGGCCGTGTCAACGCCGAATCCGCTGTGGTGCCACTCATGGCCCAGCTACGTCTCACGTTTCGCTCAAAGATCCTGACCGCCGCGCTCGGCCAGGATCTGGTGAAAAGCTATCAATGGAGCAACTTTGACACGACTCTCGATCGCGTAATCAAAGAGCAGCCAGCGGCCTGGCTGCCGAAAGAATATGCAAGTTACGGCGACTTGCTGCGCGCGTGTTACGACGAAGCTATAGCGACGCTCACGAAAAATCTGGGCCCCGATGAGGCCAAGTGGACCTGGGGCGACATGACGAAAGCACGTTTTCCACATCCACTGGCTGGCGCTCCGTTAATCGGTCCGCAGTTCACGATTCCGCCGTTTCCACAAAATGGGACCGGTGGTTTCATCGGGGCTACGGTAAATGTCGGACAGGCCGTGTCGATGCGACTGATCGCGGATCCGAGTAATTGGGACAAGACGCAGCAGGGTATCGCGCTCGGAGAATCGGGTGTGCCGAAGAACCCACACTGGAGCGATCAGCTTGCTGACTGGCGCGCGGTGACGCCCCGCGAGTTTCCGTTCAGCGTCGCGGCTGTCTCGAAGGCCACGAAGGAGACGCTGATCCTTGAGCCAGCGAAATGAATGGCGCGTGTTCTGTGCCGTTGAGCTGCCGGCTGAGGTGCGGGCGCGGTTGGACGATCACGTGCGGCGTTTGCGGAAAGAAGTACCGGATGCGGCTGCGAGCTGGAGTCGGGTAGAGAACATTCACCTTACGTTGAAATTCTTTGGGAATGTTGAAGTACAGCGGATTGAGAACATTTCTGCGGCGGCGGAGCGCGTAGTGAAAGAGTTCTCGTCGTTTCAGATTGGTGTTGGCGAGACTGGTGTGTTTCCGAGAGCAAGTCGACCGCAGGTTTTGTGGATCGGTATCAGCGATCCGTCGGGTCAGTTGACTGCTTTGCAGAAAAGGTTTGAAGACGAGTGCGCGACGATAGGTTTTCCGAAGGAGGATCGCGCGTATCGTCCACACTTGACGATCGCGCGACTCCGCAAACCGGAAGGTGCACGTTCCCTGGCGGAGACGCATTTGAAGATGAAGTTCGAACCGAGTGAGATCGATCTTAAGGAGTTGGTTCTGTTTCGCAGCGAGCTCAGCCCAAAAGGCTCGAAGTACACCGTAATTTCGGCCGCGGATTTGCGCGGATAAAAAGACGTATTTATCGCGGTAATTCACGGGGGCGCGGTGGAGGTGGTGGCGCCGGATCTTCACGCTCACCAGTCGCCGATAACACTTCCTTGATCGCACCCACACTCGACAGCATCGACGAAGCCTCAACCGGCATGAAGATCACTTTCGAATTATTGGTACGCGTCATGTCGCGCAGGCTTTCGATGTAACGCATCGTGATCAGGTAATGACCTGGATCACCGCCGGGGATCGACGCCGCGATTCGAGTCAGTGCTTCCGATTCAGCTTCAGCATTTCGTAAACGCGCCTGCGCTGCACCTTCAGCCGCAAGTATCGCCGACTGCTTTTCACCTTCAGCACGTGTAACTGCAGCTTGCTTCTCGCCTTCCGCGCGCGTGATTGCTGCCTGTCGATCGCCCTCGGCCTGCAAGACGAGCGCGCGCCGGTTGCGCTCGGCGGTCATCTGCTTTTCCATCGTGATGCGCACATCTTCCGGCGGATTGATGTTCTTCACGTCGACGCGTGTAACCTTCACGCCCCACTTGTCAGTCGCCTCGTCGAGAATTATGCGCAGTTTGGAGTTGATCTGATCGCGCTGTGAAAGTGTGTGATCGAGGTCCATGTCGCCCATAACTGCGCGCATGCCGGTAATCGTCAACTGCACGATACCGCCAACCAGATCGTTCATTTCGTAGACGGCTTTTATCGGATCGGTGATCTGCCAGTAGACCACCGAATCAACATGAATCGTCACGTTGTCACGGGTGATGACGGGTTGCGGCGGTAAGTCGATGTACTGCTCGCGCAGATCGATCGAGGTCAGGCCGGGTCGAGCATTGGTCCAGTAAACAGCGCGCGGCCGGTCGATAAATGGCCACAGAATGTTCAGACCGCTGTTGGCCACACGATTGAAGCTGCCGAGGCGCTCCACCAGCATAACCGTCGCCTGCGGCACGATTCTGATCGTTTTAACGGCAATTACCAGTAAAACGACGGTGATGAACCCGAAAAACATGAAGGCGAGAAGTGTTGCTACTGGATCCATAGTCGCTCCTCCGAATGGCGCGGATTATATCTCGGAATCGCCGCCAGTAGTGGATAAAGCGTTTTCGACGATTTCCGCGGCGGCGAGAATCATCTCCTCCGCGAACGGTGGACCGGCAATCTGAACGCCGATCGGTAGCCCGTCATTTGATTTTCCGGCGGGAACAGCGACGACGGGTAAATTGAAAACACTGAACGTTTGCGCATAGCTGAATGCCTTGAACGTGCCGAACGTGGTGCCGTGAACGGTCACTTTCAGCGTGTCGTGTGGATAAGCAGGCGTAGCGCCGACTGGCGCGATGATGATGGGCGTCGTCTCCATCCACTGGACCAACTCTTCGCGTAGACGATCGCGTTCCATCCAGCCCGCGATGTATTCATCCAACGCGGGCGCGGGCGTGGCATCGGCGGTGCCGAGCCGCCAACTAACGAACGAACCGCCTTCGCCCTCACGACCTTTGTACAATCCGCGGAGTTGCACAACAGACGCGCGTGAGAACACTTTCAACCAGAGCTCATTTCCACGTTCGACGTGTGGCGGCCGCTGCTCCTCAACTATCAAGCCGGCATCGTTCAACGCGTGCGCGGCAGCGACAACTGCGCGCGCTGTTTCGTCAGTAACCGGTGCTACGCCGTCGTCCGTGTACCACGCAACGCGAACACCGCGGAGATCGTGCGAGACTCGTTCAAAAGGATCTTTACTGAGTGCGGCGAATAGCAGGCGCAGGTCACCGATATTGCGCGCGAGTGGTCCAATCACAGCGCCGAGTGAATATGGACCAATACTCGGAGGAAACTGCAGCTCACCCGGCACACGACCGGTCGTCGGTTTCAAAGCACAGATGCCACAGAAATGAGCAGGGATTCGCACGGATCCGGCTAAATCGCTTCCCAGTCCGCCAGGTGACATGTACGTCGAGATGGCCACTGCTTCGCCTCCACTCGATCCGCCGGGCGTCAAATCGTGATTCAACGGATGATTCGTGCGGCCGAAGACGGGATTATCAGCGGTGTAATCCATCGCCATTTCGGCGGCGTTACTTTTTCCGAGGATGATCGCACCGGCGGCTTTCAGTCGCGCCACCGCGGGCGCATCGACCTGCGGAACGTAATCGCTACGCATTTTTGATCCACTAGTTGTGCGCAAACCGGCGGTCTCAATCGTGTCCTTGATCGTCAGCGGCACGCCGTGCAACGCACCAACAACTTCACCGCGCATCACCGCAGCTTCCGCCTCTCGCGCACGCTCCATCACGTCAGGCGCGAGCGTGACAATGGCATTCAGCGCCGGATTCAGACGTGCGATTCGCTCCAGGTGTGCCTCAACCACTTCAACCGGCGAAACTTCACGCCTCTGAATCAACTCGGCAATCCTGCTTAAATCCATCTTCATCCATTCGATCCGTGGTTTTGAATTTCCTGCGCTTCCCAATATAATTCAATTGCTCTGTATAGACTCATTAACAACCTGCCCCATCGAGATCTCGGCAAAGGAGTGAATTCTTGGCTATTCGTTTGAGCAGGACCTTCGTCTTGCGCAAGCTGCACCAGCTTTCCGGTATCGTTCCACTTGGAATTTTTCTTTTAGAACACTTTTACACGAACTCAAAGGCGCTGACGGGCCCGGGCGATTTCAACTCCGCCGTCGACGATCTTCAGTCGATTCCGTACATACTTTTCGTTGAGATTGGCGGCATTTTCATTCCGCTGATTTATCACGCCGTGTACGGCCTGGTGATCACGATGGAAGCGCGGCCAAACAACCTCGCTTACCCGTACTCGCGTAACTGGTTCTATCTAATCCAGCGAATTACCGGGATCATTCTCTTCTTTTTTATCACTTTTCACGTGCTCAACTTCCGGTTTGGCCTCATTCCGGGGTTGAACAACATGTCCGTGGCGCACCATCCGGACAAGGCTTTCGAGATCGTCGCGCGTGAGTTTCGCATGATTCCGATCTTTATCATTTACATGATCGGCATCACCTCGACTGTTTGGCACCTCGCCAACGGCATCTGGTTGTTTATGGTCGATTGGGGCATCACCATCGGCGAACGCGCGCAGCGTTTGACCGGTTACGCGTGCATCGCTTTCGGAGTTTTGCTGCTGCTGGTCGGCGTCAATGCCGCCGTCGCATTTATCCGTCCCGGCGGACTGTTAGGAGGAATTATTTATTAATGGCCAGTAACGGTATGAAAATCGCGATTGTCGGAGGTGGGCTGGCGGGCCTCGCCGCCGCCATGAAAATCGCGGAGGGCGGCCATGCTGTCGATCTGTTTTCCGTCGTACCCGTGAAGCGCTCGCATTCGGTGTGCGCGCAGGGCGGCATCAACGGCGCCGTCAACACCAAAGGCGAAGGCGATTCAACCTGGGAACATTTCGACGACACTGTTTACGGCGGCGACTTTCTCGCGAACCAGCCACCCGCAAAAGCGATGTGCGAGATGGCGCCATCGATCATCTATTTGTTCGATCGCATGGGAGTTCCCTTCTCTCGCACGCCTGAAGGACTGCTCGACTTCCGCCGCTTCGGGGGCACTAAACATCACCGCACTGCATTCGCCGGAGCTTCGACCGGTCAGCAACTTCTTTACGCTCTTGACGAACAGGTTCGTCGTTACGAAGTAAACGGGAAAGTCAGAAAGTTTGAACACTGGGAAATGCTTTCGCTCGTGCTCGACGATCATCAGGTTTGTCGTGGATTGATCGCGATGGACTTACAGACACTCGAGTTGAAAGCGTTTCCGGCTGACGCTGTGATCATCGCGACTGGTGGCCCGGGT
>DASTTS010000477.1:0-17384 GCA_035760085.1 Pyrinomonadaceae bacterium
GGGAGTTGTTATGAAGCGACTTGTTGTCTTACTTGCGGTAGTACTGGGTGTTTTTGGTGTGGTGAGGAGCTCGATTCAGCCGATGCAGAACGAGACGGCGGGCGCGCGGGTGCCGCTGGAGAATTATATTCAGGGACATGCCACCGGGAATGGCGACTTCATGCGGAAGGCTTTTCACACGGACGCGAAGATTATGTCGTTTCGTGATGGAAAGATGGCTAGCATGACGGTTGAGGAGTTTGCTTCGCGTTTCAACGGCAAGCCGGCGGCTGACGAGGCGCAGAGAAAACGGAGAATCGAAAACCTCGAGATCACCGGGAACGCAGGCTCGGCGAAGATCGTGCTCGAATATCCAACCGTCACTTTCACCGATTACATGTCGCTCTTAAAGGTCGGCGACGAGTGGAAGATCGTGAACAAGGTCTTCTATGCGGAGCCAAAACCGAAGTCCTAGCTCGTAATCCTCGCTGTGCTATACTCCGATCGCGCGCAGTAATCCCTGCGCGCGATTGCCTTTTGCCTCACTTCAAAACCCTACCAGATCATCCGAGGAGTAAACTCATGTTCGAGAAATGTACCAATTGCACGACGCGCGTCGTGGTTGGCAAACGCGACGACAACGGCGTCTTTTGTTCGACAGTTTGCCAGAGCTATTATCGCAATCCAGGCTTCTGCAAGTCCTGCCACACCGCCACTACTGAAGTCAGCGCCGGCTCAACCTACACGCTCAACGGCATCGGAACGAAAATCTACGGCGGAAAAGAACCCTGTTCGGAATGTGGTTCAACTATTCAAACGAAATGGTTCGTCGTGCTCTACATCCCGCTAATTCCAATCGGAAAGTACCGGACCAAATGGTGCAGCCCGAACCATTATCTCAGCCGGAAATTAATCAAGGTGGCGCGCTAACGGAAAGCATCTCGAGATCTGGTAGTGCGCTAATTTGAAATCCTCTCTGCGTAATCTCTGCGTCCTCGGCGTATCTCAGTGTTCTCTGCGTTAAACGACAACTCAAACGCAGAGGGCGCAGAGATACGCCGAGAACCGCAGAGTTGAATTAAGGCACCACCCGAGATTTGAAAAAGTGGAATAAACTCACGAGTAGTGGTAATAAAGGTGTAAATTGCGCCACTTACTCCATTAGTACCAGAGTTACTAATAACGTCCACTCTCAATCTCGAGGTGCCAAATGAAGACTTTCCACAAGCCTCTCGCATTTTTCCTCAGCTTTCTGCTACTGGCGCCGGCGTTTTGCCAGACTGCACAGGCACAAACAGCCGCAGCCGGAGACGCGCGCATCGCGAGGCTCGCCGGACTCGCGAGGGTTTGGGGAACCGTAAAGTATTTTCATCCCTTTCTCGCCTATCGCGACATCGATTGGGACAAGGCCCTCATCGAGACAATTCCGAAAGTTAACGCTGCCAGGTCGCCGCAGGACTACCAAACCGCTCTCAACCAAATGCTTGCAGTGCTGAACGACAAGAGCACTCGCGCTGAGATTGAGACCGAAAAAAAACCGACTACTGCAGCAGCGCCGGCGGACGCGTCGAAACTCGTACGCACCGAGAACGGGGTGTTGATTATCGATGCCGCACAGATCACCAAAGCCGTCGCGAATGACATCAGTCAACTCAACAAACTCATCGCCAACATCAACGAATCTCTACCAAAGGCCGGCAGCGTAATCATCGACGCCCGCGGCACAACAAAACCAACCGAGATCGAGGCATATTACTTTGATACCTTCATGCGCCAGGCGCTCGCCGGAATACTCGACGGAACTGTCGTGCTCGGCGCGACGCGTTACCGGATGCACAACGGCTACGCGACGCAGGTCGGCGGCGGCGCGAACTTTTACTATTCGGGTCTGATCAACTCGTCGCCGCAAACTATCGACGGCCGAAGCAAAACCAAAACACCACCAATCGTTTTCATCATCAATCAAAACTCGCTTTCATTCGCTAACATTCTCAGCGGCATGCAGGCAGCAGGACGCGCCGTCGTTGTGCAGGAAGGAGAATCTCCTACGAGCGACACGTTCACGATAGATCTTCCCGAGTCCGTGAAAGTCCGAATGCGGACGGTTGAGCTCGTGAACCCCGACGGTTCGATTGAGCTGCAACCGGACGTCACCGTTGCAAAAGGCACATCCGAAGACACAGCGTTCAAAGAAGCGATCCGCGCCGCACAGGAAAAGCGAGTTGCACAAAGACAAAATCGCGCTGCGGCTCCGGCGACAGGGCAACTCGCGCAGAAGGATCAGCCCTACGCAGAAATGACTTTCCCGACCGCTGAGTATCGTCTGCTGGCCCTATTTCGTTACTGGAACGTCATCAACTATTTCTTTCCTTACAAACACCTGATTGGCGATTCGTGGGAAACCGTTTTGCCTCGTTATATCCCCAAGTTTGAGGCAAACAAAGACGCGCTGGATTACCAGTTGACAGTGCGCGAGCTGGTCACGGAAATGCGTGACTCACACGGCGGCGTGCGAAACGCGAATGCCGCGAGCGAAAAGTTTGGTACGCACTTGCCGTCGGTGCTCATGGGCTACGTTGAAAACAAATCGGTGGTCACAAAAGTTCTGGACGACAAGTTACCGGTCAAAGTCGGTGATGTTGTTTTGGCAGTTGATGGCGAGGCCGTTGAAAAGAGACGCGAGTACCTCGCTCGGTATACGGCCGCGTCAACGCCGCAGTGGTTGATGAGAAACGTGAATGGCCGCTTGTTGCTTGGGTCAAAAGACAGTGTTGTTAAGCTGAAAGTGCAGAGCCCTGGCGCCGAAGCGCGCGAAGTTGAGTTGACCCGATCACAACCGATCACGGATCCGAAGTGGTTCCGACTCCTGGAACGCTCAACACCCGTGATGCAGGTGTTGCCGAGCGGCGTCGGCTATGCCGATCTCGATCGTTTGCAAGTGGGTGAAGTCGAGAAGATGTTCGAGACGATCAAAGGAACACCCGCTGTAATCTTCGACATGCGTGGTTATCCGAACGGAACGGCGTGGTCCATCGCTCCGCGTCTGACCGAAAAGGGAAATGTGGTAGCCGCACTCTTCTCGAGGCCGATTCTGGAGGCCACAAGTCTGACCGACTCCGAATTGGCTGAGATCCCGGGTTATTCGTTTTCACAAAGAATTCCGGATCCGCAGGGTGAAGTTTACAAAGGTAAGGTCGTCGTGCTGATAAATGAAGATGCAATCAGTCAGGCCGAGCATACATGTTTGTTCTTCGAAGCGGCGACTGACGTGACGTTCATTGGTACACCGACAGCAGGTGCAAATGGTGACGTAACACTCATGGTGTTGCCGGGTAACTTGACGGTTAGTTTCAGCGGGCATGATGTTCGTCACGCGGATGGCCGGCAGTTGCAGCGAGTTGGAATACAGCCGACGATAAAGGTGGCACCGACGATTCGTGGGCTGGTTGAAGGGCGCGATGAGATCCTCGAGGCCGCGATCAATTTCCTGAAGGATCAGCAAAGCCGGGTAACAACAAAAAAACCTTAGACAGGATTCATGATTTACCGGATGTGCAAGATTCATCCTGTAAATTCTGTAATCCCGTAGTAAACTTTCCCACGCTTTTTGCCCGGAATTCGTTCGAACAAACAGGAGGTTTCCCCGTGAATAAAATGCTGCGGGTTACGTGCGCCTTTGTTCTTTTTCTTTTTCTGACTAACACGGCGACGGCCCAGGACCAGCCCACGCTCGCCAAAGACACGCTTCAGATCACCGCGTTCACAGTCAACTCGTATAAAGGCAACTTTGACGTTTGGAGCTGGTTGCCGAGGATGCAGTTTCGCGTCAATGGTCCAATCGCGAGTGGCAGCCAGCTCTACGTGCAGTATTCACTTCCGACCGGACCGTGGGTGAAGTTTGATTGCGACACAGGCAACGTCGAGAAGGGCTATTGGTGGAAGACGGAGTGCGGCGGCCGCGATATCGGCGAGGATAAGGGCAGCCTTTACACCGGCCCCGTAAACTTCGTCATCAAAATGCGCAACGAATTGCAAGGCACTGACACAACGCTCTTCACCGGCAAGATGAAAGTCGCGAAAGCGCACTCCAACGAAGCTGGTCCAAAAGCGGCGCAAAAGTTTGTCTACTTCGTGGACCACGATTGGAACCTTCCGATCGGTTACGTTTACCTGACGCCGAGCGACGTGTTTGGTTGGAAGCTTCCGGATTTTCACGTCGCGTTTTGGGTTCGAGGCGACGCATATAAGTTTGATCCGCACTTGTTCTATCAAGGGAAAGAGATCGGAAAGAAGTTTCTGGACGGCATGGAGATCGGCAAGGCGGGTTGTGACGCGAGAGTTGAGAACAACACAACACACTACGTCGAAGACTCACTGCCGCAAAAAGCCAAATGGGCGCGTGTCGAATGCACCTTCTACAACATCAAAGGCAGCAACACCACGGGCGACGATACCACCAAGGATCTTTTTACGCTGGCTGCGAATCCCGGCGAGTATGAGTTCAAGCTGTTGTGGAATAACAAGCTGGCGAGATCGATGAAGTTCACCGTGCAGCCCGGCGGAAAGTTTGACAACGGAATCGCCACAAGCAACCAGCTTGGCAGCGATCGCGTGATCGTTCCGGTCACGATCATCGGCGATCAGGACGGCATGTGGAACAAGACGGCGTGGCAGACAGACGCGTTTTACGGCAACCCGTTGAAGGGTTTCACACCGGGGCCATGAAGCGATCGCTCCTCAGCGTCAGCCTCACGATCTGCTTTGCGAGCGTTGCCAGCGCGCAGGGGGTTTGCAGTCGTTTTCGAGCAGTGCCGGGGCGGTGTGATCTCAACGCCGCTCCGGTCGAGCAAGCGAAGTGCTTGCTGCGTCCGGTTAATAAATTTGGGCACCTCGGTGAGCCGTTACGCGAGCTGCCGGGGTCGTTGGGCTGGCTCGTCGGAGACGACGTCTTTGGAATAGAAATCGAACAACTCAGAATCCTCATCGACGCCCACGGAATCTCAGAAGCTGATCTAGGTGGCTCGTTTTCGACGCCGTTGCCGAACGCGAAGTATTTCGTCATTCACGACACCAGCGATCTTCTGCAAGCAAGTGAATTTCCACCCGACATCAACAGCAAGAGCGCATCGCTGAACAATCTCTCGCGCCGCGTCACGACGAAGGTTGCTCACGTTTACATCAATCGTGCAGGCCAATCGGTGACGGCAGTTGCGTTTGATTCGGCAACGCCGCCGAGTGGAACGAAGCTCGGCTTGTGCAATCGCGCCCCGAAAACTGCATTTCTCCAAGTCGAACTCATACAACCACGCATTCGCGATCGCTCAGTGAGATTTCCCAACGATGCAATCGCGCCAGAAGTCGGGTTTACTGAGAAGCAGATTGAACGGCTGGCATTTATTTATGTGGCTGCGAGCTTGCGCGCCGGTAAGTGGCTAATTCCTGCCTATCACTCGCCGCTCGATCTCGGCTTTCCCGATCGCCATGATGACCCGCAGAACTTCGACCTGGAATCCTGGGCCATGCATGTGGCTGCGATAATCGTAGTAGGCGGACACATCCACGGCAGTCCAAGACCATAAACAGCGGGGGCAAAGCCCCTCTTCCTGACTTGTGCAGAACTAACGGGTCAACTTGAAATGAACAAGTCAGGAAGAGGGGCTTGCCCCCGCACTGTTCATTCTGGTGGCGACGCGGGCGAGGCTCCATAGGACAAACGCGAGTGCGATGCTCGAGACTGCGAGCACGACGTAGATCAGCCAGGGCACGCGCTCGGTGAGTGGCTTTGGTTCGGGTTTGTAGTCGCGATTGGCGAGCACGTCGCCGAGACGGCTGTGAACCGGCTCCTTCGCGAGTCGCGCCGCCACTTCTTTTTCGAAGTCATAGTGCGGTGCCGAAACGTTTTCGTTACCAAAGAACAACCGCAATGGTTGCGCAGCCGGACCCTTCAACTCAAACACAAGCTGGCGCGCGGGCGCACTCGCATCGATCGACCTGATGTTCAACGTCGGATTGCTGTAGTCGGTGATCTGTAACCGCAGCTTGCGGACGACTGCTTCTTCATTGAAATAGATCGTCAGCGGTTTCTTCACTTCACCGGAATGACGCGTCAGGTCGCCGCTCGCCAGCAACCGCACGTTCTGCGGATCGTCAATCGTCTCGACTTGAAACGGCCGCGAAAACGAGTCTTCCGCGATCTCAAGACTGAGCCGATCGCACGGTATCCGTCCGCCAAGATCCAGAGTCCAAACGGTCGCGTGCGCTCCCTGATTGCGCTGCAACTGATAAGACGGAACCGGCACGTCCCACGTCGATAGCCAGCCTTTCTCGCGCACTACCATCATCACCTTCGCGCCTGTTACCTGCGGCGTTTCATCATCAGTCATCGGATCGCGCGACACCTTCACGCGCAGGTAGCGATAACGACTCGTCGGATAACTGACTTTTTGCGACTCGGCGACGTTGTTCTGCGACGCAAAACTGAAAATCACACCATCATTGCTCAGCATCCTCCATTCTCGACCCGAATCGCTGCCTTCGATCACGACCTGGCGCCGGAAGTTGTTACCGTCAGTTTCGACCTCGATCTCATTGTGCTCGCCGGGGTTCTCGCCGAGGTCGACAGACACTTCACTCGTCGATGGACCAGCAAATCCGTGATTAAAAAGACGCGCGGGAATCTCTCGTTTTTCATCAATGTCTCTGCGGATGCGAATAGCGTAAGGAATCTCGCGGTTGTTGGAGTCGAAGAGTCGCAGGTCGGCCAGGTCGGCGCGCGCTTTGTCCATCACCGGCAGCGGCACGACGACGTCATAAAGTTGACCATCAATTTTTTCCGGCGTGACCTCGACATAATAAGGCCACAGCGATAACGAAGTTTGGGCGGAAACGGAGATCACTAAAACCATTACCGCCACGAGTGCAAAAAGAAGAATTCTCGTGCAAAGGCGCAAAGGCGCAAAGGAAGACTTCATGTGACTGACTCCCGCGAATGAAATGCCCTGTGATAACCCCATGCGACCAGTAGTAACAAAACGCCGAGAACAAAAAACACGATGATGCGATAGAGCTGCTGGAGTTGCGCGATATCAACCAGCATCGCTTTGACAACTGTTAGCGCAAAGAGCACGAGCGCCGCCCAACGGATCACCGCGACGCGACGCACGAAACCGAAGGCTGCGAGTGCCGCCGCGTATGCGGACCAGAGAACCGAAAGTGCCATCTGGCCCAGCCAACGTTCGTGCGCTGCCTCTTCCATGCTCTTTTCGGCAAACGCGCGTCCGGCGAAATAAGTGTGAGTCTCGATCGATATCAGTAGCCAGAACGCGAGTGCGGCGCACAAAGCGATCGCGAGCTTCGTCGAACGCTCGTTAACGAGTTGGCGTTTACCCGCTCGTTCGAAGAGATAGACCGCGGCGATGTAACAGCCGATCACCGCCAGCGACGAGAGGAAGTAGCGATTGAAAACCGGAATGAATGCCGGGCGATAATTGTAGGGCGTGTCCCAGAATAGAAACTTGCCAAACGCGAGGGCGAAGAGCGCGAACGCGTGAGCACGGAGCCTGACGGATTGAATCTCGAGTCCGGCCCAGAGTATCGCGACTCCTTCGACGGCCCATGCGATCGTGATCCAGTTTGAACGCAACTGGATCGGAATCGCGATCGTCACGAATGTCAGTGCCACAGCAATCAACAGCAGGATCTCGCGGCGACTTTTCGCGCCGCGTGACAGCAGTAGCTTCGCGATGCCTGCGTAGACGAGCGCCATGATGATTGCGAAAGCGCCCATCCAGTCGTGATGCGTCGGGTTGAGCAGGTGATAAGCAGTCGCGAAATAGACGAACGGGTTGACTAACAATAACAGCGCGTCTTCGAGAGTGGCTGAGTCGCGACGAAACAGCTCGCGTGCGAGATGGGCCAGCAGGAAGAGAAGGAATATCGCTGTCTGAAAAATAAGAACGGCGCCGCGTTTTTGATGGTGATAGTTTTCGTCGTACCAGATCCAGAAGAGAAGTTGCGTGCCGTAGTAAGCAATCGAGCTGAGTCCGGGCCAGTGTTTGAGAAGCGCGAGGGCACCGGCGTCGAGCACGACGAGATAAGTGAAGAATGATCGATACTGATCGCGATCGGAGTGAAGCAAAACTGGTGTTAGCAGTCCGCCAATCAGCGCCATGATCGCGATCGCGGGCGCGTTGTAGACGAGCGATAGCGCGGCCGCTTCAGCGATCAGGATTGCGAGAAAAGCGAAAGCAGTCTTCTGTCCGACGAGATGGTAATAGCCGAACGCGGCGTAAGTAGAAAGATAAAGCAACACGATGCCGCCCGCCGTCAGGATCTGCGAAAAGATGCGCCAGCCGCGCTGGTGATAACGAAGACCGCCGAGAGACATCGCAATGCCGAACGCGATACCGATCGACACACGGCCCAGCTCGCCGATCCAGCGATTGTCGAAGGCGTACTTCAGAAAGAACGCGGTGGCAAAAAGAATCAGTATGACTGCGACCCAACCAACGCCGCGACGACCGATTAGCGACTCGATCTCAAAGGCATCGAGTGTTGAAGCCGGTGCGGTTGTTGCCCGTGGTGGCGGTGGCGGCGGTGGAGGCGGCGGCTGTGGTTCGGGCGCGACCGGCAGTGGCGGCGGCGGTTCTGGTCGAGGCTGTGGTCCAGGCTCGACGATTGGCGGACGTCCCGAAAGAGCAGCTTCGAGTGCGGCAAGCCTGTTTCTTGTTTTTACTGAGATGACGAGGGCGACGATCGGCAGCACGAATGCAGAAGCCAGCGCTGCAAGCAGCAACAACACGAGGATCAGGACGAGTAGATCCATTTCAGGCGCGAACAATAGCACAGGTTCGTGTACAATGCCCTGCAATGACGCGAGAAGAGCTTGCCAACACGATCAGCCACGGACTCGGCCTGGTCCTCGCGCTCGTGGCCGTTCCGATCCTCATTGCCGCAGCCATGCGCGCCGGAAATATTCATTTCACTGTCGGCGTCACGGTGTTTGGCGGAACGATGGTCCTGCTGTATCTCGCCTCGACGCTCTACCACTCGCTAACACACGAAGCGGCGAAGCAATTGTTTCGACTGTTCGATCACACGGCAATCTTCCTGCTGATTGCGGGAACGTACACGCCATTCAGTCTCGGCGTGCTGCGTGGTCCATGGGGTTGGTCGATGCTGGCGGCAGTTTGGATACTCGCGATCGTCGGTATCACCTTAAAGATCAGAAAGCGAACACGCTACTCGCCGATCGGCATCGTCTTGTATGTGATCATGGGTTGGCTTGCGATCGTTGCGGTGAAGCCGATCGTGATGCTGGTGCCTGTGCCGGGAATCCTGTTGATACTTGCCGGCGGACTCGCGTACACCGGCGGGCTCGCGTTCTTTGCCGCGCAGCGAATCCGTTATAACCATTTCATCTGGCATCTCTGCGTGATCGCAGGCACAACGTGCCACTTCTTCGCCGTGCTCTGGTACGCTGCTTAGCACAGTACCGAGCGCGGTAGCGCCGGGTCAAATTCCATCATCATCCCTCTTTATGGGATTTGACCCGGCGCTACCGCGCTCGGTACTGTTTGTTACCTCGTTTTGTACTGGAACGTGATCCGCGTTTCCTCTTCCATCACCAGTGGACGGACGAACCGGTACGACTTACCGCTGCGCGGCACTTCAACCGCCACTGGCAGGATTCCCGCGACACGGCGCTGCAGGTTCAACGCGTTTGCTGACAATGTGTACAACTGTGGCGTCTGTTTCTTCTTTAACATGTCCTCGATCTGCCGGCTGTTGATCTCGGCTCCGTCCGCGGTTACGGTCACCGTTTCATTGATACTAGCTGGTTCGAGCGTTGTACCGATGCGCGCCGGCTTCGACCCCTGAAGGTCCAGGTCGTATATCGTCTTCTTGAAACCGGGAGAACTAATGGCTACTTTGGTTGCTCCAGGTTGCATCCCTCCGATCCTCCAGTGACCCTCCTCGTCAGACGTCGTAGTCAAAGTAGCTCCCGTTTGTGTATTGGTGATATTAATTTCCGCGCCCGGAATAACCGCGCCTTGTGGATCGACGATAACGCCGCCGACTTGTCCCGGCTCGAGCGAGCTGAGATCCACCTGGGTCCAGTTTCGTCCTGCGTCCGAAAAGTCGTCACCGGCATCAACCATGCTGTTCGCGATCGACGCCGGAAATAGTTCCGCCGAGAGCGCGTTGCCGCCGAACTGCCGCACTTCGAGTCGTTCCGGCAATGACACTTCCCACGTCAACACGTTCACCGGAATGTTCAACTTCGGCAGGCCCATGTCGTAAGCGCCACTCTTCGCGAACTTCGCTCCCGAGTTGTAGTAAACAAACGACACGTTGTAAGGCTTCGATGAGTCGAGACCGGCGCGCAGCAACGGAACACGAATACCGTCCTTGCCCTCGACAGGCTTCACGCGTTCGCCTTCGACTTCCGCCGACAGCAACTGCACGCCCGCAGGCAGCTCGATCTTCATGAACGGCTTCGCGTGATTACGCACACGCAGTGAAACTTCGGTCAGCGAGCGTCCTTCGATATTCGTCAACGTCGTGACGGTCGCGCGTTCCGCGACTGCGGAGAGCACGTCGGCGTCGAGAAACTGTCGCCATTCGAGTTGCAGCCTGGGCGCTTCGCTCGCGCGACGGTTATAACGAAAAGCGGCTTGCAGTGGAAAATGCGAAAGCGATCGCGTGATCGCGCCTGCTTCACGCACGTCCATGCGTCGCAGTCCGCCCGACTCAGTCGCCTTTAGCTCCATCGCACCCACGCCTTCAACCAGCAGCTCACCGGTTTCGCGTTGTGCATCCGTGAATGAGAGCAACGGCGCTTCAGCTTGCGTCTCGCGATTGCTTCGTTCGATCGCTATCAGGAACTGGTGGTTACGACGCGCGGGGTCGTGAACACGCAACGTGAGCGTATTTCCGGAAACTTCGTGCGACTCGAGTGTGCTGCCCGACGCGGTTACCAGTTCGTATCCGGCGGGAAGAGACATCTTGAACTCGCCAGGCTCGCCCTGGACCACGTTGAGGTCGCAAAGTGCCGTGACGCGCAACTGTGAATCACCAACAGACACGACCGATTTGACGTCAGAAAGAAAACGCACTTCGCGTTGTGCGACCGGCGCGGCAATCTCGCGCGTGGTCCACCAGATGCGCGCCGGTTTTCCGGGTTCGAGCACCGCCTCGATGCGAGTCAGTCCGTTGGCTGTATCGCGAGTCGTTATCAATCCCGGCTCGACGCGCACGTTCGCATGATTTCCCGGTAGCTCGAGCGTCAAAATCGAGCTGCTTGCGAGTGGCACCGGAAGCGTGAACGAAGCACGTCCGGCTTCGATCGTTAAAGGAGCAGCGACGCCAAGCGAGACTGCGAACGGACCTGGACCATTCAGTATCGCAGCGTGGTGTGGTCCTTCCTGCAACAGCGGCAGCGGATTGGTTGCTTGTTTTGCTTCGAGAATCGTGAGCGCTGTCGTCAGCGGTGTCTTCACCGAGCCTTTCGCGAGCAGTGTGCCGTCGATGTCAACGGTGCCCACGAGCGTTTGATTCTCGACGCGCAGCTTGAAAACCGCGTGCGAGAGAACGAAAGGAAGTGGTACTTCGTCGGGCGCTTTGTCCTTGCGCGTAGCGAGCTCAACGAGACGGTTATATTCGCTGAGCGAAAGCGTGACTGTTCCCGCTGCTCCGGGCGCGGGCAATCGTACGTCGACTGTTGTATTGCGTTGCTGGCCTGCGGCCGCGACTGTGATCAGTAGAATCAGAATTAGTGCTTTCATTTGTCGCCTCTCCTTTTCTCGCGTTGAAAGTCAAACTCAACGGCCGGTGTCTGGTTCTCGGCGGTCAACTCCGCAATCAGGAAGATCGACGGACCGAAGTGTGGGAACACGACGCGCAACGGAAGATTTCGTGCGGGCCGCGAGCCGCGTTTGTCGTCGCGCACCTTCGCGACGAGTTGTTTCGTTTCTGCTTGATCGGCCGGTATTTCGCCTTCGGCGCGTTGTTGTTCAGTCGCAGATGGCGTCGCCTCGGTGCGCAAAGCAGAAGACTGAGGCACAGCGTAGTCAGCAACGTGAAAACTGCCGGAGAGTCCTGGTACGGGTGTTACGCGGAAGAGTGGTGGATGATGGACCAACAGGTGCGATTTCGAAATCGGAAGATCGACTGCGACGAGCGAAACGCGCGCGCGGCCTTTATCAGTCCACGAAGCAGCGCGATCGAGATACGAGACTTCGACTACGAAGGCTGGCGCTTCTTCACTGGAGCGAGTCTTTTCGAGTGGCAGCAGTAGTGAGCCGTCGACGTCGCGTCCCGGCCGGATCGGGCGACCTGCGACTGACGCGCTCCACAGCACCGCCGTGGGAGGCAGCGTCAGTTTCAGGAAGTTGCGCTGGTTGTTGCGCACGGCGAAGCGCGATTGAACCAGGATCTTTCCGTCAGCGGCGATGAGCGTGTTGTACTCTGCTTCTTCGATGTTCGCAGTGAGCACTGCCTGGGGCGTGTAGCGTTCGACGTCGACCGAGAGCGTTCGCGGCGACTTGCCGTCTGCGGGTTGCAGCCTGAACGCGATCATTGAGGGTGATTGTCGATTTGCGATCAGTTGGCCCAGCTCGCCCGCTTCAGCGTCTTCCATACCACTCGGGCGACGTTCTTTGATCTCGCCCGCGCCGAGAACTTCAACGCCCACGCCGCCGGTTTCGCGTTCGGCATTAGGCAGGCGAATCAAGGGAATGTCGAGCTTGCCTGCGCGTGCGAGACGCAACTCGCCGTTCAATGTGAATCGTGCCGTCTTCTGCACGGGTTCGATGAACAGCACTTTGAGTTCGTGGTTCGCGACGTCCCAATCAGCGACCATCGCGCCTGAAACCTGATTGACGGTGAGCTGTTCCGGCAGTTGCACACGCACTTCATTCGCGAGTCCCTGCACGACTTCGACCTGAACTTCTGCGTTTACCTGCGTCGCGTCTTCTCCCAAACCGACGAGCTGCGTGACTGAGCCACGAAATCGCAGTGGTTGTTTTGAGCGCTCGTCGTCGATCTTTCGTCGCCAGCCGAACGTAAGTGGCTCGCCGCCTCGTCCGTTTGCAACCCAGCGACTGCCGCTCGCTGTTTCTGCATGTTCGAGTAGCAAACCGCCGGTGATGCGCACGTCAACGCCTTGTCGTGTTAACTCGACGATTGCGTGCGAAACGGCGGAGTTGCTGACGGGAAGATGCAGAATGTCAGTGCCCGCGACCGTCGTTACCGGCGCGACGATGTTCATCGTCAACACTGAGCGACCAGTCTTTGACAACAACAGATCGGCGCGGCCCGGGCCTTTGTCAGTCGCGTTCATTACGAGATTGACGGGGCGGCCGTCGAGCTTCGCATCGCGAACGATCAGACCGTCAGGCATCGCGATGCGTACCCAACCGTTCTTGATCACGTCGACAGTCAAACGCGCCTCGCCGGTTGCGAGATCGCCGTCAACTTTCAATTCGTAATCGATGCGGCTGAGTGTCGCCTCAACTGGCGGCTGAACAGGTTCGGGCTGAGCGGGAGCAGCAGCGTTTTTCAGTGCTGTGTATTCACTCACGGGCAGCACGACCCAGCCGTCAGGAGTTTGGGCGAGGCTCGGAATAGCAGAAATGATCAGGGAGAGCAGGGCCAGCGTCAGGCGCGACGCCGGCAAACTCGGTCGGTTCATGGTAATTCTCCTTTTGATATTCGTGTGCTCAGTTGCGGACACACGTCGAGACAAAACGGCCAGGGTCGCCGCATAAAAATCACCCGCACTTTGGTTCGATTCGAGATCCAGGTGTGATCTCTTTGTAAAGCTGGCTCCTATGATGCAGTGAGGTTGCCCAAAGTAGCCTCCATCGGGTCAATCATGAAAATCCTGTAATCCTGTCTAACACTCATCGTTACCTTTAGACAGATGACAGAATTCTCAGAATTAACAAGATTACTTCTGGTTACGGAATTCTTTTGGGGTGACGCCGGTCCAACGTTTGAAGGCGCGGTGGAATGAGCTCGACTCGGAGAAGCCGAGCAGGTAAGCGACTTCGCAGATGGCCATCTCGCGTTCGCGTAAATAGCGCATCGCCATTTGACGGCGCATCTGATCGAGAAGCTCGTTGTGTGAGGTGCCGAGCTCCTGGAGTTTGCGTTGCAAAGTTCGCGGCGTGAGGCTTAGCGCATCTGCCACACGCTCGAGCGACGGATCGCCACCGCGCAATTCACTCATGATGATGCTGCGAACTTGATCAACAACCGAATCTCGTGGCGGAAACTTCGCCAGCAACTCTTCTGCATGTCGATCGAGCAACGCGCATAGTCTCGCGTCGGCTTTAGCAATTGGTAGCGACAGAAAACTCGTCGCGAAACTGAGTTTGTTCGACGGTGCGCGAAATTCAACCGGGCAGCGGAAGAGTTTCAGGTGCTCCGATATTTCGCGGGGTGCATCGTGCTGAAACTCGACGAAGGTGGGCGCAAAATCGGGGCTGGCAATGTTCCGGCAGAGGGTGGTGACAATAGCGAGCGTGATTTCCGCATCCTGGCGGTGCTCGTGTAACGATGTGTCGACGTAGCTGTAGACGACGGCGCTTGTGTCGTTTGCGGTTTCGAGCGTGAATAGCGCGCCGTCGGTCCAGATCGAGTGATAACGAGCGACACGTGTGAACGCCTCACCAAGCGTCGGGCTGTTGAGTGCACAGTAACCGACGACGTCGAATGCAGTAGGGTTGATACTCTGGCCGAGATGGAGGCCGAAGTTGTCATCGCCGGTGAGCCGGGCGGCCATTTCATAAAGTGCGACAAGCTGAGCGAACGGGATGCGGTTGTCCGGATCCAGCAGCACGGACGGATCGAGTTTCACGGCGTCGTAGAGATGCCCGGGTGGCACGCCCTGAGCGGCGGCCGCGTTCATGATCTTCTCTACGGCTTTCGCTTGAACTGTGAACGTCCGTTGCATCAGTTCTCAGTTAACATCCGGCTGGCACAGCGCGTCAATTCGTTGTCGTTTGCGGTCAACAACCTTGAGATCACAAAGCGCGCCCGGCGGTGTAAGTAAGTTTTAGACAGGATTACAGGATTAACATGATGAAAAACAAAATCACACGCGTCGCCCTGCTGCTCATCGTCCTGTGCGCCTCTGCGTTCGCACAGTCCAACGACGTCAACCTGCTGCTCTCAACGCTGCCCGCCGGCAAGGATCCGCAGCGCTACAAAGGTTACATCGAGCCGAAATTCAAAGCGGTCACGCAACGCTCGCTTTATCTCACGATGCGCGACGGCGTGAAGATCGCTGTCACCCTTGTCCTGCCAAAAGATTTACCCGTGGAGCAGAAGATCCCCGCGATCCTGAACATGACGCGTTACTGGCGTGGCCGCCAGGGCGGCGATCCAAACCTGTTGCTCCCGTCACACGGTTACGCGACGGTCTTCGTCGACGCGCGCGGCACCGGAGCCTCGTACGGCGTTTGGAAAGCACCGTTCACGCAGGACGAAGTGAAAGACTACAGCGAAGTCGCAAACTGGATCGTCGCGCAACCGTGGTCCAACGGAAAGATCGGCGCCATCGGCAACTCTTACACCGGCAACACCGCGCTCTGGCTCGCGTCGACGATGAATCCGGCGGTGAAGGCCGTTATTCCGCGTCACTACGAATTCGATCTCTATGCCGAGACGCCTTATCCCGGCGGAGTGCTCACTGACTGGATGGTCAAAACCTGGAACGAAGGTAACCGCCAGCTCGATTCAAATCCCGGCGTGCAGCTTGTCGACGAAGACGTCGATCAGAAACTCTACCAGGAAGCGACAAAGCGACGCGGCGAGAACATCGACGTTTATGCCGCCGCGCTCAAGACGACTTTCCGCGACGATCGCGCTTTCGGGTTCACACTCGACGAGCTGAGCCTGCACAACTACGCAGCGCAGATCGAAAAATCTAATGTCGCCATTAACAACTGGGGCGGCTGGTTCGACGCCAGCACCCCTGACGCGATCATCCGCACGTTTCTCACGTTGAAGAACTACCAGCGCGCGGTGATTGGTCCGTGGAATCACGGCGGCTTGCAAAACGCGAGTCCTTATCAAACGCCCGCTTCCAAACGCGCAATGCAGGGTTATGAGTGGCTGCGCTTCTTCGATCATTACTTGAAAGGCATCGACACCGGTCTCGATGCAGAGAAGCGTTTGTTCTACTTCACGATCGGAGAAGAGCGCTGGAAGGTAACGGATCGCTGGCCCGTCGCGGGCACGCAAATGACCGCGTGGTATTTCAACGAGAACAACTCGCTGACGAGGAAAGCTCCGAGCGGAAAGTCAGACGAAGATCGTTACACGATCAATTTCGATGCGACGACAGGTGCGAAGAACCGTTGGCACACGCAGGTTGGTGGTGAAGTCGTTTACCCGGATCGCGCGGAGGAAGACGAGAAGCTACTCACATACACGAGCAATCCGCTCGAAGCAGACGTCGAGATCACGGGTCATCCGATCGTCAGTCTCTTTATCACTTCAACACACACAGACGGCGCGTTCTTTGTTTACCTCGAAGATGTCGACGAGAACGGAAAAGTCACTTATCTCACTGAAGGTGAGCTGCGCGCGCTTCATCGCCGCGTTTCGAACGAGCATACGAAGTTGCCGGTTCCGTATCATACGTTCTTGAAGAAGGATGCGATGCCGCTCGTGCCCGGGCAAGTAGCTGAGCTGAAGTTCGCGTTGCAGCCAATATCGGTGTTAGTTAAGAAAGGACACCGGCTGCGTGTTGCGATTGCGGGTCACGACAAGGATACTTTCATTCGCATTCCAGCGGAGGGCACGCCGGCGATCGCTGTGCAACGAAACACTCGCGCGCTTTCGCTGATCGAATTACCTGTCATTAAGAAATGAAGCCCACGACGAGACCACGAGTGAAGATCTGCTGCATGGCCAGCGTCAAGGAGGCGCGGATGGCGATCGAGGCGGGCGCGTCGGCGGTGGGGCTCGTGTCGGCGATGCCGAGTGGGCCTGGTCCGATTCCTGATGAACTTATTGCGGAGATTGCGGCGACGATTCCGCCGGGAGTCAGCTCGTTTCTGCTCACGTGTTTGCAGGATGCGGCGTCGATCATCGAGCAGCAGCGGCGATTAAGGGTTAACACGATTCAGATCTGCGATCGGTTGACGCAGGGGAGTTATCAGGATCTGCGCGAGGCGCTGCCGGGCATTTCGCTTGTGCAGGTGGTGCACGTCACGGGGCCTGAAGCAATTGATGAAGCGATTGCGGTCGCACCGCAGGTTGATGCGATTTTGTTGGATTCGGGAAACCAGTCGTTAGCGATCAAGGAACTCGGCGGGACGGGAAGAACGCATGATTGGACATTGAGCCGGAAGATCAGAGAGGCGATCGAGGTGCCGTTATTTCTTGCCGGC
>DASTTS010000478.1:0-6540 GCA_035760085.1 Pyrinomonadaceae bacterium
TAAGTTAGCAGTCTACGATCTCGAGACGATGGAAAAGCGTGATGATTTTATCTTCACGCGACCGATTTCAATGTTGCGGTTCAGCCAGGACGGCAAGCGCTTGTTCGTTCTGACGGTCGCGCAAACGGTTTACATTCTTGACGTGTCATCGATCGTGAAGACATAACTCTGTTGCAACGAGGCGTGGTACTATCTGCGCACAACTTTAAGTTCCTCAACTCAAGTCCCGAGGTAATGACAATGCAGCGTAAATTAGTAATCTTCACATCCAGTCTAGTCCTCCTCATCATGGCAATTTGCACGAACGCTCAGCAGAAAGCAGAGGAGGAGTTTGTCTCTGCCATTGGCCACTTTGGCATAATGCTGCCTCCAGCTACACCGGATTATTTTGATTCTGTGAGACTCAAGATTGGAGATGACAAGCTGATAGCATGGGTCTACCGTTGGGAACTCGACCACGAGCAGGCCGTAGTAATTTACGCGATCGGAAAGGTCGATTTGGAGTCCAAGGCAGATTTCTACCTCGAAAGATTCCGCGATAACTACGCACCCGGCTCCATCAGGAACCAAAAGAAAACCTCATTTGCCGGACATCCGGGACTGGTCTCTGTTGTCGACAGTAACACCGGTAGCGCGATGATATGGACCTACCTGTTGAAGAATCGCTTTTATCTAATGTCATTGACGTTAGACGACAAGTCGAGGACCGAGGATCACCTCAAACTAATGTCAACCTTCAGGCTCCTGAGTCCGAAAGACATTGAACCGCGGTTAGCGGCTATGGTGGAAGAATTCACACCAACTCCGCTCGCTCAAACTTCTTCCCAATCCCGTCCCACCACAGATGCTCAGGATGTCGCATTAAAAGGTTCTGTTAAGAGTGTCATTACCGAATCAGAACCTTATGTCGACGGGTCGCTTTTCGGCGCAGTTGAGACGGTCTCTGTTGAGAATTTTGACGAGCACGGAAACCTTTTAAAGACCGTCGATTATCGAGATTCTCTCCCTCGAAGAGTGCGTCTTTATGGATCACATAGCGGAGAACGGGCTTTCCGCGAAATCAGACAGGTCTGGCGGCGGGTCTACTCCAAAGACAAGAACGATTCCAGCGTTACAGACATTAAGTCTAAGCCAAGGGTCTATACGATCAAATACAAGCATGATCCTGACGGTAAATTACTTCAAATGCGTGTGCTTCGCGATGACGGCAAAGAGATGGAAACAGCAACCTATAATCTCAAAGCGAAAACCGTGACGCGCCGGTACGATTCGGATTATCTATTCACCCGGAAGAGATCGTCGCTCGGGGGCATAAAGATGGTCTCCACACTGGACGCCAAGGGACTCCCTATAGAGGACGCGTACCAAATACAGGACCCGACAACCTATAAGGAGCGTTTCGAGTATTCCGGAAATTTCGGTTTCACTTTTTTCGAGGACTCCTACCAGCATTTCAGAACAGATAAAGAGCGATACGAATACAAATTCGACGACCGCGGTAACTGGATCCAGCGAAAAACCTTCTCGGTAACAAAGGACAAGCAAACAGTACCGGTGGCAGTGACTTACCGGACCATCATTTATTACCAATAATCTCACTCGAAGGTGAAAGAGCGGCTTTTCCGAGCCTCATTCGCAGATTTGCGATAGGATGTGCCGTCAATTCCACGTTTTATTAGGAGACATCACGCATGCGCTCTGCATTTCGCGGTCTAGTCGTCGTTTCCTTACTCTGCTGTTTTCTGGTCCAGACACTCGCACAAACTGCAAACCGAACCAACGGCGGTCGAGCTAAACCAGCGGCGACTGCCGCCGAGCCGAATGGCAAGCAGCCCGTCAGCGAGATGCGAAGCGCGATCGAACGCTACACGGTCGATCGTGGCAGTCTAGCGAGATCGTATCCGGTCGCAGTCTCGCGCTCGCGACGTGAGCGTTTCAAGAAGTTCTACGAAGAGTGGCTCGCGTCGTTGCAGAGTCTCGACTTCGACTCGATGAGCCAGGACGGCAAGATCGATTACATACTCTTCAAAAATCATCTCGAATACGAGCTGCGACAACTCGACATCCAGGCGCGCCAGATCAGCGAGATCGAGCCGCTCATTCCCTTCGGCACCAAAATCGTCGAGCTCGAAGAAGCACGACGCCGCATGGAGCCCATCGATTCCGCGAAAGTCGCGGCAACGTTGAACGATCTACGGAAACAGATCGACGAGCGACGTCGCGCAGTCGAGCTCGGCCTGCGATCCGAGAGTAATGATCCAACGCGCGTGAAGAAGACCGTCGCGAATCGCGCGGTCCAGGCAATCAATGGCCTGCGAGTTAACCTGCGCAACTGGTACACGTTCTACAACGGCTACGATCCGATGTTTACGTGGTGGAACGAAGAGCCTTACAAATCGGTGGACGGGGCACTGACAAACTACGGCTCGTTTCTGACTGAACGTGTCGTCGGTATTCGCTCCCCGGAAGCAGGGACACAAACACAAGCCGGACAAACACGTGGGCCAGGTGGCGGCGGGTTTCAGGGCGGCGGTCAACGTCCGGGTGGAAACACTGCACGACCCGGAGACTCGAGCGACATCGTCGGCGATCCGATCGGGCGCGAAGCGCTGCTGGTTGAATTGCGCTCGGAAATGATCCCGTACACACCCGAAGAGATCATCGCGATCGGCGAAAAAGAGATGGTTTGGTGCGAGAACGAAATGAAAAAAGCGTCGCGCGAGCTCGGCTACGGCGACGATTGGAAGAAAGCGCTCGAACACGTCAAGAATCTTTACGTCGAACCAGGCAAGCAGCCGCAGATGATCCGCGACCTCGCGCTCGAGGCGATCAAGTTTGTCGAAGACAACAACCTCGTCACCGTTCCCGAACTGGCGAAAGAGAGCTGGCGCATGGAGATGATGACGCCCGAGCGACAGCTCGTCAGTCCGTTCTTTCTCGGCGGCGAAGTGATTCAAGTCTCGTTCCCGACAAACACAATGGCCCACGAGCAAAAGATGATGAGCATGCGTGGCAACAACATCTATTTTTCACGCGCAACAGTTCATCACGAGCTCATTCCCGGCCATCACCTGCAAGGCTTCATGTCGGCGCGTAACAAACCGTATCGAGGCATCTTTGGCACGCCGTTCTGGAGCGAAGGCAATGCGCTTTACTGGGAGTTGTTGTTGTGGGATCTCGGCTTCGCCAAAACGCCCGAGCAACGTATCGGGATGCTCTTCTGGCGCATGCATCGCTGCGCGCGCATCATCTTCTCACTCAGCTTCCATCTCGAGAAGATGACGCCACAGGAGTGTATCGACCTGCTGGTCAACAAGGTGGGCCATGAGCGCGATAATGCGACGGCTGAAGTGCGTCGCTCGTTTGACGGCAGCTACGGGCCGCTCTATCAGATCGCGTATCTGATCGGCGGACTACAGCAGTATTCGATGCACAAAGACCTAGTCGACTCCGGCAAGATGACGAATCGCGCGTACAACGATGCGCTGTTGAAGGAGAACCGCATACCGATCGAGATGCTGCGGGCGGCGATAACCAACCAGAAGTTAACGCGCGATTTCGTGACTAACTGGAAGTTTTATGGGCCTATCCAGTAAATCCTGAAAATCCTGTAATCCTGTCACAGACTTAGACAGGATTTCAGGATTTACAGGATGAACAAGATTCTTATTTCCCGTATGCCAATCGTAGTTTCACGAACATCGGCTCGGTTGGTTTGACGCTCGGCCGGTAGAAGACAAGTTGAGGAGCGGGCGCCGCGGCCGTTAACGCGCGCGTGCGTGCATCCTTCTCTTCTTTGGTCCATGACTGGCCCGCCGTCGTCATTTCCATGCGCCCGACACCCGCTCCCCAGGTCTTTTCCCAGCTCGCTACCTGTTGATCTGTGAGTCTCAGCGCCTTGTCCGTGATCTTCACGTCTTCGAGAGGCGAAGGCGTGACGATCACGCTCAACACCTCCGCCACATGATCAGGACGGCTCTTCCGCATGACGAAAAACGGTGGACTATCGTCTTGATAAGGAATGTCCAATAGTCTTCCGATCGCGACCTGATTGTCACCGCCGCCGGTGCGTGTCGTCGGAAAGATCAAATATGGATCGCCCACCGATCCATCCGCATACTGTTCGCGATCGATGACGTACACGTAACCAGCACGTACAGCTTCCACACTAATCCGCAGACGATCTCCGGGGCCCAGCCTCGTTGTCGCCGAGATGCGCTCCGGCAGCCACTCAGTTGTTGCATTGTCGTCGTGAACAATTAACCGCTCACCGGAATCAGCTCGAGTGGGACGGCGCAGTCGCCAGAGAGTCACGCCTACGACCGTCTCCGGCGCGACATTGTTAACCGGCACATTCGGAGTCGCATTACGATAAGCCCGCCGCCGGGTCGTGTTCTTCTTTGTCGATGAACCCGTAAACGCGGTGTCCCAGAGTTTGCGCGTCATGTCTTCCGGCCTTTGGGCCGACACACCAAACGACAAAGCGATGAGGACCAGCAACACCAAGCTTGAAATCACTTTCATGACAACACCTCTCTTCAATTCCATTCACCTTGCATCACAAACGGCGCCCAAAAGTACGGCGATTGCCATTGCCGTGTGCGCCACATCTCGATCTGCGCCGCACGCAACGCCGCCGCCGGAGTCTTATTATTTCGCAGCATTCCCGTGTAAAGACGCTGCATCAGCGCGGCTGTCGCTTTATCGTTAACGTTCCAAAGACTCACGATCACTCGTCGTGCACCCGCGTACATGAACGCACGTGTTAACCCTTCGAGACCTTCGCCGGTGACTTCTTTTCCGAGTCCGGTTTCACACGCGCTCAACACGACGAGCTCCGCCGGCAGCTTGAGGTTGTAAATGTCATGCGTGCGCAGAAATCCGTCCTGCGGCTTGCCTTCGCGATCAAACATCGACAGCACAACCGCGGAAAAACCTGCACGCGCAGTGTCGAGATAACCGTGAGTAGCGAAATGAACGTAACGATACTTGCTCAACTCGCCGCTGCCCGCGATCGCGCGATTGGCATTGAAATCAACCACCTTCAGCGATGCGCCGGCAGGTGAGACGGCAAGAATCTGATCGGCTTCCCAGCGCGTGAAGGGCAGACGCGGGATTGAGAGTTGGCCCTTTGGACCACCGGGCAGGTGTTCGATGATGCGTGTTTCAGCCGATGGTCTGGCGCCGGTCGAGCCGAAGCGTTCGTCGTTTATTGAGTACACGGGATCCGCAATCACCGCTACAGCTTTTGGTGCAACGGGACGACGCGCCAGGTTCTGGCGCTGTACTGCAAACGCTGACGCTGACGGCAAACTGACCAGCTCGTGATCGACGATGAGTGGTCGAGCGCGCGCGACGGGCAACGCCGCGAACGGAACATATTGCAGAACACCATCGGCGACGACGACCAGTCGTTTCTTATCAAGCTCACTCGCAGCGGGCGCGAGGATCATGCGACTCAATTCACTCGCGGCTTTCTGAAACTCTGCGTCGGCATCGGCAATCCGGATCCGGCGCTGCGCCGGTGTTTCGAGCGACTTAACGACGCTGCGCGCGACGAGTGATTCATAAACACGACTCGCAACGTTCTCGACTTGTTCACGTCTCGGAAGTGCGTACGTCTTGAACGAGTCGTGTGTCACGACCCAAACGTAGCTGCGCTGCTCGCCAAGCGAGTATTCGAGTAAGACAGTGTTGGGATCCAACTGCTGCTGAATTCCCTTCAAGTCGAGCGGCTGCGGTTGGATCAACGCCGCGTATTGCGGACTACGTTTGCGAATGGCAGCGAGTACCTGCTGGTACTCATCTTCCAGCCCACTGATTTCTCGTTGTAACCTCGCGATCTCTTCGCTGCTGCCCTTGCGCGCTTTGAGCTGCATCTCACGTTGCGCTTTCGCGTTCAGCTCGAGGGTGAGATCCCGTTCCTTTTCGATTAACGAAGCATCAACTCCTTCACGGATATCGATGCGCGCTTCAGTCAGTCGCTCGACCAAGCTGCGTGCACGCGCTCGTTCACTCGCGTGTAATGCTTCAGCATCCAGTCCTTGCTGCATCAGGACGTCGATATAAAATTCGTACCCCTGTTCGGCCGTCGCACGATACGACGCGCGCAACTGCAAACTACCCGAACGCGCACGCACCGTCTCTCGCGACGCCAGCGACTCTTCAATGTCTTTACGCGCCTCCGCCAGATTGCCGCGCTTGTGCTCCGCGCGCGCGAGACCCTCCAGTGCAACTGCGGCGCTACTCAGATCACCGATCGCGCGAAATATTGAGAGCGCGTGCGTAAACTGGTCCAACGCTTGCTCAGGTTTGTTTAGTTGATTGTAGGTTTGACCGAGGGACGTCAGCGCCAGCGCCTCACGACGAACATTGCCCGCGCTGCGATGGATCGCAAGCGACTGTTCGTGATACTCGGCCGCTTTGTCAGGCTGGTCCTGCGCGGAATAGATCACGCCTATTTCATCGAGTGTTTCAGCAGCCTGGGCATTAGAACCAGTTTCCTTTTGGATCGCGCGGGCCTGGTTGCAATGATCCAGC
>DASTTS010000479.1:0-3013 GCA_035760085.1 Pyrinomonadaceae bacterium
AGCGTGATGTGCCGGTTCGCATGAACAAGAACCAGCTTGCTACCTTCAGCCACTAACTCGAGTTTCTTCCCATCAAGCGCGGTGTAAGTGCCAACGTAATCGGCAGCGTTCTTTACTTCTTCCGGCGCAGGCGGCGGCGCCGGCGCCTCGGGAAGCGTCTTCCCATCGGCCGACGCATTGAAAAGCTCGACCGCATACTTCGTCACCGCAACCGGTCGGTAACCACGCATGTTTGCATTGACTGACGCAAACGCCCCGATGTTCCCCGTGACGTCAACATCGATGGACGAGCTGAAAGCAACCATGCCGCCCGTGTGACGCAGCCGCGTGTGACCTCCGATGTCGCTCACCCACAATCCGTAACCATACGACGCCGGCTCACCACGATACGGCGAGTCGATCGCAGGCTTCGTGAACAACGCAAAACTGTCTTCCGAGATCAGACGTCCCTTCGGCAGCGCGCCGCGATTGAGCAACATGCGGATGTACTTCGCCATGTCGGCCGGCGTTGAAGCGACACTGCCCGCAGCGATATCGACTTCGACCCACTGCGCTTCACCGAGTGGCTCATGAACCGAATACGGTTTGCCCTCCTGAAGCGGCTCGTAGCCGATCGCCATCACCTTGCGCAGATTCGTGGTGATGATGGGCGAGCTCGCCGTCATCCCGAGCGGCGCGAGCATGCGCGCACGCATCGCTTCGGCAAACGGACGCTTGTCGATCGCTTCGATCAGAAAGCCGAGGATGTTGTAGCCGGTGTTTGAGTAAAGAAAACGCTTGCCCGGCTCGTACGCGGTCCACAGTTCACCGAGCAGCGCGTCGAGCAGCAGCGGCGCGCCGGGTAATCCGGCGGTATGAGTCAAAATGTGATGCGTGGTGATCGCCGCGAACCTGGAGTTGATCTTCAACCACGGCAGATACTCGACAATCGGTTTATTGAGATCCAGTTTTCCCTCGTCGCGCAGTTGCATCAGCGCGAGTCCCACGAACGATTTCGAGATCGAGCCGATCTCAAACATCGTTTCCGGCACCACACGCAGGCCGGCTTTCGTGTCGGCATAACCGTAAGTCGAAACCCTCACCAGGCCGTCGCGATTGGCGAGCGCGAGTGTCATTCCGGGCGCACCCGTCTCGCGCATGTGGCGCGCGATGAATTCATCGAGCCGCGCAAACACGGGCTGCACCGCCGCCGCCTGGGCCAACACACGCGCCGGCGTAAACGAGTGCAAAAGCGTCACCGCCACCGCCGACTTCGCACTACTCGCGAGAAACTGTCGTCGTGAAATATTCATAAATCGGGTTTTTCTATCCGCGTTTATCTGCGTTCTAAAGACCTGGCTAACTCCACAAACCGCGGCTCGTCACGCAAGTTCTTCAACACTGGATCGACTTTAATGAACGGCAACCAGTTGAACCGCTCGTCGCGCGACTTCTCGAGCCAGTCGAGCGCGAGCTTGCGCTCATCCATCCCCGCATAAACTACCGCAGTTTGAAATGGCGAAACGTACTGCTGCTTTGAGAGCTCCTGAAGTCTCGCGATCACCTTCTCCGCCTCGGCTCTTCTACCTGCTCGTCCCTGTGCATGGCCCAACGCCGTCAGCCCCGCCACGTTGTCAGGCATTTGCTTTAAGCCGAGCTTGAATTCGTTGATCGCTTCCTCGAGCTTGCCTTCTTCTTCAAGAACAAGACCGAGCTCGTAATGCGCGCGCACGAAGCCCGGATCGGTTTCCATGAGTTTTAGCGACTCCTTGCGAGCTTCGTCAAGCCGGCCTGCATAATACAAGCCGCGAATGTAGTCGCTGTAGATCGTGAATGAGAACGGCTCCAGCTCGTGCGCAGTCTTCGCCTCGACCACGGCTTCGTTCAATCTGCCGCTGGCGGCAAGTAAACTTGCGTACCACTGGTGGCCGGTCGCGTAGTTTGGATTGAGCGCGATCGCTTTCTTGAAGTGTTCCTCTGCTTCTGCCCACTTCAAATGATAACGGTAAAGGACAAAACCAAGCGCAGTGTGAGCCTCAGCGAGACTCTCGTTGATCGACAACGCTTTTCGTGATGCAGCCTCAGCTTTCGGGTACGAGTCGTTAGCCGAAGTAACGTTATAGACGTTCAGCAGCAGGTAACAATCGGCGAGTCCGGCGTAAGCGAGGGCATAGTCCTGATCGCGCTGAATCGCTTTGCCGAAATAGTCGATGCCGTTTATCAGTCCTTCGACCGTGCGCTTGTTCCAGTTATAACGCCCCTGCAAGTAGAGACGATACGCTTCGGAGTCGGGCGAATAGTTACGCGTTAGCTGCGCGTGGTCCATGTTGTCTGTGCGGGAGCGCAATCTCTGCGACACGTCGCGCGAGATCTGCTGCGGCAGGGCCACGACTTCCGAAACTTTTCGACCGTAACGCTCGCCCCAGATGTGACTATCGTCGCGCACGTCGATCAGCTCAACACTCACCAACAGATCATCGCCGGCTTGCGAGACTGTGCCCGACAACAACGCGTGCACACCGAGCTCACGACCAATCTTTTTCGGATCGGTCTCGCGACCTTTGTAGTGAAAGACAGTACTGCTCGACTTCACTTTCAGGTTCGGAACTCGCGAAAGACTGTCGATCAGGCTCTCGGTGATGCCATCGGAGAGATATTCATTGTTTGGATCGGTGTTGGTGAAGGGTAAGACTGCGAGCGAGTTGATGGTCGAATCGAGTTCAGCCTGCGGGTTGCGGCGAAAAGCTATCAGTGCGAGCGCGACAATCGCGAGGACCGCGACGGCCGCAATAGTGATCTTGTGCGGCGTGGTCCAAAACGTGTTTGCCGCGATCAGACGCGGTACTGCCGTTGTAGTGGGTACATCGGTCAGCGTTCTCCCGACGCTGTTGTCGACCTCGATGTCACGCAGGACCTCCTGGAGTTCGCTGCGCATGTCTTCAATCTTTTGATAACGCTCCTGCGGCGTCTTGGCGAGTGCTTTGTCGAGTATCTCCTGAATGCGACGCAACGCGAGCGAGTCTTCACCGCGGGC
>DASTTS010000480.1:0-5291 GCA_035760085.1 Pyrinomonadaceae bacterium
CCACCCCTACAAAACGATCCTATGGTTTATAGAACGAGGGATCGTGAGTCAGACCCAGTATCGATTTACCAATAGTTGCGAGAATTTGATCGTCATTGTCATGACGAACGTAAAAAGACAGATCGCGGTAGACGCGCTCGAGCGAACTCGGACGGATTAAACAGCGCGCGCCGCAAGCGCGAATACACTGCTTGACCGTGTCTTCCGCGAGATGTTCGACAACGTGTCGCGCCCGGCTGCCGGCGATCTGCGCTTCGAGATACCTGCCCGTTTCCCACAATCGCGCGACGTGTCGCAGCCACAAATGCGCTGTCTCGACATTCACAGACATCTGTCCGAGGTGATGCTGCACGTACGGATCCTGGATCTTGTTCTGCGACGTGATGTAGTCGAGCGCGTAATCGTAGGCCGCTTCGGCGGCGCCAAGGAAGGTGGCGGCGTAGTGTGGAATGAAGCACGTCTGCCAGCCCTCCTTTAAATATTGTCCCGGGTAACCGATCAAATCGTCGTCGGGGATAAACGTCCTGCGAAAGTGGACCAAATGACTGGCGGTGGCACGCATTCCGATCGGGTCCCACCACGAAGTGTCGATTTCGACACTCGGATCGGAGAGATTGCACGCCATCATTAACACTGAATCGCCACTCGCAGCATCGACGTGCCTGACGCCGCCTGGTCCAGCCGTGTTGACGAGCAGTATCGCCCATTGCGCGCCGCCCGCACTCGTTGCAAAAGCTTTGTTGCCGTCGATGATGTAACCACCGTCGACTTTCTCGACCGTGGTGCCGAAGCGCGCCTGTTCACCGGGCTTGCGTGCCTGCGGCTCACCGCTCCACGCCACCCATTTCTCGCCACGCTCGACAACGCCCTTAAACCAGCGCGACTTCTGATCTTCAGTCGCCATGCCGTCAAGGAGGACGAGTGAATTGACATGACCTTCCCAGCAACGCGCGAGCGACAGGTCGGCACGCGCGATCTCCTTCGTCATCATCCAGAGCGTGAAAACCTCGCCCGTGTATGGGCCAAGACCGTAGCCGCCGTGTTCCTTCGGCACGACTGGAGCGAGCAGCCCGGCGCGAAACAGATCGTCGAAGTCTTCCGCGGGAAACGTGGCGGTGCGATCGTATTCGGCCGCACGTGATGCGAAATTCTCGCGTGCAAGCACGCTGACGCGGTTGATCAGATCTTGTTGCCCGGTATCGAGATCGAGCTGCGCGTAGGGATCAGGTTTTGTGGCCGTGGTTGTCATTAGACAGGATTTACAGGATTTACAGGATTTTCATGATTTGCGGGAGTGGCATTTCTTTGCCTGTCATCAACCGGAACTGGCGGCTCACTTGCGTCACGAGAACGTCGCGACCGTCGATCGCAAGTTGGCGGCGTGCGCGAGTGGTGCCGACTAATGGCGTCGGACGTGAGCCGTAAACGAGATCGATCACGACTGCGTCGTTGCCGAGTCGCTCGACTTCGAACGGCGCCTCATCCGTGTCGCGTCCGACGGGCGTGGCATTCACGACAATGTCGTAACCTTCAGCGTCGAAGTCACGCAAGGGAATGTACGGCAAACCGAGCAACGCTGCTGCGTGTTCGCCGCGCTCGGCGCCGCGGTTGATCAAGGTCACGCCCGCGCCCGACTGAACGAGCGCTGCGGCAATCGCACGTCCGGCGCCGCCGCAGCCGATCACAGCCGCGCGTTTTTCTTTTACCCTGACACTATAGACCACATCCGGATCAGTCGTATCCGCAGCCCACCAGCCGTTGTTACGCACGAGTATGTTTGCAGCTTCAGTCTGCTGCACCATGCCGCTGACGGTCTTCGCCGTCAACACTGCTTCTTCCTTGTGCGGTGAAGCGACAGTCATGCCGTTGATCGGCAATCCAAACTCATCCAGCTTTTTCGACGTGACAAAATCGCGCCAGAACCCGGCAAACGAAGGAACACGCAAAGGCACAAACAACGCCGTATGGTTTATCGCGCGATAAGACGCATTGTGCAACCGCGGCGAGAGCGAATGGAAGATCGGATTGCCGATGATGGCAAACAATTCTTTCGCCGGAGCGACTTCAGGCAGTCCGTAATCGGCGATCAACTTGCCGATTGACGGTTCCATCTCGGCGATCGAACCGCCCGCGACAAGTCCAAAGATCGCGGGCGCGCCGAGATGCAAGGCAACGATCCGGTTCCAGAAACCGAGTGGACCATTTGCAAACGCGATCGTATCCGTGCGGTTCAGTGATTTCAGTAAGGAAAGCGGCAGAAACTCTTCCGCGATCGTGTCGGCAGTCGTGACGATCTTGTAAGCGGCGGCCGGAACCGAGGAGACTTGCGCGAAGCGATCGTTCAGCTCCGATAGATCGTTAACTTTTCCATACCACGAAACGAGTCTCTTTTCTGGCGGAACAACTGCTAACAACTCTTCCGAAACATCTGTTTCGACTTCCAGCTCGAGTCGATCATAGAAGCGCGCGGCAGTTTTCAGTCGTTCAGAACGATTTAATGCACCACCGTCTTCAGTCCTGAACGAATAGAGCAGCCGGCCTTTAAAATGATCACGCAGCCATTCGGGATCGATGTCGCCCACGCGACAGCCAGGCACTTCCAACCATTCAACCGCGTCCGGCAGCGCAGTCAATTCCGCTCCATCCGCTGACGGAGGCTCAAAGAGAGTGGCGATTAGTGAGGCTCTTGGCATAGTTCAGACTCGGGCTCTAGTGGTTAAGTGAGATATGCAGACGTAGAAATCGAGCGGCGTAAATATACTTTGCTTGCTTCGATTAGTCCACAACTTCTCTGCGCCCTCTGCGCCTCGGCGGTGCACTGTTCCTTTTGACTATCGTTAACCGTAGAGGCGCAGAGGTCGCAGAGTTTACGCAGAGCGCAAGAATCGCTATTCTTAGACCAAAAAAGGAATTCGGCCTAACATGGAAGAAGATTCGACGGACAAGATTTTCGCGGTGAACCCGCCGCCGCCCGACCATAATCCCGTAAAACAAGCAATCGCGCGGGCGGACGAGCTCGGTGAAAAGCAAATCGCCACCACACTCGGTTACTTTTCCACCATGCCCGCCTCGACCGGTATCATCGCGAATCCGGTGTTGCACCACACTCCAGTCGATTGCAACGGAACCACCATCACTCTCGACATCAGATCGTTTACGATTCGCGGCACTGTGCCCGAGTCGGACATCGTAGCCGGCAAGGTTGGTCCAATCGACGTCATTTATACGGGACTTTTCGGCTCATCAGGAGATTCAAAAGAGCTTGCCGCTTTTATAGATCAGCAGTATTTCCAGAGTGTTTCGGGTTCGTTAATCGAAGAGGTTGCGGCGTTTGTGAAACAGTTTCCAGGGCTCGGTCCGGAAGTCGCAATACACCACTTTTCGATACTCAGCAAAGCCAAGCAGGGTCGCGAAGAACACCAGGATCGAGGCATGCACGACGAGCGCGATCCCGAGTCGATGCTCATCGACATGATTTCGGTGCACATGGCGAACGTGGCGGTTGGCGGTGTGTCGGCTTACATGAATCATTTGCTGTTCGACAATTCGCAGATTACTGAAGACGAGTTGGCCCGGTCGACGCGGCAGTTCATCGACGAGGAGTCGAAGCAAAAGCGAAACGCATTTCAGATTAGTTACAGTTTGATTCTCGGCCATCACGCAAACGAGCACGAGCGCGAGATCCTCGAGCGCATGGGTACGATTCAGATCCATCATGGTTCCGCCGGCTCGAGCATGGTGGCGCGTTACATGGCGACATTGCACACGTTCGCAGTTGCTGATTTCTTCATCGCGTCGCAGATGGCGCTCGATGGTGCACGACACTTCGGTGCAATTCACGACATGTCAGACTTCGTTCAGGAGCTCGAGTCTTTGACGCCGGAGCAGCGTGGTGAACGAATCAAAACGAAGATGTTAACTGGTGGGCTGCCGACGTTCGGTCATCCGGAGATCGCGGCGGCGGGCAGAGGCAATCAGGTGCAACAGGATCCGCGGCCCGCGATCTATATCGATCCGGTGTTCAAGGCAATCGACGCAGGACAGTTGAGTATCTCGGAAAGGCAGCACGAGCGTTTGTCGATCGCGCGGTTGATCTATTTGACGGCGTTTGTGAATGGCGTGCTGAAGCCGGGGAAAGAAGACAGTCCACCGCTGCGGTTGACGGCTAACACTGATTTTGGCGCGTGGTGTGTGCAGGAAGCGTTGGGAATTGAGGAACCGGATCGAACGCTGTTGACTTACATCTTCCGCGGGTTCGGCTGGATGATGGACGCGCGCGAGCAGTTACAGCAGAAGATGATCCGTCCCGTGATCGCGCCCGATCCGAAGATCGTGCCGAAGTCGAGCGACGATCTGACGATACCCGATTTGGTGGCGCGAGTTCACGGTCGCCTGACGCAGGAAGAGCCATTCAAGGCGCAGAACTAAGATTTCTCGCGCAAAGGCGCAAAGGCGCAAAGAAGACGCGAAGCGCTCCGGGAGCCCTTGGGTCTTCTTGCGTCGCCTGACGCATGAAGAGCCATTCAAGGCGCAGAAAGATTTCTCGCGCAAAGGCAAAGGCGCAAAGAAGACGCGAAGCGCTCCGGGAGCCCTTGGGTCTTCTTTGCGCCTTTGCGTCTTTGCGCGAGAAAAGCTCTCTACATTCCAATGTCTTTCAGGTGATAACGCTCCGTATCGTAATACCTCTCCACATCTACGAGAGTCATCTTCCCCTGCACGTTTGAAAGATCCACGAGCGAGAAATCACACGCCGGCGCGATTCCGCGTGCCGAGATCATAGTACCGAAGCGTCCCTCGACCACCGCTTCCGCAGCCCGCGCGCCAAACATCATTCCCATGATCCGATCGATCGGGCTCGGCGGCCCACCGCGTTGCGGGTGTCCCAACACGACCGCACGTGATTCATACGGAGTCTCGGCCGCGATCCGTTTCGCCAGCACCTCGCCCACGCCTCCGAGTCGCACGTGTCCGAAACTGTCGCGACGATCGTCAAGCGTCACCAGCTCGCCGCCCTCAGCAGACGCACCTTCCGCCACCACGATCACAGAGTAGCGCGGTCGTTGTAACAAGCGTCGCGTGAGATCCGGCTCACCGAGCCGCGCACTGAGCAACTGAAAAACTCTTTCATACCGAAACGGATGTTCCGGGATCAGTATCATATGCGCCTGGCCCGCGACGCCCGACCACAGCGCGAGATGACCCGCGTGCCTCCCCATTACTTCGATCACCTGCACCCAACCGTGCGATCCGGCAGGTGTGCGCGAGCGTTCGAGGATTTCCGTGACGTTTCG
>DASTTS010000481.1:0-7639 GCA_035760085.1 Pyrinomonadaceae bacterium
ACCGAGGACACGCAAGTGCTCGAGCTGCTTTTTCGTCTCAACAATAATGTCCCGCAGTTCTTTACTCACTTATCCTGCCAATCCTGTCAAATCCTGAAATCCTGTCTAACGACTTCCTCTAATCCCTACTATAGCATCGAGAATTCGATCGGCAGCCTCACCCTTCGACATCACCGGCAACTCAATCGAATCCTCATTTGTAATAATCGTGATCTTATTCGTCTCTGTATCAAACCCCGCATCCGCACGACTCACATCATTCGCCACAATCGCATCGAGCTTCTTGCTTCGCAGTTTCTCCTTCGCATTCTCCAGAACATTCTCGGTTTCTGCCGCGAATCCAACCACGAGCATTCCATTCGCACGTGACGCTGCCACTTGCGACAACACATCCGGCGTGCGCTCCAGCGTCAACGTTATCGACTCATTTGATTTTTTAATCTTCTGTGCCGCGCGTTGCGCCGGACGATAGTCCGCAATCGCCGCCGCGCCGATAAACACCGAAGCCTTGCCGGCTTCACTTGCAACCGCCTTCAACATCTCCTCAGCCGACAACGCCTTCACCACTCGTACACCTGCCGGCGGATCGACAGTCGTAACACCACTCACGACAGTCACCGCCGCACCACGTCTCATCGCCGCTTCGGCAAGCGCGAAGCCCATCTTCCCTGATGATCGATTCGAAATAAACCGCACCGGATCGATCTCTTCACGAGTCGCGCCTACAGTGATAAGGAATCGCTCACCTGCTAAATCCTTCGCAACCTGCGAGCGCCCAAGTATCTCAAGCGCTGCCTGGACGATGCGTTCAGGCTCACTCAGTCGTCCCGGTCCAATCGTTCCACACGCCATCTCGCCCGCATCAGGCTCAACAAAGTGAACTCCGTCTGCGCGAAGTTTTTCGAGGTTGCGTTGCGTCGCGGGATGTTCCCACATCGTGGTGTTCATCGCGGGCGCAATCAGGACGGGTGCGGTGCACGCGAGGTATGTCGAGCTGAGAAAATCATCCGCGACGCCATTCGCAAACTTCGCGATGATATTCGCGGTGGCGGGCGCGACGACCAGCAGATCGACGGTTTGAGAAAACGTGATGTGCGCTATTGGATCAGGATTATCGGGCGCGTAATCGTCGACTATAACGTGACTTCCCGAAAGCGCGCGAAACGTCAGCGGCTGCACAAACTCGCAGGCCCGCTTCGTCATTGCGACCCGGACAGTGCAGCCTGCTCGCTGTAATCCACGCAGCACTTCGACAGCTTTATAGGCCGCGATACCGCCGCAAACACCGAGGGCAACGCTCTTGACCGCAGAAGGTGCTTGAGGATCTGAAGAAGACATGCCGCTTAACGGAAATCGAAGATCAATGTAACATTGCCGAAAGACGCGCGCAATTTAGTTAGCAAGCGGGCTGGTATAATCCTGCGGTCACAATAAAAATACAGGATTTCCTCCCGCCAGGAGCAAAACGATGGCGACTACCAGGGGAAGAATTTCCGCTTTTCTATTGCTTGCTTTCTGCGCGCTCACGTCTGCCAATGCCTTCCAGGGACCTCGCGCTTCAGATGACGAATTTGGTCCAGTAGTCCGTGCTTACCTTGGTTACCTCAAAAACGAGCAGGAAGTGGTAGACGATCGGGCCAGCCGGCGAGAAGTAAGCGCGAATTATTATCGACACAATTCCAATCGCATCAGAGCTTTACGCCAGATGGCGATCAAGCTGGCGCGCGAAACTCACAACGACTACCTGCCGGAGCTTGAGGCTGTTTCCGCGGACGAGATGAGCCTGCTTTTCGGGTCCAATCCGCCTCGGGCCGCGGGTTTGAAAGCGGGGGAAGTGTTGCGCAACACGTTCCGGTTCCTCGGCGCGGTCCGGGTTGGTGAGACTTTTTACCTCTTTGCGCGCCTCGACCCCTACGAACAGGCCGAACTGAACGAGAAATCCTCAGCCGCCGTCCGTCCGTAAACATCTACCGGGTAGGCACGGTACCGAGCGCGGTAGCGCTCGGTACTGTGCCCGCTCAGGCCTATCCAGTTGTGGCATTTGTGGCCCAACTCGCCTGACACAGATTTGTGGCAAAGTTAAGCCAAATGATTGTTGACAGAGGGCTTGTATTAGTGTAATAAAAACCATGTTAGTGGCTTCGAGGCCATAATTCCCATGCATTAACGGCCTTAACTCGGTTGCTAACAAACCCATTGTATTTCCCACGACTGTTCGGCCGTCGCGGTACGCAATTAAGACCTTTGTGTTTCACTATACGGGAGGAAAGTTAATGATCAGCAAATCTTGGAGCCGCAAGTCCCTCGCGACTGCTGTGGCGGTTGCCGTTTTGAGTGTTTACTCAATGGTGGTATTGGCGGCGCCGGGCGCCAAGGCGTCAGGCGAGCTATCCGTTTCCGGACAAGTCACTGTGAACGGCCAAAAGGTGATTTCCGGGGGCACGGTTTTCTCAGACTCAACAATCAGCACCGCGGCTCAAAGCAGCGCTTCAGTTAGCATCAGCAAGGTCGGCCGGGTCGAACTCGCACCCAACAGCAATCTTCGCCTCAGTTTTGCGGAGAACAGCATCACGGCAATGCTCGAGACTGGTAGTGCTCAAGTGTCAACGTTAACCGGAACCACCGTTAACTTGACGACCAAAGACGGCACGGTTGTTGTCGATGGAACTCAGCCAACGACGTTCACTGTCAGTGCTTCACGTGGACGCACTTCGGTTGCGACCCTTGCGGGCCTGGCTCAGTTCAAGGCCGGTGGCGCCGTTAAGCAGATTGCTGCTGGTGAGAGTGCCACTGCCGGAACACCGAACCCTCAGGGCGACGATGATGACGATGGTTTGAGCGGCGGCGCGTTGGCCGTGTTGCTGCTGGCTGTCGGTGGCGCAGTGGCGGGTGTGCTTTACGCCGCGTTCCACAATAACGACCTTAACTTCGGCGGCAGTGTTACCGTAGTCAGCCCGACCAAGTAAGCTCGCAGATCGTTCGGCTTGAGTAAAAACACTGTGGCACTGGTAACCAGCGCTGCGGTCAGCTAAATTCACCTTGCGGGTCACGCGAATTCAGACGCGTGACCCGCAAGGTTTTGATTGTAAGGATATCCTCTGCGCCGCCTCTGCGTCTCTGCGGTTAGTTAGCCGCATTAACCGCCGGGGCGCAGAGAACGCAGAGGCAACGCAGAGAAGAAGTAGCTAATGCATATTGCAGTTATTGGTACCGGTTATGTAGGTCTTGTTACCGGAGCATGCTTTGCCGAGTTTGGTGTCGATGTCACCTGCGTCGATGTAGATGAAGACAAGATCGCACGACTGCTCAAGGGCGTCATGCCGATCTACGAGCCGGGGCTCGAGCATCTCGTCTTAAAGAACACCAACGCCGGACGCCTCAGATTCACCACCGACGTCAAACAAGCAGTAGAACAGGCGCTCGTCATTTTTCTCGCCGTTGGCACACCGCCAAAACCTGACGGATCACCCGATCTCAGTTTCGTCGAACAAGCGGCCTTGTCTATCGCCGACTACATGAACGGTTATAAGGTCATCGTCACGAAATCGACTGTGCCTATCGGAACCGGCGAACACCTTCGCGCGCTGATCAGCGAGCGCAAGAAAACACGCGCAAACTTCGGCGTCGTCTCGAACCCGGAATTCCTAAGAGAAGGCGCCGCGATTAACGACTTCATGCGTCCCGATCGCGTCGTGATTGGCAGTCGTGATGAAGAAGCGATTGCGATCATGAAGGATCTCTATCGCCCGCTTTACCTGATCGAAGCACCGTTTGTGATCACTTCGCTCGAAGCAGCGGAGCTCACGAAGTATGCCGCCAACGCGTTTCTCGCGATGAAGGTTTCATTCATCAACGAGATCGCGAATCTCTGCGACAAGATTGGTTGCGACGTGCACGACGTGGCCCGCGCCATCGGCATGGACAAACGTATCGGCAGCAAGTTTCTGCATCCTGGACCAGGTTTTGGTGGTTCGTGTTTTCCGAAAGACACACGCGCACTGTCTTCTGTAGCTCGACAATACGATTCCGCTTCGATGATCGTCGACGCCGTGATCGAAGTGAACAACCGGCAAGGCGAATTGATGCTGACAAAGATCCGGAAGCTGGTTGGCCCACTCGAGGGCAAGACGATCGCCGTGCTCGGACTCGCTTTCAAACCGGAGACTGACGACATGCGCGAAGCGCCAGCCGTCGGAATCATTCGTAGCCTGCTCGAAGCGGGCGCGAAGATCCGTGCATACGATCCGGTGGCAAAACACGAAGCCATGAAAGTGCTGCCGGAGATCGCCTATGCCGACGACGAGTACGCAGCGGTCAAAGGCGCAGACGCGCTCGTGTTCGTGACCGAGTGGAATCAGTTTCGAGCGCTCGACATGATTCGCATTCGCGACCTGATGACGACGCCTAAGATCGCCGACTTGCGCAACATCTACGAGCCGGAAGACATGCGAGAGTTTGGGTTCGAATACGTTGGGGTGGGCAGGTAAAACAAGCGCATGCCATTGACGAGAACAGCACTGGTAACCGGAGGAGCAGGTTTTATTGGTTCACACATCGCCGCGGCGCTCATGGCCGGTGGCGCGCGCGTGCGCGTGCTCGACGACTTATCGACCGGCCATCGTGAGAACCTCGAGGAGATCGGGGGCGATCTCGACTTCATCGAGGGCAGCGTCGCTGATGAAGCGCTGCTGAAGAAGGTACTCGACGGTGTGGACGTAGTTTTTCACGAAGCGGCAATTCCGTCAGTGCCACGTTCGGTCGAGGCGCCACGACAGACGCACATCGCCTCGGTTGACGGAACATTTTCATTACTCGTGGCCGCACGCGACGCCGGCGTCAGGCGTGTGGTCTACGCAGCTTCGAGCTCTGCGTACGGCGATCAGCCGACCTTGCCGAAGGCTGAGCAGATGCTGCCGGATCCGCTCTCACCTTATGCAGTGGCGAAGCTGGTTGGCGAGTATTACTGCCAGGTGTTTACGCGCGTCTACGGTTTGGAGACCGTATCGCTGCGTTACTTCAACGTGTTTGGTCCAAGACAGGATCCGGGTTCGCAGTATTCGGGCGTCGTTTCACGGTTTATCAGTACGTTGTTGTCAGGTGAGCGACCCGTGATCTATGGCGATGGTGAGCAATCGCGCGATTTCACTTACATCGACAACGTTGTCGCGGCGAATCTGAGTGCTGCGTCATCGAAAGAAGCGTCAGGCAAAGTTATCAACGTCGCGAATGGGCAGCGAATCACGTTGAACGAGCTGCTCGCGGAGTTGAAGGACCTCACCGGCAAACAGGACGTGACGGCGGAATATAAAGAACCGCGTGTCGGTGATGTGAAGCACAGTCTCGCCGATATAAAACTCGCGCAGGAGTTTCTCGGCTACGAATCGAAAGTCGGGCTACGCGAGGGACTCCAACGCACCATCGAGTGGTGGAAGGGAAGTAGATTTAGCCGCGGATGAACGCGGATTCGCGTTCATTCGCGTTCATCCGCGGCTAAATTCTTCAAGCTTTTGATATAAGGCGGCCGCGCCACACCTCTGTCAGTGATGATCGCCGTGATGAATTGATGCGGCGTCACATCGAACGCCGGATTGTGAACATTCACTCCGTCCGGTGCAAGCTGGTGTTCGCGGATGTGCGTCACTTCCATCGAATCTCTTTCCTCAATCGGGATCTCATCGCCCGAAGCTAACGACAGATCGAGCGTAGTCATCGGCGCCGCGACGTAGAACGGCACACTGTGTTCACGTGCGAGAACGGCGACCATGTACGTTCCAATCTTGTTTGCCGTGTCGCCATTTGCCGCGATGCGATCGGCACCGACCACAACTGCATCAACCTTACCGCTCTTCATCACGTGACCCGCCATGTTGTCAGTAATCACTGTCACGGGAATGTCGTCTTTTGCCAGCTCCCACGCTGTTAACCTGAGGCCCTGGAGAAATGGTCGCGTCTCGTCGGCAATTACCGCAACCTTTTTACCAGCATCGCGAGCACCGCGGATCACGCCGAGAGCCGTGCCGTAATCGCCGGCAGTAGCGAGTGCACCCGCGTTGCAGTGTGTGAGTACTGTGGCGCCGTCGGGAATCAGTGGTCCACCATGATGACCGATCGCGCGATTGGCGGTGATGTCTTCATCGAAGATTGCGAGTGCTTCCGCGACGAGCGCTTTCTTAACCTGTTCGACGTCGTTGAGGTGTTTGTTTCGTTGGAAAGTTGCGCGCATCCGCTCGATGGCCCAGAAGAGATTGACTGCTGTAGGACGAGTTTTGCCCATCACGTCGCAGATGTAGAGCAGGTCGTCTTCGAGATCAGCGACCGACGTTCCCACTGACTGGCTCGCACCGAGCGCGATCCCCATCGCGGCCGAAACCCCGATCGCCGGGGCGCCGCGAATAACCATCTTGCGAATAGCCTCGGCTACTTCGTCGTAAGAACGGAGCATCAGGTAGGTTTCTTCGGATGGCAGCAAGCGCTGGTCCAGCATGCGCACGCCGTCTTTTGTCCACTCGACTGTTTTGATCATTGCGAGGCATCTTACTGGAAAAAAGTGTTAGCCACAAAAAGGCAGAAAAAGCGCAAATGATTTAATATGTGCGGTCTGTGTTCCCTCCGCGCGACTCTTTGGTTCAATTTGTGAGGCTGGCAATTGTTGTCTGCCTCGCGTTGTTTGCTGTTTGCACTCCGAAACGAGCTCTAAACTACGATGTCGCTCGAGAGATTACTGACGATGCCGGACGGCGAGTTGGCATTCCCGCGGTAGTCGATCGCGTAGTTTCACTTGCGCCGAATCTCACGGAGATCGTTTTTGCTGTCGGAGCCGGTGATCGGCTGGTCGGACGCACGAGTTATTGCGACTTTCCCGCGGAAGCAAAAGCAGTTGCTGAAGTCGGCGACACGCTGCATCCGAGTCTCGAACGAATCATCGCGTTGAAGCCGCAGGTGGTCCTCGTCTCGACCTCGTCACAGCTCGAAGTGTTTACACAACAACTCCAGGGTCAGAACATCGCGGTGTTTGTCACTGACCCGCACGATCTCGAAGGAGTGTTTAGATCGATCGGACAGATCGGCGAGATCGTCGGCGAAAAGGACCAGGCAAACTTGCTCGTGCAGAAGCTGCGCGACCGAACTAACGCGGTCGAACAAGCCGTGAAGCAGAAGCAACCGGTACGTGTGTTTTATCAAGTGTCCGGCGAGCCGCTCTATACCGCCGGACACGACGCGTTTGTCACCGATCTGATGCGTCGCGCGGGAGCAGCTTCCGTGACCGCTGATGTTCCAGGCGCGTGGCCCAAGTACAGCAACGAATCAGCCCTCGCTGCGAGACCGGACGCAATCATCCTGCCGAGCGGCGGATCGATGGGCGAAGCAAATGCAAACGTCGCGGAAGCACTGCGCCAATCACCGGCAGTGCTGCGTGGCCGCGTCTACAAGATCAACGACGATCACCTCGCTCGACCTGGACCACGTTCAGTTACCGGGCTCGAAGAGATGGCCCACGCGCTACATCCTGACGCCTTCGGCAAATGATCACAACCGCATCATCCGCCGTTGCTTCTCCCGCGCGACGAAATCGAGTCACGCTGCGAAAGACTCTGGTTTCGTGTGCCGTGCTGGCCGCGGCGTTGCTGATGGCGATCGT